>JBJTNB010000119.1:0-2278 GCA_046073845.1 Micrococcales bacterium
GAGTACATCCATGCCGCCGACCGTTGTGCCAAGAAGGTGCGCACTCGATGGTGGTTGCTGAGAACCGAAGTATCCGTGTGCGTCTTGCAATTGCGAGTAGCCGTAAGGTGCAAGCAGCGGGGCGAATGCAGCGAGCAACAGAAATAGTGCGGTCAACGACAAGCCGGTTAGCAGCATGAAGCGCTGAACCCCGCGTGAACGGCGTGCAGAGCCGATGACTCCTGAGTTGAACACCTTCGCAAGCGCGCGCATCAGAACTTGATCCTTGGGTCGATAAGGGCGGCAATCACGTCGACAACGAAGTTGGTCACCGCAACGATTACCGCAAGAAGCGCAACGATGCCCTGAACCGCAACAAAGTCGCGAGCGTTTAAGAACGAGGCCAGCTCAAAGCCAAGACCCTTCCATTCAAAGGTGGTCTCGGTCAGAACAGCACCGCTGAGCAGCACCGCGATTTGCATTCCGATAACCGTAATCACCGGGATTAGGGCTGGCTTGTAGGCATGCTTGCGGGTCAGGCGGTATTCGCTTACTCCACGTGAACGAGCGGCATCGACGTAATCCATGGCCAGGGTGCCGATCATGTTGGTGCGTACCAGGCGCAAGAAGATGCCGGCGGTGAGCAAGCCCAGAGCAAGCGAAGGCAGAACCGCGTGGCTAACCACGTCGAGAATCAGCCCTGGGTCGCCGGTGCGAAGAGCGTCGATAAAGAAGAACCCGGATGCACCCGGCACGGTTTGAAGTATGAGTTCGGTGCCCACGGATGCGCGGCCCGCAATTGGCAAAATCGGAATCGCGACACCGAAAATCAGTTTGAGCAACAGCCCCACGAAGAACACTGGGGTGGCATAGGCGAGGATTGCGAAGAGGCGGGCCGATGCATCCTTGACGGTGTCGCGATTTCGAGCAGCAATCATGCCAAGCGGAATACCCACCGCAATCGCAACGATGATTGCGTAAACGCTCAGCTCGAGGGTTGCCATTCCATAGGTTGCGAAGACATCGCCGATGGCCTGGTTGGTGGTCAAAGTTCGACCAAAATCAAAGCGCGCTATCTGCCCCAAAAATTCGACGTACTGCACCCAAGTGGGTCGGTCGTATCCAGCTGCGTGAATGCGTTTTTGTAATTCGACTGGGGTTAGACGGCCACCGAGTGCCGCAGTGATCGGGTCGCCAATCGCGTGCATGACGAAGAAGACCATTGTGACCAAAATGAACACAGTCGGAACGATGAGTAAGAATCGAATGACTAGGTAGCGCAGCAAAGGTGAGGCGAAAAATGCCTTCAGCGAAACTCTGCTCTTGCTCATGCTCGTTCTTCTTTGAATGTTTGCTCAAGTCTATTCAGGCGAGGCGACTTGAAAAACGAAACAGGGGGCCGGCGAACCGACCCCCTGCATCAATTTGGTTACTTAGTTAGCGAAGCGAAACGCAACTTGAACGACGGGTCAAGAATTACACCCTTAACGTTCTTGCCAGAAACAACAACCTGTGAACCCTGCAGCAATGGCACGGTCGAAAGGTCCTTCGCAACAGCGAGTTGAATTGCTTCGATGTCTTGCTGACGCTTAGTTGCGTCGGTTTCGACTCCCTGAGCCTTGATCAAGGTGTCAACCGCTGCGTTGTCGTAGTGGTTACCCAAGAAGCCGCCCTGAAGGAAGAACGGAGTCAACCAGTTGTCGGCATCCGAGTAGTCAGGGAACCAGCCGAGCTGGTAGGCCGGGAACGCATCGGCGGTGCGCTCCTTCGAGTAGGTAGTCCATTCAGTCGACTGAAGGTTGACCTTGAAGAGACCACTTGCCTCTAGCTGGCTCTTGATCAGTGCGTACTCGTCACCTGACGATGGGCCGTAGTGAGCAGGAGTCCACTGAAGGTTCAGGGTCACAGGTGCGGTGATGCCAGCCGCTGCGAAGACAGCCTTAGCTGCGTCAGCGTCTGGGCCGCCATCCTTGCCGTAGAGGTCCTTTAGCGGGGTCACAGCACCAGGGATGCCGGTTGGCACGTAGCTGTAAAGCGGAGCGTAGGTGCCCTTGTAAACCTGGTCGCTAATTGCCTGACGGTCGATTAGGTCTGCAACCGCCTGGCGAACCGCAAGAGCCTTCTTGGCGTCTGGAGTTGCGGTTTTGGTTCCGAAAGGCTGGGTGTCAAAGTTGAACACGATGTAGCGGATCTCGCCACCAGGACCCTTGTGAACGGTGAGGCTGCTCTCCTTGGCGAGCGATTCAATGTCGGTTGCCGAAAGGCTGCGAGCAGCAACATCGATGTTGCCCTTCTGAAC
>JBJTNB010000120.1:0-8210 GCA_046073845.1 Micrococcales bacterium
TGATTCATTCACAACATCGAAAATGTTTTCGCTGTTCCAGTTGGCATCTAAGAATCTGAAATTGAAAGTTTGGTGGAACTCATCGGGGCGAACCCACTTCGCCATCAGTGACAGTGGCAGCACATATGCCTCGCCGCACATTGCGCGGTCGCCGGGGTATTCATCGAGAATCGCGCGCCAGCGTCTGAAGATCGGGTGCACTTCTTCTTGGAACCACATCGGCGGGGCAGCCTCGCCCTCGATAAAGCCGGCACCAGCGCGCTCTATGTCTGGGTGGTCAGGCAGCCCGGCGGCCTTGGCCATTGCGTGCGGCTGATCAACGCGGAACCCGTCGACGCCGCGGTCGAGCCAGAACCGCAAGATGCTCTCGAACTCGGCCTGAACTGCGGGGTTCGCCCAGTTCAGGTCTGGCTGCGACGAGTCAAAAAGGTGTAGGTACCACTGGCCCGCTGAGCCGTCGGCGTTGCGCGTGCGGGTCCAGGCGGGGCCACCGAAGAGCGAAAGCCAGTTGTTCGGCGGCTCGTTGCCATCGACACCGCGGCCATCCTTGAAGTGATAAAAATTGCGAGCAGCATCGCCCGCCGGTGCCTTCAGTGCGCGCTGAAACCAAACGTGCTGATCGCTCGAGTGATTAGGAACAAGATCAATCAACACACGGATGTTCAACTCGTGTGCGCGCGCAACCAAAGCATCGAAGTCGCGTAGCGAACCAAATAGCGGATCAACGTCGCAGTAATTGCTTACGTCGTAACCTGCATCTTTTTGTGGTGACTTGTAAAACGGTGAGAGCCAAACAGCATCAACACCAAGTTTTGAAATCGCGTCGAGTCGCGAAGTGATTCCGGCTAGATCTCCAATTCCGTCGCCGTTGCTATCTGCGAACGAGCGCGGATAAATCTGATAGATCACTCCGGAGCGCCACCACTCATTTTTGTTTGATGAGTGGTGGCTAACTCCGAGTGTTAGATCTGGCATGAATCAGAGCTTGATCCAAACGGTCTGGTCAATTTCAAGTTCGCCTTCAACCAGCAAATCGTGCTGGGTAGTTGCGAGCAATTCGCCCGCTGGAACAATAACTGCCTTCTTGCCGAAGTTGCTCAACACGAGCACACCGTTGTTTACGTAGGCCAAGGTTTCTTCATCGGTGTACTCTGGAGCCCAACGGAAGTTACCTGCACCCAACGAAAGTTCGCGACGAACCTTGAGCAGACGCTTGTAGAGCTCGAGAGTCGAACCCGCTACACCTTCTTGGTTGCTTCGCGCGTACTTCTTGTATGACTCTGGCTGTGGCAACCAGGATGCGCCGGTCGACGAGAATCCGTTCGACTCGTTGACGCCGCCCTCCCATGGAATTGGAACGCGGCAACCATCGCGGCCAACGCGTTCGCCCTTGGTGCGGAAGAATGTTGGGTCTTCGCGGTAAGCCTCACCAAGGGTGGTGTGCTCAGGCAAGCCGAGCTCTTCACCCTGGTAGATGTAGGCGCCACCAGGCAAGCCGAGCATGAACGCGGTTGCCGCACGACCGCGACGCTGGCCGAGGGCCTCATCTGGCTGCGGCGAGCGCGGGCCAATACCGTCGCCCTGCTTCGGAATCTGGTCGTAACCCATTCGAGTCACGTGACGAATCACGTCGTGGTTTGAAAGCACCCAAGTAGAAGGTGCGCCAACTTCGCCGAATACGCGAAGTGACTCGGTGACCACCTTCTTCAGGCCGTCTTTCTTCCATGGGGTCTCTAGGTAACCGAAGTTGAAAGTCTGGTGGTACTCATCTGGGCGAACCCAGGTCGCCATGCGCTCAAGTGGCATGACCCAGGCCTCGCCACACATTGCTCGATCTTCGTATTCGTTTAGCACCTTGCGGAAACGACGATTGATGTCGTGCACCTCAGGCTGACCCCAGAACGGGTTTTGCTCTTCGAGCTGCTCGACTGAGACAACCTCATCCATGCGGGCACCGCCCATGTGGCTGTCGATCTTCACTACATCTGGCAGGCCAGCTCGCTTGATCATGCCGTGAGCGACATCGATACGGAACCCGGCGGCTCCGCGGTCTAGCCAGAAGCGAAGCACACCATCGAACATCTCGCGAACCTGTGGGTTGTCCCAGTTCAGGTCAGGCTGCGATGAATCAAAGATGTGCAGGTACCACTGGCCGAGCTTGCCGTCTGGCTCGGTGATGCGAGTCCAGGCGATTCCGCCAAAGACCGACTCCCAGTTATTAGGAGGCAGCTCGCCGTTCTCACCCTTGCCGTCGCGGAACATGTACATCTCGCGCTCTGGAGAGCCTGGGCCTGCGGCCAGCGCGGCCTTGAAGAACTCGTGCTGGTCTGAAGAGTGGTTCGGCACCAAGTCAACGATGATCTTGATGTTTAGGCGATTCGCCTCGGCGACTAGGTCGTCGAAGTCGGCCAGGGTGCCGAAAAGCGGGTCGATGTCTTTGTAGTCGCTGACGTCGTAACCGGCGTCTTTCTGTGGCGACTTAAAGAAAGGTGAGCACCAAATGGCATCGATGCCAAGCTCAGCAAGGGCTGGCAATCGGCTTTCGATGCCCTTTAGGTCTCCCATGCCATCGCCATTGCCATCGGCAAAAGAACGAGGGTAAATCTGGTAGATGACGCTCGAGCGCCACCATTCAGGGTTGTCTTTGGTTTGGTAGAGAATAGGCGAATTCGACATGCTCACAAGATTACGGGCTTATCCAAGCCAATTTGAGATGAACGGCACCAGAACAAATCGTGACCAAGCCGTAACCAAATCGGTCGCTCATAAGTTGGCATTAAGCGAAGTTTCGCTGTTGGATAGTAGGGACTTGATTGCAAGTCCATCAACTACGTAGTTTCGAAAGGTAACACCTATGAAGATCCGCAAAAGTGGCATTGCTGCCGCAGTAGCGACTTTGGCTGTTGGCTCGCTGTTCGCAGCAAGCGCACCAGCAATCGCAGACACCCCAACTCTTTTGGTTTGGGTTGACAGCGCACGTAAGGCAGATTTTGCTACCCCTGTTGCAACTTGGGCAGCTGCTAACGGCGTAACCGTCACCCTCACTGGCAAGGACTTCGGCCAGGTTCGCGACCAGCTAAAGACTGCAGTTCCTGCAGGCACTGGTCCAGACATCCTTCTAGCAGCAGCACACGACTGGACCGGCAACCTAGTTGCTTCTGGTGTAGTTCGCCCTGTATCTCTAGCAGCTGCAACCACCGCAAGCCTTGCTTCTAACGCACTTGCTGGCTTCCTATACAACGGCAAGCAGTACGGCGTTCCTTTCTACACCGAGAACATCGGTCTAGTTCGTAACTTGAAGAAGGCTCCAAAGGCTCCAACCACTGGTGCACAGATCAAGAACGGTGAGCTTCTTGTCGGTACCTACGGTTCAGTAGGCGGCGACCCTTACCACTTCTACCCAGTACAGAGCTCGTTCGGTGCTCCAGTATTCGACTCAACCTCGAAGGGTTGGACTGCAACTCTTGGTATGGACGGCGCTGAAGGTCAGACCTTCGCAAAGTACCTAGCAACCAAGGGCCAGGGCTTCTTCGGTAAGGCTGACTTCGGCTGGGACAACGCAATCTGTGCAATCAAGACTGGAACCCTAAAGTACTGGATCACCGGTCCATGGGCTGTCTCGTCGATTGAGAACGGTAACTCGAAGTGCACCACCAAGTCAGTTATCAACACTGACTTCGCTGTGTCTGCAATTCCTTCGTTCGGTGGCAAGGTTGCTCGCCAGTTCATGGGTGTAAAGGGTGGCATGATCACCAACAGCCCATCGACTGACGTTGTACGCGCTACCGCTCTTCTAACTGCACTTGCTGGCAAGGAAGCTGGAATCAACTACTTCAACGTTGACAACTTCACCCCTGCAAACAAGGCAGCTCTTGAGGTTGCTTCGAACGACCCAGTAATCAAGGGCTTCGCAGCTGCAGGCAAGAACGCAGTACCTATGCCAAACATGCCAGCAATGGACTCGGTTTGGGACAAGTGGGGCAAGACTGAAGCCAAGATCCTTACTGGCAAGTCGACCAACCCAGGTGCTGACTGGACTGCTATGACCGACGCAATCACCGCGTTGATCAAGGGCTAATTAGTTTCATAAAAAAATGGGGCCTCGCGAAAGCGGGGCCCCATTTTTTATGCCCGGATGGGGTGTCGCGCTGTAAGCGTTTTCAAAAAACGCCCAGCGAAAATTCGCATCCGTGCAAATTCTCGAAACGGTAACGAAGGTTTTGTTTCGGTCATCTAGAGCCGTTTTAGCGAATAGAGTTCTTTTTAGTTTGCATCACCACTGGAGGTAGCCCATGACGAATCCACTCGCTGGAGGGTCTGATAAGAGCAACGTAACTCGCAAGAGCGTTAAGAATCTTTATGACGGAGGCACCCCGAGTCTTCGCGGCACCTTGGTGAAGATTGCACTGCTCGCGATTCTCGATGCCGTCACGATCTTTGTGATGTTCTTCCTTTGGATGAACCAGCGCTACATCGGATTCGCAGTCGCACTAGTCACCATGTTGATCGTCAACTGGTTGTTCTTGCGTCGTGGCGGTCTACCTGCAAAGTACCTAACCCCCGGTGTGCTTTTGCTTTTGGCGTTCCAGGTTTACGTTTTGCTATTTAGCGGTTACACCGCGTTCACCAACTATGGTTCAGCGCACAACGGTAGCGAAGGTCAAGCTGTTAGTGCACTTGCCGCTCAGGGTGCAGACCCTGTTGCAGACGGCAAGCAGTACGACGTACATGTCGTCAAAGATTCACAAAACAAATACGCGTTCTTACTAACCGACCCGATGAGCGGCGATGTTCTCGTTGCAAAGAGCGACGGCAAGACTCTAGAGCCGGTTGCAACTTGTACGACTGCAGTGCAGCAGTTCATCAAGAGCAACGCGACCACAGTTCCAACCTCTGACTGTGAATTGAAACCGCTAACCGACCTAGGCCCGAACCTAGCCGACGCAATTGCAGCACCTGGCTACACCGCTGTTTCGGTAAAGCAGGTCAACCAGCTTCCGACTGCAACCACAAACCTTCTCGCTAGTCGTCAGTACCAACTGACACCAGGCGATGACAAGAGCCCGTTCTTGCAGACCCAAGACTTGGCAACCATGATCACTTACCAGCCTTCGATCGTTTGGATGGGCACAAGTTACGAAGACCCTAAGGGTTACTTCTTGCGCGTTTCTGACGGAGCAAAACTGATGGCCGCCCAGGATGGCTTCTTTCGTGTAAACGGCAAGATTCCTGGCAAGTTCGGTGCCTGCATCGGTGGTCTTGACGACCCAGACTGTCTCAACATCGGTTGGGAAGTTCAGGTTGGCATGCGTAACTTCGCAACCATCTTCGGTGACCAAGACCTGCGTGGCCCACTACTAAAGATCATTTCGTGGACCTTCATCTTCGCCGCATCGACCGTGTTCACCACGTTCGTTGCTGGCCTCGGAATCGCGCTGTTGTTCAACGACGAGCGCATGCGTGGCAAGAAGATTTACCGCTCGCTCATGATCTTGCCTTACGCATTCCCTGCGTTCCTTTCGGCTTACGTCTGGCGAGGCTTGTTCAACAAAGACCACGGATTCATCAACCAGGTGTTCTTTCACGGTGCACAGATCCCTTGGCTAACCGAGGAAGTGCCTGCGCGTATCGCAGTGCTTTTGGTGAACCTATGGCTCGGATTCCCATACATGTTCTTGATCACCACCGGTGCACTTCAGGCAATTCCTGCCGAGCTCACCGAGTCGGCGACCATTGACGGTGCGACTCCGTGGCAGATTCTTCGCCAGATCAAACTGCCGCTGCTATTTGTTTCTCTAGCGCCGCTATTGATTTCATCGTTCGCGTTTAACTTCAATAACTTCACGCTGATTTATCTGCTCACGCAAGGTGGTCCGATCGATTCCACGACGAGTGGTTATGAGGCGGGTGGAACCGACATTTTGATCACCTTCGTTTACAAGATCGCATTCTCGACCGGACACGGTCGCGACTACGGTTTGGCGAGCGCGTTCTCGATCCTGATCTTCATCGTGGTCGCAACCTTCTCGCTAATCAGCTTCCGCCGCACTCGTACCCTTGAGGATGTGAACTAATGGCTACCGCAACCATGACTGAAAAGCCGTTGAAGCTTAAGAAGAAGCGTCGTACGCCGCTCAAGTGGTTCTTGACCACCGGATGGCGCCACGTCTTGGGTCTAGCTCTCATTTTGTACGCGCTGTTCCCGATTTTGTACATCATCTCGACCTCGCTGTACCCAAACAACAGCATCGAAGGAACCACCACGCTGTTCGCGGCGATTTCGTTCCAGAACTACATCAGCCTGTTTAGCGACCCAGCGCGCCCATTCGGTCTCTGGTACCTAAACACCGTCACCATTGGTGTGGTCACCTCGGTTCTGTCGGTGTTCATCTCGGCTTTGGCTGCCTACGCCTTCTCGCGCCTGCGTTTCCGTGGTCGTCGCGGTGGCTTGCTCAGCCTGATCTTGATTCAGATGTTCCCGGCTCTGCTCGGGTTGGTAGCAATCTTCGGCATGCTGACCGAGATTGGCAAGGTGTTCCCTGCCTTCGGTCTCGACTCAGTGCTCGGCCTGGTCATGGTCTACCTGGGCGGTTCGCTCGGTGGCGGTACCTACTTGATGTACGGCTTCTTCAACACTGTTCCTAAAGAACTCGACGAGGCAGCCAAGCTCGACGGTGCAACCCACACCCAGATCTTCTACGGAATCATCTTGCGTTTGGTTTCGCCGATCTTGGCAGTGCAGATGCTACTTAGCTACATCGGTATCACCTCTGACTACGTTCTCGCTTCGGTCGTACTTTCGAAGCCAGAGAGCCTAACCCTTGCAGTTGGTCTGCAGCAGTTCATCTCTGACCCGTTCTCAAAGGACTGGTCGATGTTCACCGCTGGTGCAGTTCTTGCAGCAATTCCGGTTGTCACCTTGTTCATGTTCCTGCAGCGTTACATCGTTTCGGGTCTGCTCGGTGGAGCCGTAAAGGGCTAAACGAAAAACCACAATCGAGGGTCATACACTTGCGGTATGGCCCTCGATTTTTCTTTGCACCCACACCCCGACGGTTCGGCACTTTACATTCCGAACCAAAAGCCGCAGCTTCTCGAAAAGGTGAAGGTGCGCATCCGTGTGCACAAGGCAATCGGTAACGTCAAAGAAGTTCGCGTTCGCTACAGCGAGAGCGGCGAGGCGTTCCCGACAGCACCAGCGAAAGTCATCAAGCGCGAAGGCGGATGGTCGTGGTACGAAACCACTATCGTCATGCACAACCCGAAGATGAACTACCGATTCTTGATCGTGCTCGCGAACGGCCAGTCGCTTTGGTACAACACTCAGGGGCTGCACGAACTACCTCAGCCAGACATCAACGATTTTCGTTTGAACGTTTTCTCTTCAGCGCCGAAGTGGGGCGCATCGTCGATCATGTATCAGATTTTCCCTGATCGCTTCGCTCGTTCAAAGCACGCGGATGCACACAAGACGCCATCTTGGGCGATTGCCAAGAACTGGGGCGATGAAGTAATCGGCAGCGGCCCTGGCACCTCAGAGCAGTTGTTCGGCGGCGACCTCTGGGGCGTAATCGAGCACCTCGACCACCTGAAGAAGCTCGGCGTGAACCTGGTTTACCTGACCCCGATCTTTCCGGGCCAGTCAAACCACCGCTACGACGCCAGCAGTTTCGATGAGGTCGACCCGATTCTTGGCGGCAACAAGGCCTACGCGGCACTGATTGAGGCGGTTCACAAGCGCGGCATGCGCATCATTGGTGACCTCACCTCGAACCACTCTGGCGATGCCCACAAGTGGTTCAAGGCCGCATACAAGAAACCAGGTGCGAAAGAGAGCAGCTTCTACTACTTCTCTGACGGCAACAAGAAGTACGACGCCTGGTTTGGTGTGCCAAGCCTGCCGAAGTTCAACTGGAACAGTAAAGAGCTGCGCAAGGCGTTCATTCAGGGCGGTAGCTCAGTCGTAGCCAAGTGGTTGAAGAAGCCATATGGACTCGACGGATGGCGTATCGACGTGGCCAACATGACAGGCCGCATCCGTGCTGAAGATATGTACCTCGAGGTTTCGCAGATCATTCGAAAGACCATGGTCGACATCAACCCGAACACCATCATGCTCGGTGAATACACCGGCGATGCAGCCTACGAAGTTCAGGGCGATGGTTGGCAAGGCGCAATGACATACTCCAACTTCACTAAGCCGGTTTGGC
>JBJTNB010000121.1:0-13133 GCA_046073845.1 Micrococcales bacterium
CCAAGCGCGTAGCGGCTGGCGTTGGGGTTAGCTACGGCTACCTGTATCGAACCGCCGTCGAGACCACCCTCGCTTTGATTCCGGTTGGCTATGCCGAGGGTTTGCCTCGCGGAGCGAGTGACGAGCACGGCCCGATTGCCAGCGTGACCATCGACGGCAAGCGCTACCCGGTGCTCTCGCGAATCGCGATGGACCAGTTCGTAATTGACGTTGGCGACGACGAGGTTTTGGTCGGCGATGAAGTTGTGCTGTTCGGCGATGCCGCCGCCGGTGCCGTGAGCGTCGACGAGTGGGCGGTTGCCGACGGCACCATCAATTACGAAATCGTCACTCGCATGGGTGGCCGCTTCAAGCGCAACTTCTTGGGTTCGATCAAGTGACCGAGCCAAACCTGCTGGCCGAATTGCAGGTGCCAGACGAAATCGCAATGCACGAGTTCGGCATGCGTGTGGCTGCCCAACTTCGCGCTGGCGACCTAGTAGTTCTGGTTGGCCCACTCGGCGCAGGCAAAACAACTTTTACTCGCGGTGTCGGCGAGGCTCTCGGCGCAATCGGGAATGTGTCGTCTCCAACTTTCGTGATTGCTCGCACACACAAACTTGAAAACCGCACGGATGTGCTTGTGCACGCCGATGCGTATCGTTTGGGTAGCGCCGCCGAGCTCGACGACCTCGACATTGATTTTGCAAACTCAATTGTGTTGGTCGAGTGGGGCAAGGGTTTGCTCGAGGGTGTTGCCGAGAATTGGCTCGAGATTGAAATCGAACGCGATCAAATCGGCGAGAGCGACGTGCGCGAGGTTCGGGTAACCTGCTACGGACAACGCTGGGAGTCGGTGAGATTCTGATGTCTGTGATTTTGGCTATCGACACTTCTGCCGGAACATCTGTGGCGTTGTTGCGAGACGGTGCGTTGCTCGCTGAGCTCAACAGCGACAACCATCTCAAACACGCAGAGACTATCGGCGAGGCCATCGCTTCGGTGCTTGCCGAGGCTGGTGTTGTCGGCGTCGATGTTGATCGGGTAATCGTTGGTCGTGGCCCAGCCCCTTTCACCGGGCTTCGCGTAGGCCTTGCTGCCGCCATCATGTTTGCCGAGGGTGCCAAAGCCAAGCTGGCCGGCGTGGTTTCACTCGACGCCATTGCCTTGCGTGCCTTTGAGGCCGGAGTGGTTGCCAGCCCTGAGCGCCCACTGCTGGTCAACACCGATGCCCGTCGCGGTGAGCGCTACTTCGCGCTTTATTCGGGGCTCGAAGCTGGCATCCCGGTTCGGGTTCAAGGCCCAGCCGTGGCCAAGCCTGAGGCGTTGGCCGAGTTGCTTGCCAGCCAAGGCCTAGAGCCAATCGAGACCCACGAACACCTGACAGCCAAGGCGCTTGCCCAGGTGGCAATCGCCCAAGACCTGAAGGGCCAACTCGACTCTGACGCTTCGGCGCTTTATCTTCGCGCACCAGATGCTGTCGAGCCGAAGGCCCCTGGTCAGTTCGGTAAGAAGGTGAGCTCGTGAGCACTCCTTGGGCGATTCGCCTGGCCACCGAGAATGACCTCGATGCAATCATGCAGATCGAACAGTCGTGCTTTGCCACCGATGCCTGGCCGCGCGAAAGCATGCACGAAGAGTTGGCCGGTGCCGAGCGGTTTTACTTGGTTGCATACCAAGACGAGCAAATCATCGCTTATGCCGGGCTCGCCAAGAACCCGATGGCCGGTTCTGCCGACGTTCAGACCATTGCGGTGGCGAACGAAAGTCGTGGACTCGGGCTTGGTCGCGAACTCATGCAGCGGCTAATCGCCGAGGCTAAGCGCGCCGGCGTGCAAAACGTGTTTCTCGAGGTTCGCGCCGACAACGAGCCCGCGCAAAATCTTTACCGTTCACTCGGCTTCGAACAAATTCGAGTTCGCGCGCGTTACTACCAACCTGATGACGTCGACGCGATCGAAATGAAGTTGAGCGTAGAGCCGGGTATTCGCGAGCCTTTGGTTTTGGGTATCGAATCTTCTTGCGACGAAACCGGTGTTGGAATTGTGCGCGGCAACACTTTGCTTGCCAATGTGATTTCTTCGTCGATGGAATCGCACGCGCGCTACGGCGGAGTGGTTCCTGAGGTTGCGGCTCGCGCACACCTCGAGGCACTTCAGCCGACCCTTCACGCGGCGTTGGCCGAAGCCGGCGTATCGCTCGAAGAGATCGACGCGATTGCTGTCACCAATGGCCCTGGTCTTGCCGGTGCTCTGATGGTCGGCGTTGGGGCGGCCAAGGCGCTGTCGGTTGCTCTCGGCAAACCGATCTATGCCGTGAACCACCTGGTCGGCCACGTCGGCGTCGACATTCTCGAACGCGGGCAACTCGAGACCCCGACCATCGCGTTACTGGTCAGTGGCGGTCACACATCCTTGTTGTTGGTTCGCGACCTGCTGAACGACGTTGAACTGCTCGGCGAGACCATCGACGATGCTGCGGGCGAGGCGTTCGACAAGGTGGCGCGAATTCTTGGCCTGAAATACCCGGGTGGTCCAGAAATCGACAAGCTTGCTGCCGACGGCGACCCGAAGGCCATTCGCTTTCCACGCGGGCTCACCCTGCCAAAAGACATGGAGCGCAACCGCTACAACTTCTCGTTCAGCGGCCTAAAGACCGCGGTAGCCCGCTGGGTCGAGGTCGCCGAGGGGCAAGCCCGGGCCGGGCGCGCGACCATCGAGGTTCCGCCGACCGACTACTCGAAGGCCGATGTGGCCGCCAGTTTCAGAGAGGCCGTGGCCGACGTGCTGGTGACTAAGGCGGTGAACGCTTGCCTCGACCACGGCGTCAAGCGCTTGCTGCTAGGTGGTGGCGTGGTTGCCAACCGCAGACTTCGCGAGTTGGCTGCAGAGCGTTGCGCCGAGCACGGCATCGAGCTGCGTATTCCGGCCCTGGCACTTTGCACCGACAACGGCGCGATGATCGCGGCGCTCGGTGCGCAACTCATCATGGATGGCCGTGAGCCATCGACACTGTCATTCGGAGCAGACTCGACGCTTCCGGTTACGACAATCCAGACGCTTTAGGCGAGCGGTTGCGCGATGATCGCGCGATGGGTATCGCCGATGCGAGTGACAATCAGCGTTGCCGAGTTGCTGCCATGAAGTGAAAGTTCTTTGCGCAAGGTTTCTGGCGTGATGTCGGCACCGCGCTTTTTGATCTCGAGCACTCCGATTTCGCGCTCGCGCAAATACGCTTTCAACTTCTTTCGGTCGAATGCCATGTCGTCGATGACCTCGAAGCCGCGCATCCATGGTGTTGAAATTTCTTCGTCGCTCGACAGGTAGGCAATCGCAGGGGCGATCAGACCGGTGTTAGTTTGTTCGGCCAGCTGCGCGATCAGGTGTGAGCGAATCACCGCGTTGTCTGGTTCGTAAATGTAACGAGCAAGCCCGCGCACTTCGGCCTGAGTTTCGTTTGCGGTTTCGCTCACGATTTCGTGGCGACCCTTTTGATCGACCAGAGTGGCAGCGCGAGCGACCTTGCTTCGACGAGCGGCACCGAACCAGAGCGTGCACTCAACCAGGTCTCCGTCAATCGAAACCCATTGGGCCTCGGCGTCTTCTGGGATTGCCTCGTGCGGGTGACCGGGGCCGAGCTTGATGCCGGTCGGTTTGGTTCGTGCCTGCTCGAGCACCCAGTCGAAGTTCGGCGAGTAGTCGGCCGGGTTGAATTTGCGCACGGCACGTTCGCCGCGCGAGCCACCGAGTTCGCGGCGGGCCGGGTCGAAGAACAGTCCGTCGAATTGACTCAGGTCGACGGTGGTCACATCTTGGTGGTGCACCTCGACGTTGTCGAAGGCGCCGAGGTTGAAAGTGGCGAGCGCGGCGGTTGCCTCATCGATTTCGAAGGCATCGACGTGCAGATCGACAGAGGCCATTGCCAACGATTCTGCGCCGATGCCGCAGCCGAGGTCGGCCACGCGCTGGACTTTAGCGCCTAAGAAGCGGCCGGCGTGAAGGGCGGCAGCCTGCAACCGCGATGCCTGCTCTAGGCCATCCTCGGTGAATAAAAGGCCATCGGTGAATTCGCCGAACTTCTTGCGAGCACGGCGGCGGAGTTTGGCTTGGGTGAGAACTGCCGCGACCAGCGAGGCGTGGTAACCCTCGGCCCGCAGGCTCGATACCAGCTTGACCACATCGGCCTTGGCGTCGAGGTCACCGATCGAGCCGAGCAGTTGCAGGGCATCGGGGGTGAGCAGGTGGGTGAGTTCTTCGCGGTTCACGAGGTAAAGGCTAGTTGCTAGCGCCGAGTTAGCACTCTGTTTGACCGAGTGCCAGCCGATGATTTAGTCTTGTCGGGTGGCCGGAAGGGCCAACTAACCCGAATTCATAGATTCAGAAGAGGTCAAAGTGTCAGTTTCGATCAAGCCACTTGAAGATCGCATCGTCGTTCGCATGCTCGAGGCAGAGCAGGTCACCGCATCGGGTCTGGTAATTCCAGACACCGCAAAAGAGCGCCCACAAGAGGCCGAGGTTGTTGCTGTTGGTCCGGGTCGCGTTGCCGAAAACGGCACTCGCATTCCTGTTGATGTAGCAGTCGGCGACAAGGTCATCTTCTCGAAGTACGGCGGCACCGAGCTCAAGCACAACGGTCAAGAGTTCCTAGTGCTTTCGGCTCGCGACGTACTTGCAATTGTCGAGCGCTAAACCAATCGTGTCGAACGGCCCCGAGCGAAAATATGCTCGGGGCTTTTCGCTTGGCCTGACCGCCTATTTCATTTGGGGTTCGTTCCCGCTCATCATCGTCGCGCTCGGTTTCGCTAGCGCCGCCGAGATCGTCGCCTGGCGAGTGATCTTCGGTTTTCTGACCGCGGTGGTAATCATCGCCTTCACCAAGAGCTGGTCGCAGCTTCGCGAAGTTTTTCGCAATCGCACCAACGTGCTGTGGGTTGCCACGAGCGCACTCTTCATTTTCATTAACTGGATGGTCTACGTAATCGCGGTTGCGAATCATCAGACCGAAGAGGCCGCGCTCGGTTACTTCATCAATCCGCTTTTGACCATCGTTCTCGCGGTGATCTTTCTTGGCGAACGCCTAAGCAAACTGCAGTGGGTTGCCGTCGGGCTCGGCGTGATTGCCGGGGTCGTGCTCACGGTTGACTACGGGCACCTGCCATACATCGCGCTCAGTCTGGCTACCAGCTTCGGCATCTACGGCCTTGCTAAAAACAAACTCGGAGGCAAAGTCGACGCAGCACATTCGTTCGCAATCGAGTCGGGTTTCGTGGTGCCGATCGCAGCGGGCATCCTGGCGTTTGTTGCCAGCGGTAGTGGTTTGCACTTCATGGCTGCCGGCCCGTCAGGTGCTCTCGGCCTTGCCGCCTACGGCGCACTGACCGCAATCCCGCTGATTTTGTTCGGTGCTGCTGCCAAGCATCTGCCACTGAGGTTCATCGGGTTCATGCAGTACCTGACCCCGTCAATTCAATTCATCATCGCGCTCACTGTTTTTCACGAGCCGATGCCACCAGTTCGCTGGATAGGCTTCGGGCTCGTTTGGATCGGCCTTGCGGTACTGATTTTTGACGCTCTGACCGTCAAACGCCGCTCCGTTATCTGATTGATACCAAAACCGCGTCATAGAGCGTAATCGGGGCTGTTCACCCCATTGGCGAACGAGTAAATTTGTAGCAACCCTGGCCTCGAGCCGGGTTAAGTCATGACAAAAAATCTAGGAGTTCTTTTATGAACGGTTCAAAGCGCAAGGTACTTGGCGCTGCTGCGGCTCTCGCATCAGTTGCACTCGTTACCGGTGTTTCAATGCCAGCAGGTGCAACCGCACCTCTAAAGGTTGGCGCAATCCTTCCACTAACCGGAGCGCTATCGTTCCTTGGCGACCCAATGGTTGCTGGTTTCTGGGCAGCAGTAGACGAGATCAACGCTAACGGCGGCGTTCTCGGTTCGAAGATCACCGTTACCGGCATCAAGGATGAGGCCGACGGTTCAAACCTCGCAATCTCAACCCAGTCTGCTAAAGAGCAGATCGCTGCTGGTGCAAACGTAGTTCTCGGTGCTGCTTCGTCAGGCCGTACCTACAACATCATCAAGGACCTAACCGGTGCAGGCATCGTTCAGATCTCGCCTTCAAACACCGATATCGGTCTAAGCGCTTACGCTGACAACGGTTACTACTTCCGCACCGCTCCATCTGACTTGCTTCAGGGACGCGTAAACGGAAACAACATCCTTGCTGCAGGTAAGAAGAATGTTGCAATCATTTACCAGCAGAGCTCATACGGCACTGGCTTGATGGGCACCGCAAAGGCTGCTCTTCTTGCAGGCGGCGCAAAGGTTAAGACCTACGCTTTCGCTGAGAACGAGACCAACTTCACCTCGACCGCAAACTCGGTTAAGGCACAGGGCGCAGACGCAATCCTTGTTATCTCGTACGACGAGTTCAAGAAGGTTGCACCTGCACTTCAGAGCCAGGGTTACAAGGGCAACCAGATTTACATGGTTGACGGTAACGTTGCCGACTACAGCGCAGACAGCTTCGCTAAGTGGCTAACCGGTGCCCAGGGCACCCAGGCTGGCGCAAACCCAAGCAAGGCTTTCGCAGCCAAGCTTGTGACTGCACTGCAGACCCACAACCAGAAGAAGCTAACCCTCAACATCTACGGTGCTGAGGCTTACGACGCAATCATCCTTGCTGCTCTTGCAGCAACTGAGGCTAAGAGCACCGACCCAGCGAAGATCAAGGCACACATGATCACCGTTTCAAAGGGTGGCGTAAAGGTCACTAACTTCAAGGATGCAGTTGCAGCAATCAACGCTGGTAAGGACATTGACTACGAAGGTCAGTCAGGCCCTATCAACTTCGATGCAAACGGCAACCCTTCGACCGCTTACATGGGTGTTTACCAGTACGACGCTACTGGCCACAACGCTCTAAAGAAGATGGTCCAGGCTGCAGTTCCTACCAAGTAGTAGCTAGAAGCAAAAAAGAACCCCCGAGGAAACTCGGGGGTTCTTTTTATGTCTGCGCAATGTTGCGCAAAATCAATTTAGAGTTCGGCGAGGTTGCCTAGGTAGAGCTCGACCATCTTTGGGTCGTTTAGCAGCTCGCGACCGGTGCCGGTGTAGGCATCGGTGCCCTGATCGAGCACGTATGCGCGATCACAAATCTGCAAACAACGACGAGCATTTTGCTCAACCATGATCACCGTCACGCCGGCTGCGTTCACTTCGCGCACACGCAGGAATGCTTCGTCCTGGCGCACTGGTGACAGTCCGGCTGATGGTTCGTCGAGCAGTAGCACCGATGGGTCAACCATCAACGCGCGACCCATGGCAACCATCTGGCGTTCACCACCAGAAAGCGATCCGGCCTTCTGGTGACGTCGCTTTGCTAGGTCTGGGAACACTGAGGTTACGAAGTCCCAGCGCTCGTGAAAACGCTTCGGGTTCTGGAACACGCCCATCTCGAGGTTCTCTTCGATGGTGAGCGAAGGGAACACGTTGTTGGTCTGTGGAACAAAGGCAACGCCTTTTTCAACCAACTTGTTTGCCTTGAGTCCGGTGATGTTTTCGCCGTTCAGTGAAACGCTGCCCTGGCGAATGCTGACCTGACCGAAGATTGCCTTGAGCAGGGTCGACTTTCCGGCACCGTTAGGGCCGATGATGCCGATGAGTTCACCATCATTTGCGGTCAGGTTGCAACCGTTCAGAATGTTGATGCCAGGCAGGTAGCCGGCGAGTAGGTCTTTGACCTCAACTACTGGAGTCTTTGCGTTCATTAGTTCTTCGCCTTAATCGCCTGAATCTGAACAGTACCTAGGTCGGTGTCTGCGTGTGCACCAAGGTAGGCGTCGATCACGGCCTGGTCTTTCATGACCTGAGCCGGTGGGCCCTCGGCCACAACCTTGCCTTCGGCCATCACGATCACCCAGTCAGAGATGTTGCGAACCATGTGCATGTCGTGTTCAACGAACACAACCGTGGTGCCATCATTCTTCAGCGCCTTGATGTGGTCGAGCAGGCTCTGAGTCAACGCAGGGTTTACGCCAGCCATCGGCTCGTCGAGCATTACCAATTTCGGGTCGCTCATCAGCGCGCGCGCCATCTCTAGCAACTTGCGCTGGCCACCTGACAGTTCACCCGCGTAGTCGTTGCGCTTTGCATCGAGCTTGAAGCGGGTGAGCAGTTCTTCGGCCTTGGTGGTGATGGTCTGCTCTTGGTGGGCCCACAGCGGCTTGAACAACGATGCCCAGAAGCCCTCGCCACGTTGGTGCTGAGCACCGAGACGCATGTTCTCGATCACGGTCATGATGTTCAACGACTTGGTGAGCTGGAAGGTGCGAATCATGCCCATACGAGCAACCTTGTGCGAGGCAACGCCCGAGAGGTTTTTGCCGTCGAACAACCAGGTGCCAGTATCGGGGGTGTCGAAGCCAGTGAGCAGGTTGAAGAACGTTGTCTTACCTGCGCCGTTTGGCCCAATCAGTGCGGTGATCTTCCCGCGCGGAATTTCAACGTGGCCGACGTTTACGGCGGTCAGGCCACCGAATTTGCGAGTCACGCCATCCACGATGAGAATCGGGTCGCGCTTTGCGCAGCCTGGGCCGACCTGGCCCAGAGTGATGTCATCGGACATTGACCAGCACCTCTCTCTTGTTACCGAAGAATCCTTGTGGCTTGAAGATCACCAGCAGCATCAATGCCAGGCCGACCATCAAGAAGCGAATCTGAGCAACCTGAGCCACGTTCAAGAACGGCAGCACGCCAAGGTTGACCAACCCGGTCATGATGCCTTCGGTCAGCATGAGCAAACCGAAGAAGGTCATGCCGCCGACAACAGGGCCGAGAATCGTGGCAGCACCGCCGAGTAGCAGCACTGTCCAGATCATGAAGGTGAAGTTGGTTCCCCAGGTGCTTGGGTCGTTGTTCTCAGGCGCGATCACGAAGATCATGCCGCCGAGAGCGCCGATCACACCACCGATGATCAGGGCCTGCATCTTCATGGCGAAGACGTTCTTGCCGAGTGATCGAACGGCGTCTTCATCTTCACGGATGCCCTTGAGCACGCGACCCCATGGGCTGCGGGTCAGCACAATCATGAAGGCGGCCACGATGGCAACCAGAATCCAGCCGAAGACCGTGATGAACAATTCGCGCTCGCTGATGTTCTCGAAGCCGAGGTCGTAGCGACCCTTCGGGAACGGGTTGAGTGCGAAGAGGCTTTCGGCGAATCCGTGCAGACCTGCAGAGCCTCCGGTGAAGCCAGCGAAGTCACTCGCCTGAAGCGCGTACTTCAATGCTTGCGCAGCGGCGATCGTCACGATGCCGAGGTAGTCGGCACGCAAACGCAAAGTTGGAATACCGAGCAAGAACGCGAATGCAACCGACGCGAATATTCCGACGAGTGCAGCCTGCCACCAGTCGAGCCCGAAGGTGAGAACAGAAATCGAGAAACCGTATGCGCCGACTGCCGCAAACGCTGCCTGACCGAAGTTAAGCAAACCGGTGTAACCGAAGTGAATCGCAAGACCAAGTGCACACAGTACGTATGCGATGGTGAACGGTGAAAACAGCTGACCGATTGTCAGCCCGAGAATTTGCATAAAGTCCATTTGCTTATCCGATTCTCTGCTTCTTGCCGAGTACGCCCTGTGGTCTGAAAATCAAAATGACAATCAGAATCAAAAGTGCGAACGCGTACTTCAATTCGTTTGCGATCCAAAGTGGTGAAACTTCAACCACCATTCCGATGATGAGTGCGCCAACTGTTGCACCCATCGATGTGCCGAGTCCACCGAGGGTCACCGATGCGAACAACAACAGCAGAATGCCGAAGCCGAGCTCCCAGTTCGCCTGATACTGCAAGCCGTAGAGAACGCCGGCAAGACCGGTCAAACCACCGGCTACCAGCCAGACGATTCGAATGATTCGCTCGACGTCGATACCGGTCGAGGCGGCGAGCGAAGCGTTGTCTGCAACGGCGCGGGTGGCCTTTCCGATGCGGGTACGGGTCAAGAAGAAAGCCACGCCCAGCAAGGCAACCAGGCTGATTCCCATGCTGTAGAGCACGATGTTGGTGGTGTTAATAGGGCCAAGGGCGATCTGAGTTGTGGCACTTCCCATGTCTTTCGTTTCGCCACCGAACACCAAAAGCATGATGTAGCGAGCGACGATCGAGAAGCCGATTGAAACGATCATCACCTGGTTCATGCCCAGGCGACGCTTGCGCAGCGGCTTCCATAAAAACTGGTCTTGCGCGAATCCGCTGGTGCCAACCACTAGAACTGAAAGCACGCCGGCCACAATCACGTTCAACCCCATGACCGAATAGAAGACCCACATCATCAGTGCACCGAGGGTGAGCATTTCGCCGTGGGCAAAGTTACTGAGCCCGGTGGTTCCGTAAATCAAAGAAATTCCGATTGCTGCAATGGCAAGCAAGAGTCCGAAATTCAAACCCGAGAAAACACGGATAAGCAGCTGCGTCCAAATGCTTTGCTCTTGAACCTGGTCTCCGCCGAAGCTGTAAAGCACGGCAACGAAGCCAAGGTCATTCAGATCGACAACCTGGACCGCCTTCGAATCTGCGGCGAGAGTCATTCCAGCAGGAAGAGTTTTTACATCGAGTGTGACTGTGTATTTGCCAGCCTTCGGTGTGTAAATTGTCCAGCTGCCGTCGTCTGCGGTCTTGGTTGTGTAGCTGAATTTGGCACCGTCATCGGCGGTGATGCTGACACCTGCGACTGGTTGATCTTTATTAAGCAGTGTGCCGGCAATCTGAAAATTGGTTGCAGTCTGGTCAGCCATCGCTGGCGCTGCAAGTGTCGTCACTCCAAGAAATAAGAACCCGGCAAGAAGTGCCGAGATTATTCGGGGGAGCGAAAAGCGTCGTTGGTTCAAGCCAACCTCCGGTCAGGGGCTCAGCCTTGAGCCCGTTTAGTTCACCTGCCAAGAATAACCAGCCTGCGACCTCTAAAAAGCCCTATTTAGCGCCCATGCAGGCTCGGCTAGACTTGGGGGCATCGCTTCGGTTTTGAGGACAGCAATTGACTGAAAACAACCCATTTGGCTTTCTAGGCCTGACCTACGACGACGTTCTGCTGCTTCCTGGCGAATCAGACATCATGCCTTCAGCGGTGAACACCGCCACCCAGCTGACCAAGCGCGTCAGCATCAACATCCCGCTGCTTTCTTCAGCCATGGACACCGTGACCGAGGCTCGCTTGGCGATCGCCATGGCCCGCCAGGGCGGCATCGGTGTGCTGCACCGCAATCTTTCGCTCGAGCGCCAGGCCGCTCAGGTTGACCTGGTCAAGCGCTCAGAGGCCGGAATGATCACCCACCCGGTGACAACCACCCCGCTAGCCACCATCCAAGAAGTAGACGACCTTTGCGGTCAGTTCCGCGTTTCAGGTTTGCCGGTAATCGATGAAGACGACCGCCTGGTTGGAATTGTGACTAACCGCGACATGCGCTTTGTGCTCGAGGTTCAGCGCACCACCACTTTGGTCAAAGACGTAATGACCCCAATGCCTCTGATTACTGCGCGTGAGGGTGTCAAGCCTGAAGAGGCAATTGCCATCTTCGCTCAGCACCGCATTGAGAAGCTGCCGATCATCGATGCCAACGGCAAGCTCAAGGGCTTGATCACCGTCAAAGACTTCGACAAGAGTGAGAAGTACCCAAATGCCAGCAAGGACGGCGCCGGCCGTCTGCTAGTTGCTGCCGCCGTTGGCGTTGGCAACGACGCCTGGGAGCGTTCGATGGCACTCGTTGAATCGGGTGTCGACATCCTGGTTGTAGACACCGCTCACGGGCACAACCGGGCAGTGCTCGAGATGGTTGCTCGTCTTAAGGCCGAGCCATTTGCCAAGCACGTTGATGTAATCGGTGGCAACGTGGCAACCCGCGAGGGTGCCGCTGCCTTGGTTGCAGCTGGCGTAGATGCCGTCAAGGTTGGCGTTGGCCCAGGTTCGATTTGCACCACTCGCGTTGTTGCCGGTGTTGGTGTTCCTCAGGTGACCGCCGTTTACGAGGCGTCGCTTGCCGCTAAGCCACACGGTGTGCCAGTGATTGCCGATGGTGGTCTGCAGTATTCGGGCGATATCGCCAAGGCCCTGGTTGCCGGCGCCAACGCGGTAATGCTCGGCTCGCTGCTTGCCGGCACCGACGAGGCCCCTGGCGACATCACCTTCGTGGGTGGCAAGCAGTACAAGACCTACCGTGGCATGGGATCGCTAGGCGCCATGCAGTCTCGCGGCCAGGCCCAGAGCTACTCGAAAGACCGTTACTTCCAGGATGACGTTCTGCGCGAAGACAAGCTCGTGCCAGAAGGTATCGAGGGTCGGGTTCCTTACCGTGGCACCATTGCGGCGGTTACTCACCAGCTCGTTGGCGGCCTTCGCGCGTCGATGGGTTATGTCGGTGCCGAGAGCATCCCTGCGCTGCAAGAGCGTGGCAAGTTCGTTCGCATCACCGCTGCCGGTTTGAAAGAGTCGCACCCACACGACATTCAGATGACCGTCGAGGCACCTAACTACAACAACCGTTAGTCGACTGCCGCGCTCGCGGTAGTTCGATGTTCACCAAGAAAGAAACCTGATGAACGAAATCGAAATCGGTCGCGGCAAACGCGGACGTCGCGCTTGGGCATTCGACGATGTGGCATTGGTTCCTTCGCGTCGCACCCGCGACCCACAGGATGTCTCGACCGCCTGGAACATCGACGCATATAAGTTCGAACTACCTGTTGTTGCAGCACCGATGGACAGCGCGGTTTCACCAGACACTGCAATTGCAATTGGCAAACTTGGCGGTCTCGGCGTTCTCGACCTTGAAGGGCTCTGGACTCGCTACGAAGACCCGACTCAGCAACTGAATGAAATCGCAAACTTGCCTGCCGAGCGCGCAGTGGTTCGGTTGCAAGAAATTTACGCAGCACCAATCAAGGCCGAATTGATTCGCGATCGCATCGCAGAAATTCGCGCGGCTGGCGTGACCGTTGCCGGTGCACTTTCACCACAGAGCACACAAGAGTTTTACCAAACCGTCATCAAGGCAGGTGTCGACATCTTCGTGATTCGTGGCACCAATGTTTCTGCCGAGCACGTCTCGCGCTCAGACGCAGCGCTGAACCTCAAGCAGTTCATTTACGAA
>JBJTNB010000122.1:0-5235 GCA_046073845.1 Micrococcales bacterium
CCTGCGACGAAACACAAAGTGTGATTCGACCCGGATACCGCATGAGCACCGACTCAACCAACGCGCCATCGAACAACCTCCAAAGAAACTTGATGGTGTCGCCGTTGTCGGTTTTGAGACGTTTCTCGACTTGATGCAGCAGGAATTCCAACCACTTTGCGCGACACTCGTGGCAAAGAGATTGACGGCGCTTGCGGTCAGCTCGCAGCAGCAGAATAATTTCTCGCTACTTCGCGAATAACTTTCGAACCAATTGCTGCAAGGCGATTGCAACAGTCGCGTTGATCAAGAAGAATGCCATGATTCCGAAAATGTATTCAAACATTTGACTTAGCCCACCTGGGTCGTTCGGGTTGATGAACCAGTAAGCCCACCATCCGGTGATTGCACCGCGCGCAATCGAGAACACCAACCACAACAACGGAAACGCAATTACCCACCAGATGGTTTTGTAATTTAGTTTCGCCGAGCCAACGATGATCAACCATTCGAGCACGATGAAGATGGGCCCCCACACGTGCAAGATTTCATTCGGCAAAACTGGCCACGCGTAATTTCCGTCGCGCACATCGTTTGCCATTCCGCGAAGGAGTGCGTTGTAAACCACAGACACAACGACAGCCGCCGAGAAAACGCAAAGCTGCACGATGGTGATTAAGCGAGTGTCGTGTTGATGACGCAAGGCGTAGATTCCACTGACCACGAGAGTCACGGCAGCAATCATGCTCGAGTCGATTGTGAAATATGCAAAATACTCGGATGGTCGAAACAGATTGTTAGCCAATCGATCTTGAATTTGCCAACCGATCGAATAGATCATCGCCAAACCAATCGCGATGCGCAGCACGCCCATCACTTTTCGAGTCGTGGTCGGGGCATCCTGGTTCAACGTCACTGTTGTCATGTGGTCAGGTTATCTGTCGGGCGACTGTCGGGGTAGGCGAGGCAACTCTGGTTGAGTGGAATAAACCTGTCTAGGGGTGGTTTACTTAAGGCATGACTCAAAACATCAAATTCGGTCTCGATACCTTCGGCGACACCACCGTCGACGCCCAGGGCAACCGCCAATCAGACGCTCAGACCATTCGTAATGTGGTTGCTCAGGCGGTTTTGGCCGATGAGTTAGGCCTCGACGCATTCAACGCAGGAGAGCACCACCGCGAGGATTACGCAATCACTGCCCCAGACACCGTATTGGCCGGCATCGCGACCGTGACCAAGAACATCACCCTCGGCACAGGCGTGACGGTGCTTTCGAGTGATGACCCGGTGCGCGTCTATGAGCGTTTTGCCACCTTGGATGCCCTGTCGAATGGTCGTGCCGAGATCACCGCGGGCCGCGGCTCCTTCATTGAGAGCTTTCCGCTGTTTGGCTATGACCTGAAGGACTACCACGAGCTCTTCGAAGAAAAGCTTGAAATGCTCGTCGAGTTGTTCAGTGAGCAGCCGATTACTTGGTCGGGGAGCAAAACCACCACCCTCGTGAATCAGAATGTTTGGCCCAAGACCGAGCGTGGTCGCATGCCGATTCGCGTTGGCGTTGGCGGTTCGCCCGAGTCGGTCATTCGAGCAGCGCGCCTGAACCTGCCTTTGGCCCTCGCCATAATCGGTGGCGACCCTGCCCGCTTTGCTCCTTTCGCCAAGTTGTATCGCGATCAATTGCGCGAGTTCGGTTTTGACAGCAACCAGCCGATTTCGATTCACTCACCTGGCTACCTCGCCGACAGCGACGACGAAGCAATCGAAGAGTTTTGGCCGCTCTATCAGGCGTCGTTCGGCAGGATTGGTCGCGAACGTGGCTGGGGCCAGGCGAACAAAGACCACTTCGTCGAAGAAGTTCAATACGGATCGATGTACGTAGGCACTCCTGAGACCGTCGCGAAAAAGATTGCCTATGCCGTGAGCTCTCTAGGTGCCCAGCGCTTCGACTTCAAGTATTCGAACGGCCCGGTTCCGCACGATCGACTAATGCGCAACATCGAGCTTTACGCAACCGAGGTTGCGCCTCGAGTAAAGCTGATTCTGGGTAACAAGTAATTAGGAATACGACGCCACTCAATTTAGTTTGAGCAGGAGTGAGTCACTCCAAACGCCCCAACAATCGTCTGCAGCGGGCTTTGGCTCGTCGCTTTGTTCGCCTGCTCTCTGGTTCGAACGACGGCAAGCCCCCTTGGTTAGCGGCTGTCGCCGAGGGAGACGACCCCGGACTCTACCTTCCCACCGATGCACCTTGGATTGTTCACGCCGATTTCGCCACATTGATCGGCGGCATCCGTGCGCTGTTGATGCAAGCGCTGCATCCGGGTTCATTAAAAGGTGTGATGGATCATTCGCGCTATCAGAGTGATCCGCTTGGTCGACTGGCCGGCACAATCCGTTGGCTCACAGTGACCACCTTTGGCCCAGTGAACTCGACGCAGCGCGAGGCCGATCGAGTCAATCGACTGCACAAGTCGGTATCGGGCGAGTATCAAACGGCGGCCGGTGCGCGGGCTAACTATCAGGCCGCAGATCCACACCTATTACTGTGGGTGCACGTCGCTTTCATGGATAGCTTCTTGCGAGCCCACCAGACTTACTCGCGCGCCCCGATTCCGGGTGGTGCCGATTCGTACATCTCACTCTGGGCCAAGTCAGTCGAGCCACTTGGCTTGAGCCAAGCGCCCCGCTCTGAGGAGGAGTTGCTTGAAACGCTTCGTGGGTTCGAGAGTGAACTGGCTTGCACGGCTCAAACCCTAGAGGTAATCGGCTGGATCAAGAACCCACCGCTGCCTGTTGCGGCCAAACCCTTTTACCGCCTGTTTTTCGCCGCCGCCGCGGCCTCGCTGCCCGAGCAATACCGTGCCATGTTAGGTGAGAGCCGGCGACCGAGTTCAGCACTTCGCCGAACTGCCACTGATGTGTTGCGGTTCATGCGATTGGCCATCGGGTCAGAATCGCCCATCGAGGATGCCGCTATCGCACGTCTCAAGCGCGCCGGCGTGCTGAATTAGCCGAAATTTGCCTGTTCGGCTAGCCGAACAACTCTCGGCTTTTGGGCCAAGGCTCGGTAAAATTAGGTTGACCTTCGTCAAGTCCTGAATTTAGGGGAAAAGTGAACTCTTTTAAGTCTGCCTTCGCGTCTTCGGCCAAAAGCATCTCGCGCGTAACTCGAGCAATCTTCGGTAAGAAGTCGATCACTTCAGTGGTTGCTCTTGCTACAACCGTGCTCGGCATGCAGGTGCTCGGTGCGCAGCCAGCTCAAGCAGTTGCCGCACTTCCTGCGTTCACCTGTAGCCCTTCGCCTTACTTCACTGATAACAGCAGCAACTGGTTGAAGTATGACGTGCTAAGCAACAAGTTCGTCTGGGCCGACGCAACCAACCACACTTTCACTCTGAGTTCGTTGAACGGAATTGGTTACAGCCCAGACGACAACCACGTCTACGGTTTTGGTAGCAGCGGTTTCTATCAGGTTGGCTCGAACGGAACATCAGTGCTTTGGGGTTCGGGTACTCCTGCGGGTACAAGCCAGGTTGCAATTCCAACTAACCAGGCAGCCGGTGACTACTGGCCATCAGGGCACCTATTTCTAAGCAGTAGCGCAAGCGGTAGCGGAAGCACCCTAACTTGGAACGCGATCACCATCGGTGCGTCTAATGTAACGTCTTCACAAAACTTCACTATCAGCGTTAAGTCGGGCAGCACCGCAATGTCTGTCAAAGACTTCACAATTTCTGACGACGGTACACAGGGTTGGGCTTACG
This sequence comes from Micrococcales bacterium, assembly GCA_046073845.1. GTDB lineage: Bacteria > Actinomycetota > Actinomycetes > Actinomycetales > Microbacteriaceae > Rhodoluna. The sequence goes on from JBJTNB010000122.1 coordinate 3,747, forward strand.
GTCTTGCTGGTACCACACTGTTCCGCGTGAACTTGAACACTAAGGTTCAAGACAGCGTCACTGTGCAGTCGTTGAACTCGGGTGGTTGGGCTACGCCTGACTCGGGTGACTACGGTGCCGCCTATGCCGACAGCTCAGGTAACGCTTACTTCTTCAACAACTCAAGCAAGAAGGTTTTCCAGATTCCTTTCGCTGAGTTGCAGGCCGCGTCTCCGCGCGCCAAGGTCATGGGTTCTGGGTCGGCCGCAACCTCAGATGCAACCGGTTCTTGGGGAAGCACTCCTGACGGTGCCTCGTGTTCAAAGGCTGCGAGTCCGTTCGCGCCAGCTGTAGCAACTACAGCGGCAACCTCTGTTACCGCAACCGGCGCAACCCTAAACGGAACCATTTCGCCTAACCTCACCGCACTAACCGATGCCTATTTCTGCTTCGGCGTTGATGCAGCTACCGTGACCGCTTGCACTAACAAGGTTTCGCTCAGCGCTGCAACCTTGACCAGTCTCAACGCCAGTTTGACGACTGCAAACCAGGCGGTGTCGATCGCTGTGCCAGTCACGCTAAACGGTGCAACGACTTACTATTACGCACTAACAGCAACAAACAGCGTCGGCTCTGCGACCTCGACTAACGGCACATTCACAACTTCTGCGGTTGCTCCGGTAATTGCGACTGCTTCGATTTCGGGTTCAGCAGTTGTAGGTCAAACTCTTACAGCGAGCGCGAGTGGCGTTGCCGGTGCGCCGTCGCCAACCGCTACGTACCAGTGGTTCGCCGGCGGTGTAGCAATCTCGGGCGCAACCGCATCGACCTATCTTTTGACCTCTGCTGAAAACGGGGCAATCATCACAGTGCGTATCACCGAGACCAACTCAGCCGGAAACGCATCGGCGACAAGCACAGGAACATCGGCTGTTACAGCCGCAAACCAAGCGCCGGCAATCGCAACCGCAACCATCAGTGGAACTCCTACAGTTGGCCAGGTTCTAACTGCGGGTTCAACTGGTGTCACTGGTGTTCCAACCCCAACGTTGACTTACCAGTGGTATGCCGGTGGTGTTGGCATCACAGGTGCAACCTCTTCGACATTCACGTTGACGTCGACTCAGGTGGGTGCGGCGATCACCGTGACCATCTGGGCATCAAACGGTGTTGGTTCTGCAGCTTCAGCAACCAGCTCACCAACTTCGAACGTTGCCGCTGCAAGTGCCGCGCCTGCGATTAGCAGTGCAAGCGTTAGCGGAACCCCAACGGTTGGTCAGACTCTGACCTGTGCTGCAAGTGGTGTGACCGGTAACCCAACCCCGACTGTTACCTACCAGTGGTACGCAGGTGCCAGTGCAATCTCGGGTGCAACTTCGTCAACCTTCGTTTTGACCGGCACCCAGGTTGGCTCATCAATCACCTGTGTTGCTACCGCAACCAACGCATCAGGTAACGCTTCGGCTACATCTGGCGGAACCGCAAACGTCGTTCCTGCTAACGCGGCACC
>JBJTNB010000123.1:0-4832 GCA_046073845.1 Micrococcales bacterium
CTAGCGCGTGGTGACGGTCACAGGCATGCGCTTGATTCCGTGCACGAAGTTCGAGCGTAGGTAGTCGATGTTGCCGGCGAAGTCTGCGGTATCGAGGCGTGAGATCAAGTCTTCGAACATCACGCGTAGTTCAATGCGGGCGAGCGCGTTTCCTAGGCACATGTGTGGCCCGCCACGACCGAAGGTCATGTGCTCGTTCGGGTTGCGCTGCACGTCGAACTGGTCTGGGTTCTCGAAGATTGCGGTGTCGCGATTGCCCGATGCGAACCAAGGAACGACCTTCTGGCCCGCCTTGATCAGCTGGCCGCCGACCTCGGTGTCTTTGGTTGCGGTACGTCTGAAGTGGTAGACCGGGCTGGCGTAACGCAAGAACTCTTCGACAGCCCAAGGGATCATGTCTGGGTTCTCTTGCAAGATAGCCAGCTGCTCTGGGTGCTGCATCAGGTTCTTCATGGTGTGGGTGATGGTGTGGCGAGTGGTCTCGTTACCAGCTACAACAAGGAGCAAGAAGTTGGTGTGGAAGTCGCGCTCGGTAAGCGGAATACCATCGCTCATCTCACCGTTGACGAGAACCGAAACTAAGTCATCACCATTTTTGCCGCGCCGCTCGCGAGCAAGCGCGTCGCCATACTCAAATACTTCGAGTGCGGCAGGCGAGCGGAATGGAACTAAACGGTATTCCTCGGACTCAGGCGAGTTGATCAAAACGTCGGCGTGCTCTGGATCGTCGAAACCGACCATGCGGTTACCCCAGTCGATCAACTGGTGAGTGTCTTCGACAGGCACATCGAGCAAGCGAACGAGTACGTTGATCGGAAAGTCAGCTGCAACATCTGCTACAAAGTCGAAGGTCTTTTTCGCGAATGCATTGTCGAGAGTGGTGGCCGTAATGCCGCGCAAGAAAGTCTCGTACTTAGCAACGGCAGCGGGAGTGAACCGACCCTGTAGCAAACGACGAAGTGCGCGGTGACGTGAACCGTCGGTCTCGAGAAGCGAACGACGCGCCTCTTCTTGCTCGGCGTCTACCTCCTCGAGGTTGGTAAAACGCTCAGACGTGAAAGTCTCTGGATCGCGCAGCACCTGAACGATGTCGTGAAACTTGGTGACTGCCCAAAATCCGTGATTCGGCGACTCTTCCTCGTTCCAGTGCACGGGTGAATTTGCACGTAGCTCGGCGAATTCTGCCCAAGGTGCACCCTTCTCGAATAGATCGAGATTGCTGAGGTTGATGCTCGACGCTGAGCTCATGACGTTCTCCCAAAAATCGTTTGGATACTAACAAGTTTCAGACTAGTGGCGCGAGGGCTACATCCTGGCAAGTTTGTGAAATCGTTATGGTCGCCTAGCAGCCAGGATGCCGAAAGGGTGCCAACCCAGCCGCGCGTAGGCCAAACTAGTAAGGACACAAACGAACGGGGCATCATGGCTGGCGTACACACCCTCGCCGAGACCGAGCGACAGGTAAACGAACGTCTCGCCGGCATGACCATCGACTTCAGAGCGATGGCCGTTTCATCGAATCTGTTTCGTGCAGCCACCGCGGTTCGCAACCATCTCGAGCGCACAGTCCTGGCCCCTCACGACCTCAGCTGGACGGCATTCGTCGTGCTTTGGGTGGTCTGGATCTGGGAGCCAATTGAAACTCGCCAGATCGCAGAAGAGGGTGGTTTTTCGAAGGCGACTCTGACCGGTGTGCTCTCGACCCTCGAAACCCGCAAGCTAGCGGTTCGCAAAAAGAGCAAGGATGACGGCCGCCTCGTAATTGTTGAGCTCACCGCCGCCGGCCGCAAACTGATGAAGGAACTGTTCCCTGAGTTCAATAAGCAAGAGGCGCACATTTCGAGCGTGCTGAGTGGCGGCGCCCAGGACGCGACGGCTGAAGCACTCCGCAAGGTAACCGCGCACCTCGAAGGTTAAGCGCGACCGCTCCGAGAACTAAATGCGCTTGGCCGCCTCGGCCACGAACGTCTTCACGATTTCTAGCTGTGGCGCATCTGACTTGTAATTGTCTTCCGGGTGCCACTGCAACCCATAGGCCCAACCACCGCCTGCATACTTGACCGCCTCGATGTGCCCTTCGGCCGCCCAGGCGATGGGTTCGACACCCGCACCTAGGCGATCGAGAATCTGGTGGTGAAAGCACGATGCGCTTACGGTCGGAATGGTTACACCAAGTGCATCCAGGTTCTTCTGAATGGTTACCTCGGCGACGTGGTGGCGGTGTGGTTCGGCCATATGCTGCACGAGAGTGCCTCCGAGGGCAACGTTCGTGATCTGAGTGCCACGGCAGATGGTGAGCATCGGAATCTCATGTTCAAACACGTACTTGATCATCGAAAGGTCGACCGAATCCTGCAGTGGGTCGATCCCATAGAGCTCGTCGGTTTGCGGTTCTTGACCGTAATTGCGTGGGTCGACGTCGGCTCCGCCGGGCATCAGAACGCCGTCAGCAATGGCAAGGCGTTCATCCCAGTTGGAATCTGCCACGGGAAGCAGGGTTAGCGGCTCGCCACCGGCGGCCCAGACCATCTCGAGCAGGCGACGGGCGTTGACCACACCGTCCATGCGGGTTGCAGAGGTGTGCTCGGCAAATCGGCCGAGAATCGCGATGCGTGGGCGTCGGGTCATCTGAATCACCAAATCGTTACAAATTGGGGGCATTAACGCTTCTCAGTATGCCCTATTCTGAATCATTAGCATCCAAACGAATATGCACGTCTGACAAAGGAGCCAGCCGCCATGACTTCTATCGAGGTAGCCGGAGTATCGATTGACACCCGCCACTTCATTGGTGGCCAGCGCGTTGCCTCAGACGAAACATTCACAAACACCTCGCCAATCGACGGCCGTTTCTTGGGCGAGTTCGCTCGAGGTGGGCAGCGCGAGGTTGATCTGGCCGTGGCTGCAGCCCGAAAGGCCTTCCCGGAATGGTCGGCCATGGGTGCAGTCAAGCGCGGTGAACTTCTCGAAAACCTCGCCAAGCTGATGGAAGAAAACGTCGAGCAGCTTTCGCAAATCGAGACTCTCGACAACGGCTCGTTGCTTCGCTCACACCGTCGCGGTGTAATGCCGCGTGCTGCGATGAACATTCGCTTCTTCGCAGACTGGGCTATCAACCAGTTGCACCACGAGGCATTCGAAACTCGCGGCCACACCAACAACATTTCGTGGGACCCATCTGGCGTCGCCGCACTGATTACACCTTGGAACGCTCCGCTCATGCTCGCAACCTGGAAGATCGGCCCCGCGCTCGCGGCGGGCGACACCGTTGTGCTTAAGCCAGCCGAGTGGACTCCGATGTCTGCATCGTTCTTCGCCGACCTCACCAAGCAAGCCGGAATTCCAGATGGCGTATTTAACGTGGTATTCGGTTACGGAGCCGAAGCCGGTGCTCCGCTAACCGCTCACGACGGCATCGCACGAATTTCATTCACCGGTTCGGTTCCAACTGCAAAGGTCATTGCGCACGCAGCAGCCGACAATCTGACTCCGGTCAGTTTCGAACTCGGCGGTAAGTCACCGTTGATTGTTCTCGAGGATGCCGATCTCGATCTAGCGGCCGAACTCGCTGCCGAGCAGTACGACAACGCGGGGCAGGTATGCCTTTCTGGAACCCGCATCCTGGTTCATGAAGACATCGCCGATGCGTTTGCCGAGAAGTTCCGCGAACGTGCTCAGGCGATCGTGCAGGGCGACCCGCGCGACGAGGCCACCCAGATTGGCCCGCAGATTCACCAGAAGCACTTTGACCGCGTGAAGGGTTTCGTTGACCGCGCCAAGGCCGAGGGGCAGAACATTGTCTTCGGCGGCGAGCCGAACGACGACCTCGGAGGCCTTTATTTCAAGCCAACTTTGGTCAAAAACCCGACTCCTGGCAGCGAAATCGTCTCTGCCGAAATCTTTGGGCCGGTGCTCTGCATGCAGACCTTCAACTCTGACGAGCAGGCCCTCGAGATGGCAAACGGCACTGAGTTCGGCCTGGCTGCAGTGGTGGTCTCGGGCAACCGCGATCACGCGAAGCGCATCACCGACAAACTCGTGGCCGGCACCATTTGGGTGAACTGCTTCTTCGTGCGCGACCTTCGTGCACCGTTCGGCGGTTCGAAAAAGTCGGGCATCGGTCGCGATGGCGGCACCTGGTCGTTCGACTTCTATGCAGATGTAAAAAACACGGTCGTTTCTCCTAACGGATGGAAGGAATAACAAATGGGTGAAGTAGTAGGCGCGGCAATCCTTGCGCACGTTCCGACAATCATGCTGCCCGAGGCGGTTCGCAAAGATCTGAACGATGGCAAAGAGATTTCGCTTGTTCCGGGTTTGAAGAAACTTCGCAAGGATGTCTTCGAGACTCTCGACTACGACACCGTCGTGGTGCTCGACTCGCACTGGGCGACCACCGTCGAGTTCGTTGTCACATCTGCGGCCGAACGTGCCGGACTCTTCACGTCTGAAGAGTTGCCTCGCGGCATGACTCAGATTCCTTACGCAATCAAAGGCGACCCAGAGCTCGCCAACGCGATTGCAAAGTACGACGAGAAGAACGGCACCTGGGTTACTCCAATTGCCGATCCGCAGCTTCCGATTTTCTACGCGACAGTAAACCTTTGGCACTACCTCGGTCGCGGTCTCGACGAAAAGCGCTGGATCTCAATGTCGGTTTGCCAGACCGGCACACCAGAAGACTTTTTACGAGCCGGTCGCGCTTTGGGTGAGGCAATTCGCGATAGCGACCGAAAAGTGCTTCTGATCGCTTCCGGAGCACTCTCACACACCTTCCACAAGTTGCGCGACCTGCGTAAGCACGAGGCTAGTGATCCGATGCACATTTATAG
>JBJTNB010000124.1:0-3778 GCA_046073845.1 Micrococcales bacterium
TCAGGCATGGTGTTGACCAAGTGCTTTGCAACCAACTCGGTGACGTAAAGGGTGTCTGAAAGGTTTGGGTCTTTCACGCCGGTCGAAGCCATCAGTGGGCGCTGAACGTTTGCACCCTTGGCTGCAAGTGGCGCCCAAACGGCCTTATCGAACTCTTGCTCGAAGACCTGGTAGGCGAGACGTGCGTTTGCAAGCGCTGCCTTGCTCTTCAGAGCCACAGCTTCTTCGGTTCCGATAGCAACAAGACGCTTGTCGATTTCGGTGTCTACTCGGGAAACGAAGAACGAAGCAACCGAGTGAATTTTGCTTAGGTCGTGGCCAGCGCTAGCGGCCTGCTCGATACCAGCGATATAGGCCGCGATGACTTCGCGGTAACGCTGCAGCGAGAAGATCAGGGTGACGTTCACCGAAATACCCTCGGCGATAACGGCAGTGATTGCAGCAAGACCGGCCTTAGTAGCAGGAATCTTGATCATCACATTTTCACGGTCAACCTTGGCAAACAACTGCTTGGCCTGCGCAACAGTGCCAGCGGTGTCGTTTGCAAGACCCGGCTCAACCTCGATCGAAACGCGACCGTCGAAACCGTGGCTCGCGGCGTATACGCCCTTGAAGATGTCACACGCCTCGGCGACATCCTGGGTGGTGAGTTCGAAAACGGCCTTGGCCGCGTCTGCACCGGATGCCGCCAACTGGGCAACCTGGTCTCCGTAGCCTTCACCCTTTGAGAGTGCACCAGCGAAGATGGTCGGGTTAGTGGTTACGCCGCTGACCGAACGCGAACCGATTAGTTGTTCGAGCTGGCCCGAGCGAATGCGAGTGCGTGAAAGATCATCAAGCCAGATGCTGACGCCATTTGCCGCTAGCTGTGCGAGTGGAGAAGTCATGAGGTTCCTTACTTTGCTGCGTTGATTGATGCGTGGGCGGCGGCTACTACGTTTTCTGCAGTCATGCCGAACTCACGGAAAAGGGTCTTGTAATCGGCCGAAGCGCCGAAGTGTTCGATCGATACTGCGCGGCCGAACGGGCCGGTGTACTTGTTCCAACCGAGTGACAGACCTGCTTCGACAGAAACACGTGCCTTGACCGATGAAGGCAATACCGACTCACGGTAGCTCTCGCTTTGTTCGTCGAACCACTCGACACAAGGCGCCGAGACAACTCGAGTTGCAACACCGGCGGCTTCTAGAGTTTCGCGCGCTGTTACGGCTAGCTGAACCTCAGAACCGGTTGCTATCAAGATCACTTCTGGTTTGCCGTTGGCTGCATCGATGAGCGTGTAGGCACCCTTTGCGGTGTTCTCTGCACCGGCAAATACTGCGCCTGTTGCGTCGGCTTCGCCGCGCTTGAAAACTGGAATGTTCTGACGGGTAAGAGCGATACCGGCTGGGCCCTCGCGACGCTCAAGAATGGTCTTCCAGGCGAATGCGGTTTCGTTTGCATCACCAGGGCGAACAACATCGAGCTGCGGGATCGCGCGCAAGGTTGCAAGCTGCTCAATTGGCTGGTGAGTTGGGCCGTCTTCACCGAGCGCTACCGAGTCGTGGGTCCAGACAAAGATGCTCGGCACCTTCATCAGTGCGGCCAAACGAACCGCTGGGCGCATGTAGTCGCTGAAGATCAAGAAGGTTCCGCCGAACGCACGAGTCTTGCCGTGCAGAACAATGCCGTTCAAAATCGAACCCATGGCGTGCTCGCGAATTCCGAAGTGCAAGACACGACCGTATGGGTCGCCTGTCCACTCGTGGGTCGACCACTCGGCTGGAACGAAAGACTTCGCGTTCGAAATTGTGGTGTTGTTCGACTCGGCAAGGTCAGCCGAACCACCCCAGAGCTCAGGCATTACATCGGCAATTGCGTTGATTACCTTGCCAGATGCTGCACGAGTTGAAACTTCGGTGCCGCCTTCAAACACTGGCAGTGCGCCAGCCAACTCAGAAGGAGCGTGGCCTGCTTCAAGTCGATCGAGAAGTTTCTTCTGCTCTGGGTTTGCTGCAGCCCATGCATTGAACTTCGCAGCCCATTCGCTGCGCACGGCATCGGCGTGCGCCTGGTAACCGCGCGTGTGAGCGATAACCGCAGGATCGACATCGAAGGTCTGCTCTGGGTCGAAGCCAAGCGCGATCTTCAAGCCTGCAAGTTCTTCTGCGCCAAGAGCCGAACCGTGAATCTTGCCGGTGTTCTGCTTCTTCGGTGAAGGCCATCCGATGATGGTGCGCAAAACGATCAGCGATGGCTTGTCGGTTTCTGCCTTGGCACGTTGAATCGCTTCATAGAGTTCGTGAATGTCTTCGACGTAGTTGCCGGACTTCTTCCAGTCAACAGTCTGAACCTGCCAACCGTATGCGGTGTAGCGGTCTGCCAACTTTTCGGTAAAAGCGATGTTGGTGTCGTCTTCGATCGAAATCTGGTTTGAGTCGTAAATCACAACCAAGTTGCCGAGCTTCTGGTGACCAGCGAGCGACGCCGCCTCAGAAGTGACACCCTCTTGCATGTCGCCATCACCTGCGATGACATAAACGTGGTGATCGAAAGGCGAATTACCTTCCGAGGCAGCTGCATCGAACAAACCGCGCTCGAAGCGAGCCGCATAAGCAAAACCGGTCGCCGAAGCCAACCCCTGACCAAGTGGGCCAGTGGTGATTTCAACGCCCTTGGTGTGACCGTATTCAGGGTGACCAGGAGTTAGCGAACCCCAGGTGCGAAGCGCCTTGAGGTCATCAAGCTCAAGACCGTATCCGTGTAAATAAAGCTGGTTGTACAAAGTCAGCGATGAGTGACCCACAGAAAGAATGAAACGGTCGCGGCCTAACCACTGGTCGTCACTTGGGTCATGACGCATCACCTTGTTGAAAAGTAGGTAGGCGACAGGTGCCAAAGAAATTGCGGTTCCTGGGTGGCCGTTGCCAACTTTTTCGACTGCGTCTGCAGCCAGGATGCGAGCGGTGTTTACTGCCTTCGAGTCGAGTTCGGTCCAGACCAGTGATGACAATGTGACTCCTTATAAGGGGGATCGTGTGAGATTCGGCATCTTTACCGTTGCGGGCTTACCTGGCATTTGACTGCGAACCGCACTGCCCCCAATTCTAAGGCTCGCAGCCCCGCCTCGTCGGAATAACACCGCCCTTGGCTCACTTAGGATTAATCGAGATGAGCACCAAGAAAACCAGCAAGGCGAAGGCCTATTTGGCCCTAACCAAGCCCAGGGTCATCGAACTGCTACTCATCACCACCGTTCCGACGATGATTTTGGCCAATCGAGGCCTTCCTAGCCTGTGGCTCGTGCTTGCCACCCTCGTCGGTGGAGCATTGAGTGCCGGTTCGGCCAATGCCTTCAACTGCTACATCGATGCCGACATCGACAAAATCATGGGCAGAACCAAAAACCGCCCGCTAGCCACAGGCGAGCTAACCAAACGCGAGGCCTATGTTTTCGCCTGGATCATCGGAATTGGCTCTGTTGCTTGGCTCGGATTGCTTGTCAACTGGCTAGCAGCAATGCTTTCGCTTGCCGCCATTCTCTTCTACGTCTTCGTTTACACCCTGTTGCTCAAGCGCCGAACCCCGCAAAACATCGTTTGGGGTGGGGCAGCCGGGGCAATGCCGGTGCTAATTGGCTGGGCAGCCGTCACCGGCTCACTGAGTGGCGCGGCCTGGATGCTGTTCTTGGTGATCTTCCTCTGGACCCCGCCGCACTACTGGCCGCTGTCGCTGCGGTTCCGGGAGGACTACGCCGCGGCCGGCGTGCCGATGCTGCCCGTGGTCACCGGGATCTCGG
>JBJTNB010000125.1:0-6762 GCA_046073845.1 Micrococcales bacterium
CGAAAGTTGCGGAACCGCAACGCCAAACACGGCAACGAGCGGAGCAAGCGGAAGCGTAATCTTGTCGCCGACGCCACCGGTCGAGTGTTTGTCGGCTGTGAGTGATCCGAGCTTCGAATAGTCGAGGCGCTCACCCGAGGCGATCATTGCCATGGTTAGGTCTTTGATTTCGCGACGGTTCATTCCGTTCAGCAAGATTGCCATGGTCATGGCGCTCATCTGCTCGTCGGCAACGGTGCCCTTTGTGTAATTCTCGATCAGCCAGTTGATGGCGTCTGTCGAAAGTTCGCCGTGTTCACGCTTTTGAATAATTAGTTGGACTGCGTCAAAACTCATAGTTACTCAGCCTTGCGGCTGTACTCCTCAAGATCTCTTGGGCCAAAGGCATCTGGAATGACTTGCTCGATGGTCTTGATGCCCGAAACGGTTTCGAGCAACATGCCTTCGGCACTGTGCTCAAACAACAGCTGACGGCAACGACCACACGGCATGATCACGTTGCTGTTGCCATCAACGCAGGTGAATGCAACGAGCTTGCCGCCACCGGTCATGGTCAGTTCAGAAATGAGTGAACACTCTGCGCAGAGAGTCAGCCCGTACGAGGCGTTTTCTACGTTGCAACCCGAAACAACGCGACCGTCTTCGGTCAGCGCCGCTGCCCCAACCGGAAACTTCGAGTAAGGCACGTAAGCCTTACCCATGGCAAAGCGAGCAACCTCACGAAGTGCATCCCAGTTAATCGACATGGTTACTCCTTGGTGTATGGCTTGCCCGAAGCCGCTGGGCCGGTGACCTTGCCGACCAATCCGGCAACGGCGACCACGGTGAGCACGTATGGCAACATAAGCAAGAACTCGCTTGGCACAGGCGAACCGATGATGGCGAGGCCGTATTGCAGGTTCTGGGCAAAGCCGAAGAGCAATGCTGCCGAGGCTGCCAAAAGCGGGTTCCAGCGGCCGAAAATCAGCGCAGCCAGGGCGATGTAACCGGCTCCGTGGGTGATGTTCTGACCGAACGAGCCGACCTGGCCGAGGGTGAAGAACGAGCCACCAAGGCCGGCCAGAGCGCCACCGAGCACGACCGATACGTAACGAGTGCGGAACACGTTGATGCCAACGGTGTCGGCAGCCTTCGGGTATTCACCTACGGCACGCACACGAAGCCCCCAGCGGGTCTTGAACAACGCAACGAACACGACAGCTAGCGCGATGTACATGAGGTAAACGATTGGGGTCTGGCTGAACAGCACTGGGCCGATAACCGGAATCTGCCCGAGCAGCGGCAAAGTCAGCTTCGCGAAACGCGGTGGCTGGTTGAAAGTGACAGGGTCTGAACCCATCAGCGTGCCAAACAAGAAGTTGGTTAGACCAACCACAAGCATGTTGACCACCACACCGGTGATGATCTGATCGACCTTGTAGCGAATACTGAAGACCGCGAGAATCCATGCGACCAGCGAACCGCCGACCAGCGCTCCGACGAGACCCACCCAAAGGTTGTGAGTCATCGACGCAATCATCGCTGAGGCGAATGCCCCGAACAGCAACTGCCCTTCGATAGCGATGTTGACCACGCCTACACGCTCACTGAGCACACCGGCCATCGAACCAAAAATCAGCGGAACCGAAAGTGCGAGAGAACCCTGCAACAGCGAAGTCAGAGTCAGATCGTGACCGTTGTAAAGGTAGACGACGACCGACGATGCGAAAGCCACGAAGGTGAGAGCGGTGAGCATACCGGGCACTTTTCGCTTCAGCACGAGTAGCAGCAGCGCTGCTGCGATTGCCGAAGCGATAGCGACGGCGGCACCGACATAGGTGACTAATTGAGTTGAAACCGGGATGTCGCTTAGCTTGAAGAAGTCTTGATCAGTCTGAATCTTTATCGTGGTGAGGTTGCTCGGCGTTACTGTGGCAATAAACAGCGCGAAGAGTGCGACTGCCCCATTGATGAAAAGTGGGCGCTTAGAAAGTTTCATTCTTGGCCTCCTTTCCTAGGCGGAACATCGCTCGAACCAGCGGTGGTGCCGCAATGAATAGAACGATCATTGACTGAACCACCAGCACGATGTCGACTGGCACGCCTTGCTCAGCCTGCATGGTTGCAGCTCCGGCTCGAAGCCCGCCAAACAGAATGCCTGCGGCCAGAACGCCCCATGGGTTCGAACGACCGAGCAGAGCCACGGTGATGGCGTCGATGCCGAAGCTGGCCGAGACACCCATGGTCAAGTGCTGCTCGGTACCAAGAATCTGGGTGGTGCCAGCAAGACCGGCCAGCGCACCCGATACGGCCATCACGGCAACGTAGGTGAGGCCCATGTTGATGCCGGCGACTCGAGCCGCGCGTGGGTTATGCCCGATTGCCCTGAACTTGAATCCGATCGATGAACGGTTCATTAGCCACCAGGTGAATACCACTGCCGCGAGCATCAAGAAGAAGCCAGCAGTTAGTCGGGTGTTTGCGCCGAAAAGGAGTGGGTACTTGGCAGTGTCGAGCACGGCCGGCGAGATCGGGTTCACAGTGTTTGGCGCCTGCAAGAACGGAGTCTTGAGCAAGTACTGCAATAGCAAGCCGGCGATGTAGTTGAACATGATCGTGACGATCACTTCGTTCGCGCCCGTCAAAGCCTTGAGCAGACCGACGAGACCACCGATGAGCGCACCACCAACCAGACCCGAAATAATCGCGAGTGGTAGGTGCAAATAGAACGGAAGGTGCACATTAATTGCAACCCAGCCCGCAAAGATTGCACCGAAGATGATCTGACTGGTTCCACCGATGTTGAACAAACCACTGCGGAAAGAAATGGCGAGCGCCAAACCGGTAAGAGTAATCGGTGTCGCAAACGCGAGAGTTTCGGTAATCGGCTTGAGCATCTTGAAGATGTCGTCAGCCTGATAGTTAAAAACCGAACCGCGGAACAGCGCATCGTAGGCACCGAAGATTGAGCTACCCAGGTTGCTAAAGAAGGTCGCAGGGTCGCTGAAAATGTTTGGCGCTGCGTCGAGTACATCCTGGCTGCTGAGCGCAATGAGGATTCCCCCGACAATCAGCGAGGTGAGAATTGCAAAGAATGGAACCGCCGCGTTTCCGCGAACTATGGCCTGCCAGTTGACCTTACGTTCGCTCATGCTGCGACTCCTGCCATCATCTGGCCCAACTTGGCACGATCGGTGTCGGCAGGAACAATGCCGACAATCTTGCCGCGATACATAACTGCGATGCGGTCGGCGAGCTGGGTGGCCTCATCAAGTTCGGTAGCCACGATCATCACCGGCAGACCCTTGTCGCGAGTGGCAACGATTTGCTCGTGAACAAACTCGATCGAACCGACGTCTAGGCCACGGGTTGGTTGCGAGGCAACCAACAGGCGAAGCTCTCGCGAGAGCTCACGAGCAAGCACCACCTTCTGCTGGTTACCGCCAGAAAGCGCGCCAGCACGCTGGTTTATGCCCTGGGTGCGAATGTCGAATTGCTTGACCTTCTCGGCCGCGAACTTGGCCAAGTAGCCAAGCTGCAGCAGGATTCCCTTGGCAAACGGCTTGCGGTCACTGCGGTCGAGCATGAGGTTTTCGGCAATCGAGAAGTCGGCAACTAGGCCGTCGAGAGTGCGGTCTTCTGGCACGAAGCCAAGCCCCCAGTCAAGGCGGTGCTTCACCGACTGACCAATCAGTTCGTGATCGTCTAGAACGATCGAACCGTGAACCTTGGTTTGCAAGCCCAGAATCGCTTCGGTCAATTCAGTCTGACCGTTGCCTTGCACTCCAGCGAAAACCAAAATCTCTCCGGCTGCGATATCGAAGCTAATGTCGTCTACAACCTTCTGCCCCAAGTGGTTAAACACCGTCAGGTTCTTCACGCCGAACTTAGTGCCGGCAGGTTTTGCAGGCGTCTTGTTCACATCAAGATCAACCGCGCGACCAACCATCATCGATGCCAACTCTGCAGGGGTCGAAGTCGGTGACGCTTCGCCAACAACTTTGCCAAGGCGAATCACGGTGATCTTGTCTGCAACTTCTTTTACTTCACGAAGCTTATGAGTGATGAAAACGATCGACTTACCTGCATCGCGAAGCTGCTTCATGATTGCCATCAGCTCGTCGGTCTCTTGCGGGGTAAGCACTGCCGTCGGTTCATCGAAAACCAGCACCTCGGCATCCGAGATTAGAGCTTTGATAATTTCAACGCGCTGCTGAACACCCACCGGCAACTCGCCAACAATTCCATCTGGGTCAACATCGAATCCGAATCGGTCGCTGATTTCGCGAACGCGACGACGGGCCTCGTTCAGATCAAGAAAGCCCAACGCTTTGGTTGGCTCGTGGCCGAGAATCACATTCTCTGCGACCGTAAAAACTGGGATGAGCATGAAGTGCTGATGCATCATGCCGATTCCGGCAGCCATGGCATCGCCTGGGCCAGAGAATTTGACGACCTTGTCGTCGATAAGAATCTCGCCACCGTCAGCCTGGTAGAGGCCGTAGAGCACGTTCATCAGTGTGGACTTACCAGCGCCGTTTTCTCCAAGCAGACAGTGAATCTGATGTGGTTCGGCAACCAGGTTTACGTTGTCGTTGGCCACCAATGCGCCAAAACGCTTGGTGATTCCGCGGAGCTCAAGCTTCATTGCTTTACTGCTTTCTAGGTGTTGCTTGGTCAAATCTAACCCAAGAAAAGAGGCCCCGGCTTTCGCCGAGGCCCCTTTCAGCGCCTGAGCGCTAGGTATTACTTGTTGTAGATCGAGGTGACCTTGATGGTGCCGTCGATGATCTTGGCCTTTAGCTCGTCGAGCTTTGCCTGGATGCCATCTGGGTAAGCAACATCGTGCTGGTCAGCAATCTGAACGCCACCGTTGGCTAGGGTGCCAACGAACTGGTTTGCGTCGCCGCCCATGAACTTGCCGTCAACGCCGCTCTTGATTACTTCTTCAACGGCAGCTGCCATCTTCTTCTCAATCGAGGTCAAGATGTTTGCCTTGTAAGCCGCGTGTGCAGCAAGACCGTACCAGTCGCTGTCAACACCGATGACCAAAGTTCCGGCCTTGTCGAGAGTTGCCTGACCGGTACCGATACCAACAGGGCCAGCTACAGGAAGAACGATGTCAGCACCCTGTGCGAAGAACTGCTCGGTTAGAGTCTTACCCTTCGACTGGTCGCTGAAGTCACCGGTTGCAGCCCACTTCGAGCTGTCGGTTCCGGTTGCGCCAAGAACTGCAACCTTCTTGCCGTTCTCAGTGTTGTAGTAGTCAACACCCTGCTTGAAGCCATCCATGAAAATGGTGACCGACGGGAACAGCATGCCACCGTAGGTAGCAACCTTTCCAGTGGTGCTCTTAGCTGCAGCGAGGTAACCAGCAAGGAACGCTGCCTGAGCAGTGTCGTACTGAATCGGCTTTACGTTGTCGAGGCTCAATGGCGAGTAGTCGTCGTTCGATAGAGCCGAGTCGATAAGTGCGTAGTTGATCTTTGGGTTTGCCTTAGCCGAGTCACGGATAGCGGTTGCCAATGCAAAACCGACACCGACGATCAAGTCACACTTGGCGTCAACCATTGACTGAACACCAGTGACGAAGTCGGTCTGGGTTGCGGTCTCAGGAGACTGAACGGTTGCAACTTCGATGCCAAGGTCTTTCTTAGCGTTCTGAAGGCCGTTCCATGCTTCTTCGTTGAATGATGCATCCTTGAAGCCACCAGCGTCTGAAACCATGCAAGCCTTGTAGCTCACGGTCTTGGTTGCAGAACACCCGGTAAGTGCTAGAGCTGCAACTGCAACAACTGCACCGGCCTTGAATGCGAAGCTCTTTGTCAGCTTCATAGGTTTCCTCCTTGTAAGGAGCGGTGCGATTCACCACCCCAGCTCTTTTAGCCTATGACGGTTTATTACAGCCAATTCACAGCCAGCAAAGAATTCACTTTTCTGAAATAACAATGGGGTGTAGAACTCTAAACCTATGGTTTAGACCGCCAGGATGCTGCCGCGCTAACGCGGGTCGATCTCGGCCTGTACCTCGGCGATGAGCTCGACTGCGGTCTTGCCCGGCTTGCCGGTGAATACCTCTTCGTCGTAGGTGCCATGCAAGCCGACTGGCAGGGTCACTTCGAAGCCCTCTGCCTTGGCCCCGAGCGCGGTCGATCGCACACAGTTTTCGCTCTGGCAACCGACCATCTCAAGCGCGTCAATGCCTGCGGCCCGCAGACGTTCGGCCAGGTCTGGGTTGGTCTCGAAGGTGTTTTTGGTGGTCTTGTTGACCAGCCACTCGTCACCGATCGGGTCGATCATCACAGGCCAGAATGGTGCACCAGGTGCATCGAGTTCGCCCTCGGGTGCGTCGTTCTGCACGTGCACGATGAGTTCGCCAGCTGCGCGCGCCTCGTCGACTCGTTTCTGAATTCGCGCGAGCAGGGCATCTGAGTCTGATACCTGCCAGTCGCCGGTGAAGCCCCATTTTTGAACGTCGATAACCATTAGTGCTTTAGCCATGCCGAAAGCCTAACCGCCACTGCTAACCTGCTCGCGTGCAATTGAAATTCAGCGGAGGCATCTTCGAGTGGCGAGGCCCAGCGCCGTTCTACTTCGTGCGCGTTGCCGATGCACAGGCGGCAAAAATCAAAGCCGTCGCCGCCCAGGTCACCTATGGCTGGGGTGTGATTCCTTGCTCGGTCAAAATCGGCAAGACCACGTTCGAGACTTCGCTATTTCCCAAGGATGGCGGCTACCTCGTGCCAATCAAGAATGTGGTGCGGTTGCCTGAAAAGTTGGTGG
>JBJTNB010000126.1:0-2368 GCA_046073845.1 Micrococcales bacterium
GCTCAAAAGCCTTTGGAGGAATCGACATGTAGAACGCGTGGTTTCCGTTGGTGCCGCGCTTCTCATCAAGTTCTTCGATGGTGGCCTTCAGGCGATCGAATGCAGCGTCGTCGCCGAACTCTCCACTGACAAAGCGAATACCGCTCGAGAGCTGCTCCCAAACCTCTTCGTTCCAAGGTGTGCGTGCGTATTGCTGAACGGCCTCTTTGACGATCTTGCCAAAGTCTTGGTGTGCCCAGTCGCGACGCGCGAAGCCGACGAGTGCGAAGCCAGGCGGCAACAATCCTCGGTTAGCCAAGTCATAAACCGCAGGCATCAACTTTTTACGTGAGAGGTCTCCGGTGACACCGAAGATGATTAGCGACGACGGGCCTGCGATGCGATTCAGACGACGATCGTCTGGGTCGCGCAGCGGGTTGTGCGTGCTACTGATACGAACCGGGCTCATTCTGGCTTTCTGTATTAGGCGAGTGCAGCTTTGATTGCTGCGAGGCCGCTTGCGGCATCCGTGAGGGTCAGAGTTAGAACTGGGCGACCGTGGTCGGCAAGCACCTTGGCGTCGCCGGCAGCCTGCGAGGCAATCAGCTCACCGAAAGTGAAATCACGACCAGGAACCGCAATGTCATTCTTGGCGGCGCTGACGATCTGCAGGTAAACGCCCTGAGCCGGGCCGCCCTTGTGGTACTGACCGGTCGAGTGCAAGAAGCGCGGAGCCCAACCGAATGTAACCGGGCGGCGAGACTTGCTTGCCATTAGGTCGCGCAGGCCTGCTGCTGAAGCAACTGAAGTGCGGTCGAGGTAGGCCTGAATAGAAACGTAACCGTTGTCGGTGTCGAGAGTGCGAAGCAGCGCAGCGATCGCACCTTTCACGTCGTTGGCCGAAGTTACATCGAGGTCGAGTGCACGAACTTCGATATCGCCGTCGGTGAAGGCAGGTGCTGCGATTGCTTCGCGCGAGGTGAGCATTGCGCGGGCGGCAATCTTGGCCGACTCAACGTCAGGCTGATCGAACGGGTTGATGCCGATAAGGCGCGACGCGATCACGGTCGCGTACTCCCAGAGCATGAACTGCGCGCCGAGCGAACCCGAAACGGCCACTTCGTCACCTCGAACCGTGGTGGCGTCTGCGACCAAGCGAACTGCGAGCAGGTCTGCGAGTCCGCTGTGCAGTTCTGCAGCGTGAGGTGTGAGCACAACCGGCAAGATTCCCTTACCGAGTTTTCCGGTCGATTCGGCAATCAACTGCTCGGCCCAGTCACCAAAGCCAACGATGTGGCTGTCTTCTGAAACGATGCCAATCTTGTCGCGCAGGCCATACTCACCAGGAGTTGCACCAAGTGCAGCACCGAGAATTAAGGCCGGGTTGTTCTCATCGTCTGAACCAAGAAGTTCTGCAACAGAGGTTGCCTCATTCAACAGCTTTTGAATGTCGACACCCGCGAGACCAGAAGGAACAAGGCCGAATGCGGTGAGTGCACTGTAACGACCACCAACGTTTGGGTCTGCGTTGAAGATGCGGTAGCCGTCTTCGGTGGCCGCCTTTTCCATCGGTGAGCCCGGGTCGGTCACGATCACGATACGGTCGCGCTTGTCGATTCCAGCTTTTTCGAAGGCCTGCTCAAAAACGCGTTTCTGCGAATCGGTTTCAACAGTCGAACCCGACTTCGACGAAACGACAACGGCGGTGCGCTCGATGTTCTCGTGCAGTGCGTGGCCAACCTGGTCGGCATTGGTTGAGTCGAGCACGACTAGCTCGACGGCGGCGGTGCGAGTGATTACCTCAGGTGCAAGCGAGCTGCCGCCCATGCCACAGAGCACAATGCGGTCAACGCCCTTGGCGGCGAACTCGTCGCGCAAAGCAATGATGCGCTCAACCAACGGTTGGCTGTCGAAAGCTGAGGTCACCCAACCGAGGCGAATCGCAGATTCGCTCTCGGCATCCTTGCCCCACAGAGTGAAGTCTTTGGCATTGATGCGGCTGGCAACCTTGTCGGCTACCAACTTCGAAATGTTGTTGGCAACTGCCGAAGCGGCGGAACCGCCGACTACAACCTTGAGTGACATACTTTGCTTTCTATCAGTACTGCGAATTACTTAGCTGCGTTCAAGGCGGCGGTAACCGACTCGAGCAGTTCGTTCCAAGAGACGATGAACTTGTCGACGCCCTCGGTCTCTAGAAGTTCGGTGACGTCGTCGTAGCTGACGCCAACGTGCTCGAGGTCGGCCAGGATGCTCGCTGCCTCTGCGTAGTGCGTAGTGATCGAGTTTGCAGGCACAACGCCGTGGTCGAACACTGCCTCCATGGTCTTTTCAGGCATGGTGTTGACCAAGTGCTTTGCAACCAACTCGGTGACGTAAAGGGTGTCTG
>JBJTNB010000127.1:0-4344 GCA_046073845.1 Micrococcales bacterium
GGCGTTAGAACTTCGTCGCCAAGTGTTGTCGCGCCGGTAGCAGGGTCGATTCCAAATTCGAATTTCGTGTCGGCGAGAATCAAACCGGCTCGCTCGGTGAGGGCACTTGCATCCTTGAAAATTTGAATGCTTAAATCGCGCAGTTCAGCGGCGTGCTCGGCACCTATAAGTTCGACAACGCGCTCGAAGGTGATGTTCTCATCGTGATCGCCGAGTTCAGCTTTGAATGCCGGGGTGAAGATTGGCTCTGGCAGACGAGCCCCGAAGGTCAGACCTTCAGGCAGAGCGACGCCACAGATCTCGCCTGTGGCTTGGTACTCCTTCCAGCCGCTGCCACTGATGTAGCCGCGCACCACGCACTCGATCGGGAACATGCCGAGCTTCTTGGCAACCGTGGCTCGGCCGGCAACCGCCGCCGGAACTGCGACTTCGTGCGAAACGTGGTTCGGAACATCGAGTCGGTCGAACCACCAGTTGGTCAGTGTGGTGAGGTGTGCGCCCTTACCAGGAATGCTCGGCTCGAGCACGTGGTCAAACGCCGAGACGCGGTTTGATGCAACCACCAAAATCAGGTGTGCGAACTGCGGGTCTTCGTTTTCGTAAAGATCGCGAACCTTGCCACTGTAAACGTGGTGCCAACCCGGCAACTCGAGCGCCACTAGTTTGCAACCTTGGCAGCGATGTCGCGACGGAAGTGCGAACCCTCGAGTGAAATCTTTTCGATATTCGCGTAAGCAAGTTCGCGTGCGGTTTTGAAATCGTTCGCAGATGCAACCACGCTCAGCACTCGCCCACCGGTTGCGAAAAGCTCGCCGATTCGATCTGCAGTTGCCGCATGACAAACGTGCACGTTGTCGTCTTCGTGCAGGCCGGTGATGACACGATCTGGCGCCGAAGTGTCTGGGTAACCTTCGCTCGCGAGCACAACGGTGATTGCAACATCGTTCGAGAAATTTGCGCTCGGGCCATCATCGAGGCGACCGGTTGCAGCGCGGTGCAAAAGGTTTGCGAGCGGAGTAAGAAGCCGGCGAAGTACGACCTGAGTTTCTGGGTCGCCAAAGCGCGCGTTGAATTCGATAACGCGGATTCCACGTTTGGTCAGAATCAAACCGCAGTAGAGCAGGCCAATAAATGGTGCTCCGAGTTTTGCCATCTCATCGACTGTTGGTTGTGCGACTGTGCGCTCAACCTCTTCAACGAAACCGGCAGGCAACCAAGGCAGTGGCGAATAGGCACCCATGCCACCGGTGTTCGGGCCTTCGTCGTTGTCGTATGCGCGCTTGAAATCTTGCGCCGGCGAAAGCGGCATCACGGTCTTGCCGTCGCTCAAGAAAAAGAGGCTGACTTCTTGCCCGTCTAGAAACTCTTCAACCAAGATTCCCATCTCGATGAACTTGGCCGCATGCGCCAGGGCCGCCTCGCGGTCGCTGGTGACGATAACGCCCTTGCCGGCTGCCAGGCCGTCGGCCTTGATCACGTATGGAGCACCGAATTCATTCATGGCAGACTCAACCTCGGCAAGGGTTTCGCACTCGCGAGCCATGCCTGTTGGCACGCCGGCGGCCGCCATGACTTCTTTGGCAAATGACTTAGAGCCCTCGAGTTCGGCGGCACGCTTAGAAGGGCCGAAAACGGCGATGCCGGCAGCTCGCAGGGCGTCTGAAACGCCGGCGACCAGCGGGGCCTCTGGCCCAATGATTGCGAGGGTGATGCCCTCAGCCAGGGCGAAAGCGGTTACCGCTGCCGGGTCGACCGCGTTGAGGGTTGGTTCGGTGCGGGCATCCTTGGCGATTCCGGCATTACCTGGGGCAACAACGATGTCGGCAGCAGGAGTGCCCGTGCGAATGAGCGACTTGGTGATTGCGTGTTCACGCGCACCAGACCCCAAAACCAAGATTTTCACCCTCTAAGTTTAAGTCGTGCGACGCCGTGTGAACCCAACCGATGGAATGACCGCGCTCGCGGCCTACCGCGGCGGTGACCAAAACCAGCTCGCGACTGCGGTCCGCTTTTTGCTCGAAGAACTCGGCAGCCGCTACCCGGGCAATTCGGTCGAGGTTCGAGTGCCGCCATTCGGGGCGGTTCAGTGCATCGAGGGCCCGCGGCACACCCGCGGCACACCGCCGAACGTAATCGAACTATCGCCAGTGGACTGGGTCGCGCTCGCGGTCGGAGAAACCAACTGGGATGCCCTGCTCGCGACCGGCAGCATTCACGCGTCGGGTACGCGAGCCGACATCCGTGATCATTTGCCACTGGTCTGAAATTCTCGTCGCCTAGCCCGCCTCGCGCCGACTAAAATTGAACCGTAGCGGCAGGTTTATACCGCTTCGCCCCACCCCCAACGACAGGAAACTGCCCTTGCTTAGAGGCGATGGACGACTGAATCTGGATCTCGCGGTTAGCGAGTCAGACGAAAAGGCACCACAGGATCAGTGCGGTGTATTCGGCGTTTGGGCACCCGGCGAAGAAGTCGCCAAGCTGACCTTTTTTGGTCTCTACTCACTTCAGCACCGCGGCCAAGAGTCGGCCGGAATCGCAACATCAAACGGCTCGAAGATTCTGGTTTACAAAGACATGGGTCTGGTTTCGCAGGTTTTCAGCGAGAGTGCTCTCGAGTCGCTCACCGGTCATATCGCTGTCGGTCACAATCGCTACTCGACCACCGGCGCATCGTCGTGGCGCAACGCGCAGCCGACCCTCGGTCGCACCGCGAGCGGAACCGTCGCGCTCGCCCATAACGGCAACCTGACTAACACTGCAGACTTGCTCGAGATGTTGCGCGCTGCAAACCCTGGCAAAGATGTCAACGCACTAACAGGTGGCAACACCACCGACACCGCAGTGCTCACTGCTCTCATGTCTGGCGATCTCGATCACACGCTCGAGGCAACTGCACTTGATTTGTTGCCAAAAGTTCGTGGCGCATATTGCCTCGTCTTCATGGATGAACACACACTCTATGCAGCACGTGACCCACAGGGTGTGCGACCGCTCGTTCTTGGCCGCCTCGAACGCGGCTGGGTCGTTGCATCTGAAACTGCAGCACTCGACATCGTTGGTGCGTCGTTCGTTCGCGAAGTCGAACCGGGCGAGCTAATCGCAATTGATGAAGACGGATTGCGTTCGACTCGCTTCGCCGAAGTGAAGCGCGCCGGTTGCGTTTTCGAATACGTTTACCTTGCTCGCCCAGACACCACCATTAACGGTCGCGTGGTCTACGACGCGCGAGTTGAAATGGGTCGCACTTTAGCTCGCGAGTATCCGGTTGAAGCGGATCTTGTAATTCCAACTCCAGAGTCGGGCACGCCAGCAGCGATTGGTTACTCGCAAGAAAGCGGGATTCCGTTCGGTCACGGCCTTGTGAAAAACGCCTATGTTGGTCGCACATTCATCCAGCCTTCGCAAACAATTCGTCAGCGCGGCATTCGTCTCAAGCTCAACCCGCTGAAAGAACAAATTCGCGGCAAGCGCATCATTGTGGTTGATGACTCGATTGTTCGCGGTAACACTCAGCGCGCACTCGTGCAGATGCTGCGCGAGGCCGGTGCGGCCGAGATTCACATTCGAATCTCGTCGCCGCCAATCACTTGGCCTTGCTTCTACGGCATCGACTTTGCAACTCGCGCTGAGTTGATCGCCACCGGACTCGGCGTCGAAGACGTTTGCAAGTCGATCGGCGCAGACTCGCTTGGCTACCTAACCCGCGAGGGCATGATCGCTGCCAGCGGCCAGAAGGAATCTGAGCTTTGCACCGCTTGCTTCACCGGCAAGTACCCAATCGAACTGCCGGCCGAAGACCGCCTCGGCAAGAACCTGCTTGAAAAGCAAGAATCGGCAACCGCCTAATGAACGACGCATACGCAGCAGCGGGAGTCGACACTCACGCGGGCGACCTCGCTGTCGAACTGATGAAGCGCGCGGTCAGCGCAACCCACAACAGCAAGGTTGTCGGTGGCTTTGGTGGTTTCGCCGGCATAATGGACGTCTCGTTCTTGAAGAACTACAACAAGCCACTTCTTGCTACCAGCACGGATGGCGTCGGCACCAAAGTGGCGATTGCGCAGGCGATCGACAAACACGACACCATCGGTCAAGACCTAGTCGGCATGGTTGTCGACGACATCGTGGTGGTTGGTGCAAAGAGTTTGTTCATGACCGACTACATCGCCTGCGGCAAAGTTGTTCCCGAGCGCATCGCCGACATCGTTCGCGGAATCGCAGAGGCATGCGCATCGGTCGACGTGGCGCTGATCGGTGGCGAGACTGCCGAGCATCCTGGCTTGTTGCACGCCGACGAATACGACGTCGCGGGTGCCGCCACCGGAGTTGTCGATGCAGACA
>JBJTNB010000128.1:0-14548 GCA_046073845.1 Micrococcales bacterium
GAGCAATGGCCAAAACTGCGTTCAGAACGGTTGCAGCGCCAGTCATGTCATATTTCATGCCGAGCATTGACGCGGCGGGCTTGAGTGAAAGGCCGCCTGTGTCATAGGTGATTCCCTTGCCAACGAAAGCTAGTTTCTTGACGGCACCGGCAGGTTTGTATTCGACCTTTACTAGACGTGGTGGGCGAGCGGAGCCTCGGCCAACGCCGATCAATCCGCCAAAACCGCCGGCAGCCAACTTCTTTTCGTCAAGAACCGTGATGGTGACATTGGCGCCCTTTGCCAGGCGAGCCGCTGCGGTAGCAAAACTCTGCGGATAAAGGTCGTTGGCGGGCATCGAAACTAAGTCTCGGGTGTCGTGTACAGCGGCGCGCACAATCTCGACCCGGCTAAGAGTGGCAGGTTTGACCTTGTGTTTGGTAGCGAGAATCAACGATTGCGCTGGTTGGCGTTTGGTCTCTGACTTGTACTCGGTGTATGCGTAGTGGCCGATGGCATAGCCTTCGAGCAAAGCACCGGCTGCCGCATCCGTGCTAATTGGCAACGCCACAACAACAGTCTTGAAGTCTGCAAGGCTGCGACCGACAGTGCCGCCAAAGTAGCGAAGGCGTTCGTCGGTATTGCTGCTTAGGCCACCAATCAAGGCGAAAATCGAGCCGTTTGGCCCTGGAACGCGAAGCACGGCATCGTTGCTCGCCTTTGCGCCAATCTTCTTCAGGTCAATGCTCTTTAGCGAGCTGACGTCTACGCCTCCGGCGTGGAGTTCTAGATTGCCTTTGTTCTCGACGACGGCAACAACAAACGCCGTGTCTTTAGTGAAAGCAGGGGTAGTCGCTGCGATTTTGATGAATTGTTTAGCCATGGCTTCACTCTAACCCCGTGTCTAGAATATTCGAGTGGTAGCTCCGAGCGATTTATTCGCATTTGAAGATCAAGATTTCGTTATTCCCCAAGGCCTGCATTTGATCGCTGGTCTAACTGGTTTCACCGATGCAGGTTCAATGGTTCGCACATTCAGCGAACACATTTTCGAGAACCTTGACTACAGGCTGGCTATCACTTTCGACAATGATGAGCTTCTCGATTACCGCTCTCGACGACCGGTGATGTATTTCGAGAAAGATCACATCGCCGACTACGAACCTGCGAGTTTGGCTATTTACTTAGTCACGGATGAAGTGGGGCAGCAGTTTCTGTACCTCGATGGCTACGAGCCTGATTTCAGATGGGAAGCCTTCGCGGATGCAATTGAGTTGATCATCGAAACCCTCGGTGTGCAAACTTTGACTTGGATTCATTCGATTCCGTTTCCTATTCCGCACACTCGCGCTTTCGGCGTAACTGTCTCTGGTAACCGCAAGGATTTGATCAACCGAATTTCTGAGTGGAAGCCCCAAACCCAAGTGCCTGGAAATATTTTGCACTTGTTGGAGTATCGATTGAGCCTGACCGATTTTCCGACTATCGGTTTTGTGACTCTGGTGCCGCACTATCTAAGCGACACGGTTGTTCCTCATGCAGCCGTTGCGGCTTGCGAACAAATCAGCACGGCTACCGGGTTGGTAATTCCTACAGATCAGTTGCGTGAGCAAGGTCGTGAGTTCTTGAAGACACTCGAAGAGAACCTGGGCACAAATGCCGAGTTGGCAAAAATGGTTGAGGGGCTTGAACGTTCATTCGCCAACGGAAACACCGACGGGCCTATGAAGTTTGAGCGTGTTGACCCTGCCGTGCCGACTGCAGATGAGATTGCAGCTGAACTCGAGGATTACCTAAGCATCAAGCGCAAAAACGACGACGAGGTTTAATGCAAGACCGCACCGCCGTGCTCTTTGCGGCTACGTTTGCATACTTTGCCGCAGTAATGCAGCGTTCATCACTTGGAGTGGCGTCGCTCGAGGCAGCCACGAGATTTCAAGCATCGGCGAGTCAGTTGGCTGGGCTTGCGGTATTTCAACTGGCGGTTTATGCAGCCATGCAAATTCCAGTAGGCCTGCTGCTAGACAGGTTCGGTCCCAAGCGATTGCTGCAGATCGGTTCGGCTTGCATGGCCATTGGGCAATTGCTCGTTGCTGCCGCTTCTACAATCTCTGTGGCCTACTTAGGTCGGTCGCTAGTAGGTATGGGCGACGCTTTTACTTTTATTTCTCTTCTTCGACTCATCGTGAATTGGACGCCTGCAAAAACTGCCGGCCGATCACAGCAGGTTTTGGTCGCACTCGGCCAGCTAGGGCAACTAGCCTCTGCGATTCCCTTCGCAATTGCCCTTGCGAATTTGGGCTGGACTAATTCGTTCTCAATTGCGGCAACGGTCGTCGTTGCAAGCTTCATCTTGGTCACGGTTTTTGTTTCGAACCATGACACTGCACATACGTCGGTTTCACTAAAAGTTTCTTGGTTGCAACTCATTGAGAACATTA
This sequence comes from Micrococcales bacterium, assembly GCA_046073845.1. Taxonomy (GTDB): domain Bacteria; phylum Actinomycetota; class Actinomycetes; order Actinomycetales; family Microbacteriaceae; genus Rhodoluna. The sequence continues at coordinate 2,421 of JBJTNB010000128.1, forward strand.
AGTTCTCTGGCACGAGGATGAGCTTTTGGATTCACTTCACACTGCAGTCGAGCGGTTCGGTATTTGCACTTCTCTGGGGCGTTCCATTCTTGGTCGCAGGTGAGGGGCAGAGCAGAGTCTTTGCATCTTCGATGCTGACTCTGCAGATTCTTTTGTCACTTGTTTGGGGCGTAGCAATCGGATGGATGACCCTTCATCGACCAAAATGGCGCGGCAGAGTCATTGTTTCGATTGCGTGTTCAATCATTGCAATTTGGATCGTCTTCGCACTGGTTCCAAATCGCGCACCTGTATGGCTGCTGGTTGTTCTTGTTGCTGTCATTTCCGTTGGCGGGCCGGCTTCAATCTTGGCAATGGACTATTCGCGTGGTTTCATACCAAAAGAGCGTTTAGGCACGGCAAATGGGTTCATCAACATCGGGGGATTCCTTGCCACGTTCGTCATTATGTGGCTAGCGGGTGGAGTTCTCGACTTGGTTAGGGCTGTCAGGCACACCCGCGAAAACTTTTCGTTCGACGGGTTTCGCTGGGCCTTGTCGGTGCAAATCATCATCCTGGTTTTTGGCTTAATCATGTACTTCATCGAGCGACGCAGAACTGCCGTTACGCACCAGGTTTGACACTGGCCAGGTGGTTTCGGAATAAAACCCTGTCAATTGGAGTTTTCTCAAAGGCATGGCCACAAAATGCCGAGAATGTCGGGTTTTGCTGCCATAATTGACCTAAGACCCAGTCATTCCGCAAGGACTTGACATGGGTCCAAGTTATGCCCGAATCACCAGCAAGATCCATCGAATCAACTGGAGGCACTATGGCTAGTTCAGACAAGAAACGCGGTTTACTAACCGGTTTATTGAGTGCGGTTAAGGCAAAACCAGATTCAGCAAAGAGTAAGAAGAAGTCAGTGCCAGCATCGAAGTCCACCCCGGCCAAGGTCGTCGCCAAGCCAGTAGCAAAACCAGCAGCCAAGGGCGCCGCAGCTAAACCAGCTGCAAAAAGCACCACAAAGCCTGCTATCAAGGCGCCAGTAAAGGCCACCGCTAAGGTTGCGGCCAAGCCGGCCGCTAAGCCAGCAGCTAAGCCAGCTGCCAAGCCAGCGGCAAAGGTCACGAATAAGCCAGCTGTGAAGGCCGCAGCCAAACCGATTACGAAGACTCCCGCGAAAGCTAAGCCAGCCGCGAAACCCGCTGCTAAGGCTCCCGCTAAGGCTGCCGTAAAGCCAGCTGCCAAGCCCGCCGCAAAGACCACTGTGAAACCGGTGGCTAAGTCGGTCACTAAAGCTGGTGCAAAATCGATCGCAAAGCCAGCCGCAAAGGCACCTGCAAAGGCAACCAAAGCAGCATCAAAAGTCGACTCCAAGCCGGCAAAGCCTGCCAAGAGCACTGGTCCAATTTCAAAGCCCGCTGGCAAGGGTAAGGCTTCAAAAGTTTCGAAAGCTACAGAGGGCAGCGACGACGAAGAACTTGATGGCGACGATGAGCCAGTTGAGGAACTTGAGTCTGTAGAAGAGGTTGTTGCTGAAGCTGTTGCAGCTGTTCCATTAGCCGTTGAAGACGACGAAGATGATGAAGAAGAGCACCCAGAGGGTGTTCTGCTTTTCAAGAACAAAGAAGACGACGTTGCGATTCAAACCATCGCAATTCCCGGTGCAACCAACGACTCGGTGAAGGACTATCTCAAGCAGATCGGAAAGGTCGCGCTGCTAAACGCTGAGCTTGAGGTCGATCTTGCGATGCGTATCGAAGCCGGTTTGTTTGCCGAAGAGAAGTTAGCGACCGACAAGCGCCTAAGCAAGCAAATGACCGAGGACCTACGCTGGGTAGTCAAGGATGGCCGTCGCGCAAAGGCCCACTTGCTCGAGGCGAATTTGCGCTTGGTTGTTTCGTTGGCAAAGCGTTACACCGGTCGAGGCATGCAGTTTCTTGATCTGATTCAAGAAGGAAACCTCGGCCTGATCCGTGCGGTTGAAAAATTTGACTACACCAAGGGTTTCAAGTTCTCGACTTATGCAACCTGGTGGATTCGTCAGGCCATCACTCGCGCAATGGCAGACCAGGCGCGCACCATTCGTATTCCAGTGCACATGGTTGAAGTCATTAACAAGTTGTCTCGAGTTCAGCGCCAGCTGTTGCAAGACCTTGGTCGCGAACCAACCCCTGAAGAGTTGGCTCATGAACTAGACATGACTCCCGAAAAGGTTGTCGAGGTTCAGAAGTATGGCCGCGAACCGATTTCTTTGTCGACTCCACTTGGTGAAGATGGCGACAGCGAGTTCGGAGACTTGATCGAAGACGTTGAAGCTGTTTCACCGGTTGAGGCCTCTGTCACTAAGGCACGCAACGAGGCGATTGAGCGTCTGCTACAGGGCCTGACCGAACGTGAAGCCAAGGTAATCAAGTCTCGCTACGGTCTCGTTGACGGCATCGCTAAGACCCTCGACCAGATCGGCGAAGAGCTTGGGGTAACCCGCGAGCGCATTCGTCAGATTGAATCGAAGACAATGCAGAAGCTTCAGCACCCGTCACGAGCCCAGCTACTTCGCGACTTCATGGACGTTCTCTAAAAAGTGTTATACCTGCCTGCGATTCTTGCCAGTCGCTTAGCGCGAAAGGTCATTCGACGTTTTCGCCCGGGTGGAGGCTCTGCCGCCCCCGGCTTGATTCTCAGCAAGATTGCACCAGGGCTGTTGGCAAAGACGCTGAAGCGATTTCCTAATGGCCTCGTAGTCATTACTGGTTCAGCTGGTAAATCAACCACAACCAAGATGGCCGTCGCGATTGTGCGAGCTCACGGGCTGGATGTTTTCACTAACCCGACCACGGCGAATATTCGTCAGGGTTTCTTTTCGTCAATCATTGAGCAGAGCAATGTGTTTGGAAAGATTCCTGGCGACATCGCGATTCTTGAGGTTGACGAAGCCCACGCCGATACTTTGACTGCCGAGGTGGCACCTCGAATTGTGACACTTCTCAATGTATTAGAAGATCAACTCGATCGTTTCGTCGATCCTGCGTTGGTTCGCGAGAAGCTTCTTGACGTCGCCTCGCGTGCCACGCAACAGGTTTTACTAAACGCTGACGACCAGAACATTCTTCTCATTGATTCGCAGCTGCACTCGGTCGAGAAGTCGTTCTTCGGTATCGATCCGCAGGTGTTGCATGGCGATGACCTCGGTGTTGCTCCGACTTACATGGCGGCGCTTCCACGCCCACAGGTCTCAGCAGAGGTTAAGGACCTGAACGCTTTGCGTTGCCTCGTTAAGCTTGGCGATCGCGAATTGATCTTTGACCTTCCGTCAAAGGGAAGCCATTACGCATTAGACGCAGTAGCCGCAATTGCAACAGCGCGTGAGGTTCTCGGTGATGACTTCGATCTCGAGCTTGCTGAGCGCACTCTCGCCGAGCTGCCACCGGTATTTGCCCGCGGCGAAGTGGTGCAGATTCAGGGCAAACCTGTTGAGTTCGTCCTGGTGCAGAATCCGACTTCATTCCAGTTAAACCTCGACACTCTCGAGCTTCCGCTTGAGCGCCTAATGATTGCGATCGGGCGAGACGTTCACGACCCATCGTGGATGTGGACCGTTGATTTAAGTCGTCTAACGTCTGTTGACGTAATCAGTGGTTATAACTATGCAGAGCTCGGCCTGCGTCTGATTCACGAGAACATTGAAGTCGGCGACGTTGAGCCTGACCTTTTCGCGGCCATTGACAAGTTCATGGCTTTACCAGACCCTAAAGTGGGCGTTCGCACCGTGGTATTCAGCGCCGACGCCATGCGTCGTCTGCGACGTCACCTTGGATTCACGAGCCCAGATGAGGTGCAACGATGATTCGTTTGCTTCAGTTGTTTCCTGAACATCTAGATCTCAACGGCGATGCCGGTAATCTCTTGGTGCTTCAGCGCCGTGCCGAATGGGGTGGGATTGCCGTCGTTCGCGATACATTGGCGATTTCTGGTCAACCTGGCCATCGCCCAGACGTTGTTTTGGTCGGCCACGGTTCTGCGGCCGCCTGGCGTCAGGCATACCCGGCATTGAAAAATCTGGTTCCGACTTTGGACCAGTGGATGGCTGACGGCACCCAGGTGCTAGCAATTAGTAGCGGTTTTGCAGCCTTGCACGGGTTGTTCAGTAACCTGCCAGCCACTGTCGACCGACACGATGAGAGATTCTCAAACTTCGTAGTTGAGAGCTTTCACGGTCAACCTCTGGTCGGCTACAAAAACAGTGACTTGCAACTCGCCAACCTAATGATTGATGGGCGGGTCTACGGCTCGCTTCTACACGGCCCACTTTTGGCCAAGAACGCATGGCTAGCCGATCGCATCCTTGGTGAGATCATCGTGCAGCGCCCAGAGTTGAAAGAGAACCGCTCGCCAATGCACGCTGAGCGTTTCTCGCAGGTGTCGACATTGGCTAAAGCCGCGATCGAACTCGCTACCGAGATTGCGGCTGATTAACTACTTGCCCGATAGTTTGGCAGTTTCGTCGTGCCAGGCAATAGCGATTGGCTCAAGCGCGGAGCGCTTCTCGTTGGCGTGATGACCGCAGAACAGAAGTTCACCGGTCGAGAGCTCAACTCGAACGTAGGCCTGGGCTCCGCATAGGTCGCAACGGTCAAGGGCCGTTAGCTCTTTAGGAGTCTCGGTTTGGTTCTCTAGTTCTGCAGTTGACATGAATTCCTCTCGCCACAATCAGAACACACCCATCCGACTTTTTATTGCTGATTCCACCTGATTTCGCTATCTGCGAATTTCGCACGAATGTGTAAATCCAAGGGTTTCAGCCCCACCGCAAGTATTCTTTCGTGGTGTCTAAAAGCGAGTATTCAGCCCGTCATCTCTCTGTTCTAGAGGGGCTAGAAGCTGTTCGCAAGCGCCCTGGCATGTACATCGGCTCGACCGATTCTCGCGGCCTCATGCACTGTGTCTGGGAGATCATCGACAATTCGGTTGACGAGGCCTTAGCCGGTCATGGAACCCAGATCGATGTTGTTTTGCACAAGGATGGAAGCGTCGAAGTTCGCGATAAAGCTCGCGGTATTCCCGTAGACATTGAACCTAAAACCGGTCTTACAGGTGTCGAAGTGGTTTTCACCAAGTTGCATGCGGGTGGCAAGTTTGGCAGCGGATCCTACGCGGCATCTGGTGGTTTGCACGGTGTTGGCGCATCGGTGGTGAATGCTCTCAGTGAGCGTCTCGATGTTGAGGTCGATCGTGAAGGCAAGACTTTCGCGATGTCATTCCACCGCGGCGAACCAGGCGTATTTGACGACAGCAAAGGCATCAAGGCGAGTAACCCGTTTAAGCCATTTGAAGATTCGAGCGAGTTGCGTGTAATCGGCAAAGCGCCAAAGGGCGTAACCGGTACTCGAATTCGCTACTGGACAGACCCACAGATTTTCATCAAGGATGCGCAATTCAGCATGGATGACCTGGCAGCGCGAGCTCGTCAGACTGCGTTTCTGGTACCTGGGTTGGGTATCACCGTTGACGATCAGCGCGATGGTAAATCGGCAAAGCAGGATTTCAGGTTTGCTGGTGGCATCGTCGAGTTTGCCAACTTCTTGGCAAGCGACACCGCAATCACTTCAACCTGGCGTTTGAGTGGCAGCGGTGAGTTCAGTGAGACCATTCCTGTTCTTGATGAATCAGGCAACATGGTGAGTCGCGAAGTCTCGCGTAATTGTGAGGTTGACGTTGCCGTGCGCTGGGGTAGTGGTTACGACACGACTATTAGATCGTTCGTGAACATTATCTCAACGCCTAAAGGTGGTTCGCACATCGCCGGCTTTGAACAGGCTTTGCTGAAGACCATCCGTGGTCACATTGAAGCCAACGCACGAAAACTCAAAGCGGGTAACGACAAAGTCGAGAAAGAAGACATCCTCGCCGGCCTAACAGCAGTCGTGACCGTTCGTCTGGCTGAGCCGCAATTCGAGGGTCAGACTAAAGAAGTGCTGGGAACACCAGCGGTAAAGAACATCGTGGCCAATGTTGTCACCAAGGCTTTGACAGATCGCATCAACAGCTCAAAGCGAGACGATAAGGCGCAGTCAGCGATCCTGTTCGACAAAATCGTGGCAGAGATGAAATCGCGCATTTCGGCACGTGCTCATAAAGAAACCCAACGCCGTAAGAATGCCCTCGAATCCTCGTCGCTACCGACCAAGCTAGTTGACTGTCGAACCACCGATACGGCCGACAGTGAGCTGTTCATCGTCGAGGGTGATTCGGCTCTCGGCACCGTGAAACTCGCTCGTAACAGCGAGTTCCAGGCTGTATTGCCTATCAGAGGAAAAATCCTAAATGTTCAGAAGGCTTCGGTCTCAGACATGCTTTCAAACACCGAATGTGCATCGATAATTCAGGTGGTTGGTGCGGGTAGCGGCCGTAGCTTCGAAATTGACATGGCTCGTTACGGGAAAGTGATTCTCATGAGCGACGCAGACGTCGATGGTGCCCACATCCGAACTCTGTTGCTGACCCTGATTTATCGCTACATGCGCCCACTGCTAGAAGACGGGCGCGTTTATGCAGCGGTTCCACCTTTGCACCGTGTTGAAGTCGTAAACGCGGGCTCGAAAGCCAACGAAGTGCTCTACACCTATTCGCAGCAAGAACTCGAACAGCTACTGATGAAGCTCGAGAAGGCCGGCAAGCGCTACAAAGACCCGATTCAGCGTTACAAGGGTCTAGGCGAGATGGACGCCGATCAGCTTGCCGAGACCACCATGGATCGCAAGCACCGCACGCTTCGTCGTGTTCGCATGCAAGATGCCGAGATGGCAGACAAGACCTTCGAACTTCTAATGGGTAATGAAGTTGCTCCGCGCCGTGATTTCATCATCGACTCTGCTGACAGCTTCGAGCGCGAACGTATCGACGCTTAGAACCCTGGTTTCGTTTTAGCTAAGCCCGATTGCGCCTAGGGCGCTGGCCAACTTGGTTCCGCTCGAATCACGTTTAGCCAACTCAAGCTTTAGTTCAAGTGGTTTGCCATCGGCGCTGGCAGCTAGACAATCTGCCTGGCCAACCCAGGCGAAGTAAAGCTGATCCTCGTTACGGATGAATTTTTGTGCACGCACACCACCGGTTGCACGGCCCTTGGCTGGGAACTCGGCGAGCTCGGTTACCTTTGCACTGCCGGCGTCGGTACCGGCGAGAGCGCCTGAGAAGTTGGCCGCAGTGACTACGACAGCGTCGCCATCGGTGGCACCGAAGTAAATTGCCTGATCGTCTTTACTGAGGTTGATACCCGCTACACCGCCAGCACCGCGACCCTGTGGTCGCACTGCATCTGCTTTGAAGCGCAGGAGTTGGGCTTGGGCCGTGATAAAAACCAGTTCTTGCGAATCCGTTGCGTCACAAGCTCCAATTAGTTCATCGCCTTGTTTTAGCGCGATGATGTCGAAATCGTGTTTGTTGGCCCAGTCGGCACTTAGGCGTTTCACTACGCCTTGCTTTGTGCCGACTGCAATCTGTGCCTTTTCGTCAAGTACAAATGCGTGAAGCAACGTCTCTTTCTTTTCGAGACCCAAGAAGTCATTGGCCTTCGCTCCGCTGGCGTAATCGGTTGGGTCTGCGCTTGTCGGAATATCTGCGGCGTGAATGCGCACAATCCGGCCCTTGCTCGTGACAAAACCGATGTCGCTGCGTGTGGTGCTAATGAATCGGTGTGTAAGTGCGTCGTGGCGCTTGCGTTTCGCGCCTGTTACAGAAGTCTCTTCGGCAGCGTCGAAGCGAGAAATCAGCCCGGATGTCGTTACCCGCACGATGGTTGGGCTATCTGCGAGCTGTGCATCCATGCCAGCGATTTTCGCTACGGCAACCGGCTTCACCTCTTCGAACTCCGAGATCAAAGTGGTACGACGAGGTGTGCCGTATTTCTCTGCAACTTCGGCGAGTTCTGAAGATACGAGTTCTTCAAGGGCGCCCTTTTCGGCAAGAATTCGCTTGAGCTCTTTTATTGAAGCAAGCAGTTGCTTCTTTTCGGTCTCTAGCTCAATTTGTGAGAACTTGGTGAGACGGCGAAGACGCAATTCGAGAATGTATTCGGCCTGAATTTCGCTGAGCTCGAATACTTTCATTAGCTTCTGTCGAGCCTGGTCTACTTCGTCGCTGGTACGAATGACCTGAATCACTTCATCGATGTTCAATGTGGCGATCAGAAGGCCCTCGACCAGGTGCAGGCGTGCCTCAGCTTTACCAAGGCGGTTCGTGGTGCGTCGGCGAGTTACCTCAAGGCGGTGGTCAAGATAAACACGAAGCATCTCTTTTAGGCCAAGGGTCGCTGGGCGTCCTTGGACTAGTGCCACATTGTTGATGCCGAAGCTGTCTTCCATCGGAGTGAAGCGGTATAGCAAGTCAAGAACAACCTGTGGGTCGAAACCTGTTTTTAGCTCGATGACCAACTTCATGCCGTTGGTTCTGTCTGTTAGGTCGGTGACGTCTGCGATGCCTAAGAGTTTCTTGGCGTTGACGCCATCCTTGATTTTTTCAATGACTTTTTCAGGGCCGATCAAGTAAGGCAACTCAGTAACAACGATGCCAAGCTTGCGTGCGCTCACGCTTTCGACCGAAACTCGAGCGCGGGTTTTGAACGTGCCACGGCCGGTTTCGTATGCGTCTTTCACGCCATCGAGACCCATGATGATTCCGCCGGCCGGAAGATCTGGCCCGGGGACGTGCTTCATTAGCTGCTTCAAGGTGGCATCAGGATTGGCAAGCAAAAAGCGTGCAGCCGAAATGACCTCTTTGAGATTGTGCGGTGGCATGTTGGTGGCCATGCCCACGGCGATACCGGCTGCGCCATTAACCAACAAGTTAGGGAACGCCGCAGGAAGGACCTGTGGTTCAGTGAGCTGAGCGTCGTAGTTTGGTTTGAAATCGACTACGTTTTCGTCGAGTGACTCGTTCATCAGCATCGCTGAAGCCGAGAGTCGTGCCTCGGTGTAGCGAGCGGCTGCCGGGCCGTCATCAAGCGAGCCGAAGTTGCCGTGTCCGTCGATCAGTGGTTCGCGCAGGGTGAAAGGCTGGGCCATTCGCACCAGAGCGTCGTAGATGGCACCATCGCCATGAGGGTGCAATTTACCCATGACTTCGCCCGTGACACGAGCTGATTTGACGTGGCCGCGTTCGGGTTTGAGCCCCATTTCGCCCATCATGTAGACGATGCGGCGTTGAACAGGTTTCAGGCCGTCACGGGCGTCGGGGAGGGCACGTGCGTAAATGACCGAGTACGAGTATTCGAGGAAGGAGTCTTGCATTTCCTTCGACAGATCGATGTCGACGATCTTTTCGTTATTGGATTCTGCTGTAGTCATCTTCTCGGGCATGTAAAACTTGGTCGGATGCCTACGATGCTACCTGCGCCAGCCGACACCTTCGGGAACATCCGCCACGTGTTGCCGGCGGCTTTCGCATCAGTCCGGGGGCAGACCAATCAGTTCAAATTGGCACCTGTGTCGCATGCAATCGTGATCATGGTCGATGGGCTTGGGTTTGAAAACCTGCGGCAGTCTAAGGGCGTTGCCAAGACCTTGGCCGCTGCGATGACTGACGTGCCCGAATTGTTTTGCGGTTTTCCGTCATCTACAGTTGCCAGCATCGCATCATTGGGCACTGGCAAGCCACCGAGCGAGCACGGTCTGTTTGGCTATCGCATCTTCGATCGAACAGCTGAAGCGGAACACAATTTGCTCAGCGGTATGGACAAGTACACGATCCTCGATTACCTCACCGCGAACCCCTTGTCAGAGACCAATGCTTTGAACGTTGTGACACTTGTTGACTACGTTGACTCGGGTTTCACTCGCGCGACCATGCATGGGGCTCTGCATTTTTCTGAGCCCTCAATGCAAAGTCGTTTTGAGAAGGCAGCAGATTTGTCGAAAACTGAACTGGGCGTGACCTATCTCTATGTTCCAGAGCTTGATCAGACGGCACATGCTGTCGGTTGGACGAGTGAAACCTGGCGAGAGTTGCTCGCTGAACTTGAAACCAACGTACTGAAACTGTTGAGCCAAGTTGGATCTAGTGTTGGTGTGTTACTTATTGCTGACCACGGAGTCATCGATGTTCTGCCGGCGAACCATCTTCACTTGGATGAAGTACTCGCTACTGATGAACTGTCTAGTCTGGGAGGCGACCCGAGAGCAAGTTATCTCTACTTCGCCGATGTAACAGCTGTCTCGGATGCCATGCGAAGACTCTCAAATTGGATAGATGGGCGCGGCGAAGTGTTCACATTCGATGAAGCTGTTGCATCCGGCTTGTTTACAGAGCCGTTGGTTGCTGAAACGGAGCTGTTACCAGACCTAATCGTTTTGCCCGCAGAAGGTTTTGCTTGTTATCACCGAGGCATTTCGAAACCGTCTTCGATGCGCATGGTTGCCCAACACGGCGGCCTCAGTTTTGCCGAGACAGCTTTGCCATTCTTGAGGCTAGGCGCCTATTCGACGTCTGACTTCGTGCCTTGAACGATTTCGTCAAAACTCGGAATAGAAGGCCGCCCAGTTCTTTTCGTAGGAGCCGGACGTGGCTCAGGTTCAGTTTCTTTAGACACTTCAACAGTCTGAACTTCTGCCGGTGAAGTAACCGCGGTCACTTCAATTTCGACTGATTGAGTCGAGGGATGCTCACGGCTTGCGCGCTTCTTTTTTAGAGCTTCGAGTAAGTCTGAGGTGGTTGCAAGATCTTCGCGCTCGACAGCCACTGGAGTAACAAGGCTCTGTTCGCTTGATCGCCCGATTGGTATCACGGTGTCAACCTGAAGTGTGTCGGCGAGTTGCTCGGTAGCGAACGTTGCCGTTTCTACCGCTGCAAGCTTGCTGGCGTTACTGGTCAGTGAGTTTTGAGTCGAGAGCGCGATGGCATTCTGGTTCTCTGGTGAGAGAATCAACTTTCGCGGGTCGAAGCTCCAGATTGCTTGACCTTCTTCGCCACTGAGTGTGTAGTTAACCGTTACTCGCCATGTACCGGTTTCGTCGCGTGCTGCGTTCCAGTTGACAGCGCGTGCATCGCTCGCGTCGAGTCGAGCAGATATGATTTCACCGAATTCTGTGTGGCTCACATCGTTATAGCGGTCACCTGCGATTGAAATACGCACACCTTTTGCCGCCTGCACTATGTGACCAAGCTCATCGATGATCGGTTGGGCGAATTTCGCTACATACTCGATCGGGTCATTCCAACGCTTTACTAACTCTTCAACCGTTGCGCCTGCTCGTATTTCAGCCTGGATCTCGCGAGGAGTAAGAGTCAACGAAGTCTTATCGAAAGTTGTGTGGTTGCGTACCGCGCTCTTCAGCGATTCATCGATGGCTAGGCGAAAGTGCGAGCCGTCTTGACTCTCAAGGTTTAGAAAGTCGCCATCCGTGCCATTTAGGCGTAAGTCAGTCATCGGGGCCTCCTGGCTAGAAGTTTGCCACTGATACGGCTAAACCCTTCGCATTTGCACACCATGGGCGGCTCAGAAATTATTCAGGTTTGGCGTGGCGGGTTTGATTTTTTAATCATTAGGTAGCAAACTAGGCGCGCTTGCCAAGGAAAGGTTCAAATGGCCGCGGATTACGATGCACCGAAAAAGACCGATGATGATCACGAGTCTCTCGATGCAATCAAGCAGAGCACTAAGCCAACTTCGCCGTCGATTATCGACGTCGAAGAAGACGGCATTGCCGAGGATCACGAACGCGAAGATTTGATCAACGAGGCCCTTGAGGTAATGGTTATTCCACCTCAAACCGATGAGTTCACTTGCAGCGAGTGCTTCATTGTGAAGCACAAGTCGATGCAAGCCGCCAAAAAGGGCAAGTACGGCCCGGTCTGCGTCGACTGCGCCTAGTCGCTATTTCTTCTTGGCGATTGCATTAATCGCTGCCGCCAACCTCTCTGGATTGCGGGTTGCGATTAGCGCATAAGGACTGGGGTCCTTCGGATCAACGTTTTGAACTCGCACAAGACCAGGTAGACCCGACTTCAGTGCAAAGAAAGTATTCGGGTGGGCGAGAGCGCCGCGAGCAAAAAACTGCTCTTCTTTGGCGATGACTTCTGCATCGCCGAGGATTTCTGACGGCAATTTCGCAGAACCAATCTGCAAGCTCGTGTCAGAAACGATGATTTTTTTG
>JBJTNB010000129.1:0-8474 GCA_046073845.1 Micrococcales bacterium
ATTGCGCTCGACTGGCAACTCTGTGGAATTGCCGCTCTCGGTTCTGAAGTCGCTTCGATTTACAACACCGCCTGTGAGCTGGGGGTGATTGAAGCGAGCCACGAAAACTTCAACGAAATCTGCGAACTTTACGTTGCAACATTCAACGCGCTAAATCCGAATCGCAAATGCCTACTCGACGACATCAGGCTCACTGTTGCCGCCCAGGGCTTCACGATCCTTACCGGCGTTGGTTTCTTCTTAGCCAACCCAGACGAGGCCAGCACTGCTGAACAGAACCAGAAAAAGATCGAGAGCATGGTCGACTTCTATAGCTCGGGCCCGACCATCGTCTACGCCGAGGTTCTGCAGGAATTGGCAAATTTCTGATGACTAACATCGCTCGAGGTTTCGCGGTTCTGTGCGCAACTTCATCCTTGATTCTTACAATTTCAGGATGCTCGACTCCGTCGCAGACACCCAGCGGATCGCAGGTGGCCCACGACCTGTTGGTTGTAGCCCAAGCAAGTCAAACGAAAATGAATGCGATTGGCATTACGGAGTCCTTTTATGTGAACAGCCAAAATGCCGCAAAGCCTTTCAATGGCAAGGGTGACCTTCAGGGTGATTCGGTCTACGACCCGTCGATAAAGAACAGCGTGAGTCGGTTTCCGCAAAACCCTAGTTATCGTCAAATCGGCGCGGGTGAGGGCCCTGGCACTCAAGCGGTAGCTGTGGCTCTGAGCATCGCTACTGGTTACAAGTCGACCGACCCAAAGCCGACCGAGTCAAATGGCGTCTTCACGTTCCCGCAACCAGCCGAATACAACGAGGTACAGATCGTGACCGTGAAAAACGGGTTGATCTTCAGCGTCCTAATCGAAGACAGCCTGGTCGACCCTTCGTTCACAAACCTTTATGAGGTTGATGCCTATGGAATAAACAATCCATTGGCCAACAAAATCTTGCACACCAAAAGCTGAAGCGTGAGCCTTAACGATCCCTGGGCTCTTAAACAAATAACCCGCCTTTCGGCGGGTTATTTGTTTTTGTGGAGACTAGGGGGGTCGAACCGGAGCATTCGTGTTTAGCGGCGAAGTTATCGCCGCTGCGAATGAGAGACCGCCTGCTACTCGCTACAAAGATCTACTTATCGGGAGCCTTGACCACCCCTGGGCTCCAAACGAAAACATCCCCCGATTTCTCGGGGGATGTTTTTGTTTTGTGGAGACTAGGGGGGTCGAACCCCTGACCCCCTGCTTGCAAAGCAGGTGCTCTACCAACTGAGCTAAGTCCCCTTGCGGGTATTTACTTCTAATCTTCACTTCTGAAGAGGCTGCTTGGTGGGCCTAGGAGGACTTGAACCTCCGACCTCTTCATTATCAGTGAAGCGCTCTAACCACCTGAGCTATAGGCCCAAGAGCCTTGTTAACCCTAGTCGAAACTGGGTGCTGAGGTCAAACCCATTTACTCGTTCGTGAAGCCGACTCGAATGCCACCCGACAGGCGAGCAATCAGGTTGAACAAGAGAGCGCCGATACCCGCTAGTAGGGTGCCGAGAACAATGTTGAAGATCGCGATGCTGCCCGCAAATGAGAGCATGCGCGGCAGGCTCAGACTCGACTGCACATCAACACTGCTGCCCGATGAGCCGCCGACGACAGAGCTGAGCAAGCTGTTGAGTGAACCGAACAGGCCAGTGGTGTTCAGCACGACCCACAGGAAAGTGAAACCGATGAGGGTCGCAACCGCACCTGCGAGAGTGATCATGAAACCGTTGCGAACTGCCGACCAGAAGTCGATGTGAACCAACTTGAGCTTGACCTGCTTCACCGGGGTGAGGGTCTGCTTAGCCTTCTTGGTTAGAAAGTTACTCATCGGTTGCTCCTACTGTTTCGTTTTGTGCATCCAAGTTTCGTTCGGTGTTTCGCGCCAAACCAATAACACTGTCTTCTTCATCGAATCGAGCGAAGACCACGCCCATGGTGTCGCGGCCCTTTGCAGGCACCTCGGCCACGGCCGACCGAACCACTCTACCGCTCTCGAGTACGACGAGAACTTCGTCGTCATCGGCAACGATGAGCGCACCGACTAGGTCGCCGCGCTTTTCTTCGAGCTTGGCAACCTTGATGCCGAGCCCGCCACGATTCTGAGCGCGGTATTGATCGACAGAAGTTCGCTTTGCATAACCACCCTCGGTAACCACGAACACGAACGCGCCGTCAACATCATTAATCACCGATGAGCTGAGCAGGTAGTCGCCGTTTCTGAAACTCATGCCCATAACACCTGAGGTGTCGCGACCCATTGGGCGCATGCTGTCGTTGTCGGCCTTGAAGCGAATCGACATGCCCTTGTGTGAAACCAACAGGATGTCGTCGCTCTCGCGAACCAACATCGCGCCAACTACTTCGTCGTCTTCGCGCAACTTGATTGCGATGATGCCGCCAGAGCGCGCGGTGTCGTACTGAGTCAAATCGGTCTTCTTGACCAGACCCTTGCGGGTAGTCATGACCAGGTATGGCGCCTGCTGGTAATCCTTGATGTCTAGCACCGAAGCGACTTGTTCGTCAGGCTGCAGGGCGAGCAAGTTAGCCACGTGCTGGCCCTTGGTGTCGCGACCGGCCTCGAGCACGTGGTGTGCCTTTGCACGGTAAACACGGCCCTTGTTGGTGAAGAACAACAACCAGTGGTGAGTCGTGGTCACGAAGAACTGTTCGACTACATCGTCGGCGCGCAGGTTCGCACCCTTAACGCCCTTGCCACCGCGGTGCTGCGAACGGTAGTTGTCGCTCTTGGTGCGCTTGATGTAACCACCGCGAGTAAGGGTGATCACCATCTCTTCTTCAGGGATCAGGTCTTCTGCGGTCACATCGCCATCGAGGCCAGCAACCAACTTGGTGCGACGCTCGTCGCCGAACTTCTCGGTCACTTCTGCGAGCTCAGACTTGATGATGTCGCGCTGACGTTGCGGGTCGGCGAGGATTGCCTTGTAGTCAATGATGAGTGCTTCGATTTCAGCTGCTTCATCGATGATCTTCTGACGCTCAAGTGCTGCGAGCTGACGAAGCTGCATTGCAAGAATCGCCTTGGCTTGTTCTTCGTCGATGTCGAGAAGCTTCATCAAGCCTTCGCGAGCGGCCTCTGCATTTTCACTCTTTCGAATGAGTGCGATGACTGCGTCGAGTGCATCGAGTGCTTTGAGGTACGCGCGCAAAATGTGTGCGCGTTTTTCTGCCTGACGCAAACGGAACGAAGTGCGACGAACGATTACCTCGACCTGGTGGTTAACCCACTCGCGAATGAATCCGTCGAGCGACAAAGTGCGAGGCACGCCATCGACGAGTGCAAGCATGTTGGCGCTGAAGTTTTCGCGCAGTTGAGTGTGTTTGTAGAGGTTGTTCAAAACAACCTTTGCCACTGCGTCTTTCTTGAGCACGATCACCAAACGCTGGCCGGTACGGCCAGAAGTTTCATCACGGATGTCGGCGATGCCGGTGAGCTTGCCCAACTTGACCTGCTCGGCGATCTTCTCGGCGAGGTTGTCTGGGTTAACTTGGTAAGGCAACTCGGTGACCACGAGGCAGGTGCGGCCGTGAAGTTCTTCGACGTTAACGACGGCCTGCATGGTGATAGAACCACGGCCGGTGCGGTAGGCGGCTTCGATTCCGCTGCGGCCAAGGATTTCAGCGCCAGTAGGGAAGTCTGGGCCTTTGATGCGGGCAATCAACTCTTCGAGCAGCTGCTCTGAGCTCGCATCTGGGTTGTCTAGGAACCACTGGGCACCCGAGGCCACTTCGCGCAGGTTGTGCGGCGGAATGTTAGTTGCCATGCCCACGGCGATACCGATCGAGCCGTTGATCAGCAGGTTCGGAATACGGCTTGGCAGAATGGTCGGCTCTTGAGTGCGGCCATCGTAATTGTCTTGGAAATCAACGGTGTCTTCGTCGATGTCGCGAACCATCTCCATGGCCAACTGGGCCATGCGGCACTCGGTGTAACGAGGGGCCGCGGCTGGGTCGTTACCAGGCGAACCGAAGTTACCCTGACCGGCAACCAATGGGTAGCGCAGGTTCCAGTCTTGAACCAAACGAACCAATGTGTCGTAGATGGCGCCATCGCCGTGCGGGTGGAACTGGCCCATGACATCGCCGACAACGCGCGAGCACTTGCTGAACTGCTTGTCTGGGCGGTAGCCACCGTCGTACATCGCGTAGATCACGCGGCGGTGCACCGGCTTCAAACCATCGCGCACATCAGGAAGCGCGCGACCGACGATAACGCTCATCGCGTAGTCGAGGTAGCTGCGCTGCATTTCGACCTGAAGGTCGACCTGCTCGATGTTGTCGTGTGGCTGGGTTACTTCTTCATCTGCCATTTTGTTCGCCTAAGTTTTTCGAATTTAGATATCTAGGAAGCGAACGTCTTTTGCGTTCTGCTGAATGAATGTGCGTCGCGCTTCAACGTCGTCGCCCATTAGTGTGCTGAAGGTTGCGTCGGCGCGTGCTGCGTCGTCGAGAGTTACCTGAAGCAAAGTACGGCGAGCTGGATCCATGGTGGTGTCCCATAGTTCGTCGTAGTCCATTTCACCAAGACCCTTGTAGCGCTGAATCGAATTCTCTTTCGGAATCTTTCGACCTGCGGCCTGACCTTCGACTAAACGACGGTCGCGCTCTTCGTCGCTGTAAACATATTCATGCTCGGCGTTCGACCACTTGATTCGATACAACGGTGGCTGCGCAAGATAAACGAAACCGTGTTCGATCAACTTCGGCATGTAACGGAACAACAAGGTAAGCAACAATGTGCGAATGTGCTGACCGTCGACATCTGCGTCGGCCATCAAAACAATCTTGTGATAGCGAATCTTGTCGATATCGAATTCTTCACCGATGCCGGTACCGAATGCGGTGATGAGTGCTTGAACTTCGGCGTTGCCGAGCGCGCGATCTAGTCGAGCCTTTTCAACGTTCAAGACTTTTCCGCGTAGCGGCAAGATTGCTTGAGTCTCTGGGTCGCGGCCACGCATTGCCGAACCACCTGCAGAGTCACCCTCAACTAGGTAGATCTCGCTGCGCTTCGGGTCGCGGCTCGAGCAGTCGCGAAGCTTGCCAGGCATGCCCTGTGACTCGAGCAATCCCTTGCGACGAGTGGCCTCGCGGGCCTTGCGGGCGGCCTGACGGGCAGTCGCCGCCTGAATCGCCTTGCGCACGATGTCTTTAGCAATGGCAGGGTTGCGCTCGAGCCAGTCGCCAAGTTGTTCGTTAACAACCTTCTGAACGAACGCCTTGGCTTCGGTGTTACCGAGCTTGGTCTTGGTCTGACCTTCGAACTGCGGTTCAGAAATCTTCACCGAGATGACGGCAGTCAATCCTTCGCGGCAGTCATCGCCGGTTAGGTTCTCGTCTTTTTCTTTAAGCAAGTTGGTCTGACGTGCGTACTTGTTCAACAACGAAGTTAGCGCTGCACGAAAACCTTCTTCGTGGGTTCCACCTTCGTGAGTGTTGATCGTGTTCGCGTAAGTGTGAACTGATTCGTTGTATCCGTTTGTCCACTGCATTGCGATTTCAACAGAGAGGTTGCGCTCTTTGGTCTCGCCTTCGATCGCGATGATCTCTGGGTTAACAAGTTCAACCTTCTTGGTGCTGTTCAAATATTCGACGTAGTCTTGCAAACCCTTTTCATAGAGATAGGTGTCTTCACGACCGTTGCGCTCATCGAACAACGAAATCTGCAAACCCTTGTTCAAGAAACACATCTGCTGAAAACGCGCACGCAAAGTTTCGTAGTCGTATTCGACGGTTTCAAAAATTTCTGGGCTCGCCAAAAACTCGATGACGGTACCGGTGGTGTCGGTAGCAGGGCCTTGCTTAACCGGACCAGTCGGAACACCGATCTTGAATTGCTGAGTCCAGAGGTAACCATCACGCGCAACAACTGCGCGAAGCTCGGTCGAAAGTGCATTCACCACGGATGCGCCTACACCGTGCAAACCACCAGAAACCGCGTAACCGCCGCCGCCGAACTTACCACCGGCGTGAAGCACGGTTAGAACAACTTCGAGGGTCGACTTCTTTTCGGTTGGGTGCTCGGCGACAGGAATGCCTCGACCGTTGTCTTCACAGCGGATCCAGCCATCCTTGGTGATGGTGACGTTGATTGAGTCGCAGTAGCCGGCGAGTGATTCGTCTACGGCGTTGTCGACGATTTCGTAAACCAGGTGGTGAAGACCACGCGGACCAGTGGAGCCGATGTACATGCCCGGGCGTTTGCGAACCGCCTCGAGGCCCTCAAGAACTTGGATATTTCCGGCTTCGTACTCGGCCGGTTTTGCCTTGTTTTCGGGTGCGTTCATGTTGACTTGGTGCTCCTTTTTGCTGGGTTAGGCCCACTGAACTGCGCACCAAAATGCGACTGATATTCGGGGTTGCTAACCCTCTAATTTTACCCCCGCCACCGACATTCAATGACCACGGCGCTCGGGCCTCTTGCCCTTTATTTATCTAGGATGCAGGCCCCGAAAACCCTCCCGTTGCTGGGGCTTTTTTCACCAAGGTTTAAATGCAAAAACGGGCCCCAAAAAGGAGCCCGTTTTCGACCAGAAACTGGTTACTTCTTGCCCTGAACCTGAAGGGTCACCTTGGCAACTAGGCCACCGGTGATGTGCACGAGTGCAACGTGCTCGCCAGAGGTGCGGATCGGAGAAGGAATCTCGATCTTCTTCTTGTCGAGCTCGCCGATGCCCGCTGCCAAAACGGCTGCTGCAACATCTGCGGTCTTGATTGCACCGAATAGACGGCCACCAACGCCGGCCTTAGCCGACAGACGGATTGCCTTCTCTTCGAGACGGTTCTTTAGGTTCTGTGCGTCTTCTGCAGATGCAATTGCGCGAGCCTCGCGAGCCGACTTAATCTGCTCGACCTGCTTCTCGCCACCCTTGGTCCACACGATTGCGAATCCGCGAGGAAGAAGGAAGTTACGTGCGTAACCGTTCTTAACCTCAACGACGTCGCCAGCAGCGCCCAGGCCTGAAACCTGGTTAGTCAAAATTAGCTTTGCCATGATGAGTTCTCCTTAGCGACCTGCACCGGCGTATGGCATCAAAGCCATCTCGCGTGCGTTCTTGACGGCCTTGGCGATTAGGCGCTGCTCTTGTACAGAGACGCCAGTGATGCGACGTGAACGAATCTTGCCGCGGTCTGATACGAACTTGCGCAAGGTTGCGATGTCTTTGTAATCGATTACGCCGACCTTGATTGCCTTAACAGGAGCGAGCTTCGCGTTCTTCGCGTTGCGCGCTGCCTTGCGGCGGATGTCTGACTTTCCAGCCATGATCTTCTCCTAAATAAGAATGTGTTGAGTGTTCTCTAGAACGCTCGGTTTAGAAAGGGGTGTCGTCTGCGCCTGCGCCAGAACCAGGGTTAGCCCAGCCTGCGTCAGAAACCGACTTCTGTGGAGCTGCGCCCCATGGGTCGTTTCCGCCAGCGACTGCTGCTCCACCCTCGCGTGCGCGACGGGTAACAACTGCGGTTGCACTGCGAAGCGAAGCGCCGATCTCTTCGATCTCAAGCTCGAGCGATGCACGAGCTTCACCAGATGCGGTCTGGTATGCGCTTGGCGCCTTTAGGCGACCGGTGACGACGACGCGAGTGCCCTTAGTGAGCGACTGTGCGACGTTCTCAGCAACTTCACGCCATGCGGTGCAGCGAACCCAAACGGTTTCGCCGTCTTCCCATGCGTTAGTGGTGCGGTTGAAAGTGCGTGGAGTCGAACCGACGTTCACGCTGACAACTGCAACACCGCCCTGGGTGTAACGCAACTCTGGGTCGGCACCTAGGTTGCCAACTACAGTTACGTTTACTTCACCGGCCATGGTTACTTAGCTACCTTCGGGCGTGGAGCGCGAGCGGTCTTCTTCTCAGCGAACTCATCCTTGGTGATCTGTGGGATCGAACCAGATTCGATTTCGAATGCTACATCTTCGGCACGGAGTACCTTGGTGCGCATTACGGCTTCTGAAAGACGAAGCTGACGGTCAAGCTCGATGACGTCATCTGAGTTTGCGGTCATGTTAACGATCGTAGATGCCTTCGCTCTTCTTGTTGATTTCATATGCCAAACGACGACGGCCCCAGATGTCAACCTTCTCAATGGTGCCTTTACCATTGCGAATTACGTTGAGGAACTTGTCGAGGCTTGGAGCGACGGTACGTTCTTCGACTGATGGGTCGAGAATCACCATTAGCTCATACTTGTGCATGGGTCACCCACCTCCTTCGGACTAAACGGCCATGGGACTTCCATGGCAGGAGGGTTATTTTGCACGTGCCCAGAAGGGCAACCTGACGAGTTTACCTGCTCGCCCACCAGGCAAGCAAGCGTTCTTTCGCGACATCTGGGCCTAGTGGGCCTTCTTCGAGACGCAATTCCATCAGCCAGTCGTAAGCCTCGCCGACCTCGCGCGACGGCCTCAAATCCAGGATGGCCATGATCTC
>JBJTNB010000130.1:0-3941 GCA_046073845.1 Micrococcales bacterium
ACGACATCAACGAAGTGCCAGTAGTACGACACAACAATTGCGCTGGTGGCTTCGTAGTGACCAAACTTCTTGGCTGCATAGGTGCGGCCGATGATAAGCAAGAACGCGAATTACACGAAGAAACCGGGCTAAAGCTGGCGGCCACAGAGCTTGGGCCGCAAATTTGGCAAACCGAAGGTCGCTGGGACTGGGCCGACGGGCAAAACCATCACACATTCGTGGATTACTTTTTCGAGATCCAAATTGAACAATTTGAAATCGATCAATCCGGCTGGACCGATGATGAACGCCGCGACGTTTTAGAAATTCGTTGGTGGAAGTTCGATGAACTCATTCAGACCAGTGAGAGTGTCGGACCGCCCGGGTTGGTCGAGTTCTTGAAGCACCACCTGTCTTAGGGTTCAGCCCTATCACCGATAATGAACATTATGTCAAGTAATGTTTATTTGGCGCTCAGAGCCGCTTTCCTGTGAATCTTGTTATGGTGCCCAAACTAGAGCTCGCAAGCTCGGCTTCAGCGGTTAACCTTTACGCCTGCGTCGCCGACATCCAGGCAGATAATTTTTCGCCTGCTGCGCCTGAATCGATCGCTTCGAATGCCGATTCGAGCCCATTAGAAATCGCCTTGGCCAACCCCTCTTGGCTGAAATCGCCGACATGCCCTTTAGCAAGCTGGTAGCTGGCCAAACCGCCGGCAACATTGAGCGCGACGACGTCACGGATTGCCGCGAGCGCGCCTGATGTTTCACCAGCAAGGATGTCGCGTGTCACTTGAGCATTGTGATGGGCATCGGCACCGACCAAATCGGCCAAATTGGCTGTTTTTAGACCGAAATCGCCTGGATTTAGGTCGAAATCGATAGTTTTACCTCCATTTACGGCCCAAATGTGGCTGGTTCCCGTGGTGGTTAGCTCGTCTAACCCGTCAGAACCCCTGAAAACCAGGGCTGTACGCCCGCGGCCAGCCATTTCGGCGGCCATAAGTGGAGCCATCTTGGCGTTTGAGACACCAAGAGACGTGGCAATCGGCTGCGCCGGATTCGCCAATGGGCCCAAGAAGTTGAAGGTGGTCGGTACGCCTAGAGCCTTGCGAATTGGGGCAACGTGCCGCATAGCCGGATGAAAGACAGGCGCGAAAAAGAAGGTCAATCCGACCTCGCGAAAGACATCGGCAACGCGCTCAGGTGAAAGGTCTAGTCGGATACCAAGCACTTCGAGCATTTCGCTAGAGCCAGTCTTACCCGACGCTGATCGGCTGCCGTGCTTCATGACCGGTACCCCGCTGGCGGCTGCCACAATGGCCGCCATGGTTGAGATGTTCACTGTGCCAACCATGTCGCCACCGGTACCGACAATGTCGAGGGCGTCGTTACCGGTGTCGAGAATCACAGACTTTTCGAGCATCGTGTCGACCAAGCCTGCTAACTCGCCAATCGATTCGCCCTTGGCTCGCAGTGCCATCATGAATGCACCGATCTGGGCTGGCTCGCTCTCCCCCGACATTATTTGCCCCATAGCCCAGGCAGCTTCGGCGCGATCTAGGTCATTGCGGTCGAGCAATTTACCAAGGATGTTCGGCCAAGAGTTTTCTCGAGTCATGGCACAAGTTTATTGGCGAAAATCGCCTAGAAACCGCGTGAAATCAACCATTTCGGGGCAATCTGTGGGTTAGCATAATTACATGTCATCTGCGACTTTCTCTTCACCTGCAATCAATCGCCCGAGCCCAACTTCGGTCGGAACCATCGTCTGGCTGGGCAGTGAGGTGATGTTCTTCGCAGCCCTTTTCGCTATGTATTTCAGCCTCAAGGTCAACTCTCCGGCTATCTGGGCGCACGACACCGGTTTGCTAAACGTGCCAATGGCACTGACCAACACCCTCATCCTTGTGTCTTCTTCTTTCACCGCTCAGTTCGGTGTTTTCGCGGCAGAGCGCCTGCAGCCTCGCCGTACCGGTGGACTATTTGAGTTCAGCAAGTGGGGCATGGTCGAGTGGTTCATGCTTTCTTACGTGCTAGGCGCAATGTTCGTATCGGGCCAGGTTTGGGAATACGCGCAGTTGTGCTCAGAGGGGATTTTCTTCAGCGCTAACTCTTACTCGAGCGCATTCTTTATCACTACCGGCTTCCACGCATTGCACGTAACCGGTGGTTTGATCGCGTTCTTGCTTATCATCGGCCGCACCTATGCAGCCAAGAAGTTTGGTCACTACGAAGCCACCAGCGCAATTGTTGTGTCGTACTACTGGCACTTCGTTGATGTCGTGTGGATCGGCCTGTTCCTAATCATCTACGTATTGAAGTAAAAGAAACGAATGGCAATCAAAATGAAGAACAAGCGACGCAGCCCTTTCGCTGCTGCCCTAGTCATCATGGCTGGATTGGTCGTTAGCGGCGGCGGTTACGCAGCGGCAAACGCAGTCGTCAGTCACAGCAACACGTCACAGGCCGTGACCCAGTCGCAGGTTGAAGAAGGCAAGAAGTTGTTCTTGGCTAACTGCGCATCGTGCCACGGTAAGGGCGGAGTCGGCACTTCTGCTGCCCCGACCCTAATCGGAGTCGGTGGCGCAGCGGCTGAATTCCAGGTGGACTCAGGTCGTATGCCTGCTCAGGCAAGCGGCCCGCAAATGCAAGTCAAGCCAAAACAGTTCACCGACTCACAGGTCGACGCTCTCGTTGCCTATGTAGCATCACTCGGTGCCGGTCCATCGGTTCCGACCGACGCAATGATCGCAGCCGACGGTAACGCAGTTCGCGGTGGCGAGCTATTCCGCATCAACTGTGCAATGTGTCACAACGCAGTTGGCGCTGGTGGCGCACTGACCGAGGGTAAATACGCACCTTCTCTAAATGGTGTTCCTAACGACCACATCTACGAAGCGATGTTGACCGGCCCGCAGAACATGCCGGTGTTCAACGATGCGAACCTCACACCTACCGACAAAAAAGACATCATCACTTACTTGAAGTATTTGGAATCACACCCATCATCTGGTGGTTATGAACTAGCGGGTCTTGGCCCAGTTGCCGAAGGTCTATTCATCTGGATCATCGGTCTCGGCATCATCATTGGTTTCACCGTTTGGCTCGGCGCAAAGTCGAACTAGCCACGGCACAACTTAAGAAATTCATAAACAGGAAAGAGCACTAAGTGAGCGAAAAGACTAAGGAGCACCGCTACGAAGGCGGTCTCGCAGTCATTCAATCAGGCGCAGTCAAAGACCCGGGCATTGAACCGCACCGCGTTCGCATGACCGACAAGAGCGAGCAGCATGAGCGCACCGCTGTTCGTCAGGTGGCCGCATTGTTCGTGGCCTCAGCCGTTGGCAGCGCGTTTTCGATTTACGCGTACTTCGCGTTCCCGATCACCGCAGAGCTAGGCACCGTGCGTGCTAACACTTTATTCCTTGGCTTGGGCATCACACTAGGTTTGCTAGGTATCGGTATTGGTGCCGTGCACTGGGCAAAGACTTTGATGCCAGATGCAGAAGTTTCAGAGCCTCGCCACCAGGCTCGCAGCAGCGAAGAAAACCGCGCTGCCGCAATTGAAATCATCAAGCTTGCAGACAGTGAGTCGGGTTTCTCTCGTCGTAAATTGATTCGCCGTTCGCTTTACACCGCGTTGGCGCTCTTCCCTATCCCTGCAATTTTCTTCTTCGGCGACCTTGGCCCGAACCCTGCAGACACCCTGCGCCACACGATGTGGAAGAAGGGCACTCGCCTAGCCAAAGACCCATATGGCACTCCGATTAAGGCAAGCGACGTGACTGTCGGTTCGGTATTCCACGTCATCCCTGAGGGCATGCAAGACCTCAGCGACACCATGCTTGAAGAAAAGGCAAAGGCTGCAGTGCTTTTGGTTCGTGTTGACCCAACCGTGCTAAAGCCGATCGATGGTCGCGAAAATTGGTCGTACGACGGCATCGTTGCCTACAGCAAGAT
>JBJTNB010000131.1:0-7660 GCA_046073845.1 Micrococcales bacterium
ATGTCTGAGTACAGCGAGAAGCACACCGTTTCGCGTTTGTTCGGAGCGCCTCCGGGCTTCGTGGGTTTCGAAGAGGGGGGCCAGCTAACCGAGAAGGTTCGCCGCAAGCCGTTCAGTGTTGTGTTGTTCGACGAGATCGAAAAAGCACACCCAGACATCTTCAACTCGTTACTACAGATTCTTGAAGAGGGTCGCTTGACCGATGGTCAGGGTCGTGTTGTTGACTTCAAGAACACGATCATCATCATGACCACCAACCTCGGAACTCGCGACATCGCCCGCGGCGTCATGGGCTTCTCGACTGAGGGCGATGGCATGCAAGACTACGAGCGCATGAAGGGCAAGGTCAACGAAGAGTTGAAGAAGCACTTCAAGCCTGAGTTCTTGAACCGTGTCGACGAGAACATCGTGTTCCCACAACTCAACAAGGATGAACTGGTTCAGATCGTTGACCTATTCATCAAGAAGTTGGCGACTCGTCTCGAAGACCGTTCGATGAGCCTCAAGCTCACCCAGGCGGCCAAGGATCGACTCATTGAAATTGGCTTCGACCCAGCACTCGGTGCGCGACCATTGCGTCGTGCAGTGCAGCGCGAAATCGAAGACAAGCTCAGCGAGAAGATCTTGCACGGCGAGCTCAACAACACCGAGCACGTCGATGTCGACTTCGAAAATGGCGAGTTCGTTTTCACTAGCCTTGCGCGCGAGGGTGCGGCTAGCATTTAGCAATGCCTTCTAGTCAGTACCACGTTCGTGCGGCTCGCACCGCCGACGTGCCAGCGATTCAGGTGCTTCGCGCTCCTGACGAGGGCCGCGTGCTGCTGCACCACGAGCTGGTCTCGCTTTACGAGAAACTGCCAGAGTTCCGCGTAGTTATTGATGCTCAGGGCCGCGTGGTCGGGGCAGGCGCTCTTCACGTGATGTGGAGCGACCTAGCCGAAGTGCGTTCTATCGTGGTCGATGGTTCGCTTCGTGGCCACGGCATCGGGGCTTTGTTGCTCGAATCACTGCTCGACCAGGCTCGCGAGATCGGCATCGCCCGAGTCTTTTGCCTGACCTTCGAGACCGGCTTCTTCGGCCGTCACGGCTTTGTCGAAATCAGCGATGTGCCTGTCGATGAAGCGACCTTCGCTGAGCTAGCCCGCTCGACAGACGATGGCGTTGCCGAGTTTCTTGACCTCGCTCGCGTAAAAGAGAACACGCTCGGCAACACTCGCATGCTTCGCCTGCTTTAAAGCAGGGCCTAGTTAGCCTAGGTGCATGTCGAATCCCCGTAATGGCCGTCGCCCTCAGCAAGTAACCCCAGAGATCTATCGTCGTCGTCGAATCGTCGTTGGTGTGGGCCTTCTTGCAGTCATTGGTTTGATCATTTGGATCTTTTCGATGATTGTCGGCTTCATCGGCGGCATCTTTCACCCGGCCGCCGCGGCCAGTGCGACACCGACCGTTTCGGCAAACGCTAGCGACGCATGCCCTGTCGGTGCAGTTTCTGTAATTGCCGGCATTGGTAATCAAAGCCAAGTCAGCGCAAACTCGTTTGCTGCCACTGAAACACCTTCACTTTGGTTTCAGTTGACCAACAATTCGGCAAACCCTTGCACCTTCGACGCAGGCACCGCAGTGTCTTCATACAAGATCACCAGCGGCTCGACCGTCATCTGGGATTCACACCAGTGCGATCGTTCACAAGACGCTTCGAGCCCGATCATTTTGCAACCGGGTGCGACTGTTTCATCACAGGCATCAACATGGATGAAGGTTTACTCGTCGGCAACTGGTTGCTCTACTGGGCAGAAGGCAGTGCCTACGAAAGGCGCTTCGTATCACTTGACCGCAACCGTAAATGGTGTGACCTCTAGTGATGTTCAGTTCATGCTGAACTAATTACCTCAGAAATTACCAATTGAGCGCGAGGGCGAGCGCTTGCTTGAGCCCGCCGACCGATGAGTCGACGCTGCGCACAAAGCCAAGGCGCTCGGCCTCTTGCTTGCGCAGCTTGTTGTTGCTAACCGGGCGAATCTCGCCGGCTAGCGAAATCTCACCGAATGCGGCCAAATTGTGAGAAACAGGCTTGTCGTTGATGGCCGAGGCGATGGCGATGGCGATGGCCAAGTCGGCCGCCGGTTCAATGATCTTGACCCCACCAACGGTTGAAACATAGACGTCGACTTCGCTAAGTCGAAGTCCTGCGCGGCGCTCGAGCACTGCAAGAATCATGGCAACGCGCGACGAGTCGACCCCGTTGGTAACGCGACGAGGCTGGGGCGAAGATGTCTTGACTACAAGCGCCTGAACCTCGGCGATCAGCGCACGCTTGCCTTCGATGGCAACGGTGACACAGGTTCCAGAAACCGGAACTTCTGCACGCGACAAAAACAAACCGCTCGGGTCTGGCACTTCTCGAATGCCATCGCCGGTCATTTCGAAACAGCCAACCTCATCGGTTGGGCCAAAACGATTCTTTTGCGAACGTACGAAACGCAACGAAGTCTGACGATCACCCTCGAAGTGACAGACCACATCGACCAGATGCTCAAGCGCACGCGGGCCGGCGATGTTGCCATCTTTGGTGACATGACCAACCAGAATCACAGGCAGGTTGCCTTCTTTTGCAACACGGATGAGGTTGCTGGCAACTTCGCGAACCTGCGACGGAAGCCCCGCAGCACCGTCGAGCTCTGAGTGAGCGATGGTTTGCACAGAGTCGACGATTAGCAGACCAGGTTTAACTGTTTCTACCTGACCGAGTAATTGCGCGAGATCGGTCTCGCTAGCCAAGAATAGATTTTCTTCGAGTGCTCCGGTGCGCTCTGCGCGCAAACGAATTTGCCCAACCGACTCTTCGCCGCTGACATAAAGCACACGAACGCCACTGGCGGCGGTGCGAGCCGCAACTTCAAGAAGCAGCGTTGATTTGCCAACACCTGGCTCGCCACTGAGTAACACGACCGCACCAGGAACCAAGCCGCCGCCAAGCACGCGATCGAACTCCGCGACGCCGGTAGAGCGACTGGCGACCGCTTCAGTTGAAACCTCGGTGATTGGGCGAGCAGCGCTCGAGCCCACGATGATCGATGCCTTGAGCGACTTGCTAGCGCCGAGGCCCTTGCCGGTGCCTTCTCGCGCTTGGCCTTCTTTCATCGTGTCCCACGATTGGCACTCACCACATTGGCCAACCCACTTAACCGACGACCAGCCGCACTCGGTGCAGGTGTACAAAGTCTTGGGGGCCATGCATCAAAACTACCCTGCGGTTCAGACAGCGACTTGCCTAGACTTTGATTGTGAACAACCTCCGTATCGCAATCCTGGGCTCGGGCTCTATGGGAACCGCCATCCTTGACGGGCTGGTCGCGAGCGGCACCCGTGCAGATCACGTTTCGGTGAGCACAAAGTCGGCCGCGACGGCCAACGCCTTGAGTAATCGACTGGGCGTGCACTCATACGGTCAAGAAATCGACGCGGATGCCAACATCCTTGCTGTCGACGACGCCGATATTGTGTTGGTTGCGGTCAAGCCGGCTTACGTGGTCGAGGTATTGCGCGAGGTGGCACCTAGCCTGAAGGCAGGTGCCCTAGTGATTTCGGTTGCCGCAGGCATTACAACCGATGCCATGCAGGCAGCGGTACCTGAATCGGTTGCGGTGGTGCGCGCCATGCCAAACACCCCGGCCATTGTTGGTCGCGCCATGACCGGCATTTCGGCTGGCAGTCGTGCAACCGATGCGCACCTAGCGTTGGCCACGGAACTTTTCGCGACCGTTGGCAAGGTCATCACACTCGACGAATCTCGCATCGATGCACTCAGCACCATCAGTGGCAGCGGCCCAGCATACGTTTTCTTATTGATCGAGCAGATGACCACAGCAGCCAAGCACCAAGGTTTCAACGACCAAGATGCTACCGAGTTAGTAAACGAGACTTTCCGCGGGGCTGTCGAACTCTTGCTTGCCAGTGGTAAAACTCCTGGTGAGCTGCGCAAGCAGGTCACCAGCCCTAACGGCACGACAATGCAGGCAATCGCTCGCATTGAACAAGCCAATCTAGATCAAGTTTTTTCAGAGGCGACCGACGCAGCATTGCGTCGAGCCCGCGAAATCGCAGCAGGAAAATAAACCGAACAAAGGAAATCAAATGTCAGACGTATTCGTAGCAATCTCAGATGCAAAGCGCCGCGCTGTTCTCGATGCTCTTGCAGCAAGCTCATTGACTGCTGCTGAGATCGCAAAGTCGACTGGTGAATCTGCTTCAGCCGTCGACAAGCACCTCGCAATTTTGGTTGACACCGGTTTGGTAAAGGCGAGCCGCGCAAAGACCGTGGTCTACTCTTCGAATCCTGCTGCACTAAAGCCACTCGGTCTTTGGGTTGCAAAGTTTGCTGGTGCTGAACTAAACGCAGAGTTCCAAGCTCGAGCAGGCGAATTGGCAGACAAGGCTGGCGTTCTGGCTAATCAGGGCTCGGCTTGGCTGGCCAAGAAACTAAACCCGAAGTCAAAGGCAAAAGATGTTGAAGGTCTAGCCAAAGAGCTCGGTCGTTTCTTTGCAGATGCCAAGAAAGTTGCAAACGACGAGCTGGGTGACACCGTGAACAAGGCTGTGAAAGAAGTTAAATCGAAGGTCGCCGAAGTGACTAAGAAGGCTCCTGCGAAGAAGCCGGTTGCTAAGCCAGCAGCTGCCAAGAAGCCTGCAGCGAAAAAGCCGGTGGCGACGAAAGCGCCTGCGAAGAAAGCTCCCGCGAAGAAGCCAGCAGCTAAGAAGCCGGCCGCAAAGAAAACCGCAAAGAAAACCGCAAAGTAGCCCTAGGCCTTAGCGTCGATTTCGGCTACTAGTTTTTCGACGAGCCCGCGTATCTCATCGCGAATAGGTCGAACAGCCTCGATTCCTTGGCCTGCTGGGTCTTCGAGCGGCCAGTCGAGATAGGTCTTGCCCGGGTAGAACGGGCAGGCGTCGCCGCAACCCATGGTGATCACGTAATCGCTTGCCTGCACGGCCTCGTCGGTTAGGCGCTGCGGAAAGTTCTGCGAAATGTCGATTCCGACCTCGGCCATTGCCTCAACGGCAACTGGGTTCACCTGATCGCCAGGTGCTGTGCCAGCAGAACGCACTTCGATGCGCCCGCCCCCAAGTTCACGCAGCCAACCGGCTGCCATTTGCGAACGGCCGGCGTTGTGAATGCAGACAAATAAGACAGATGCGGTCGGGCTCATGCGTCAATTATCAACCAGCTCGGTTGCCGCCGGGTAAACAAAAACGGGGATGGCTCAGCGGCCATCCCCGTAATTGAAAAGCGAGTTACTTCTTAGCCGCAGGCTTCTTTGCAGGAGCCTTCTTCGCGGCAGGCTTGCGTGCAGCAGTCTTTGGTGCAGGAGCTGCAGCTTCAGCAACGGCAACCTTTGCTGCTTTCTTCTCAGCGAAGATGGTCACAAAAAGCGAAGCGAAGAGCATGCCGAGCAACTGCATCAACATGTAAAGACCGGTTTCGCTGATTGAGTGACCGGCGAACAACAAGCCAAAGGCAACCGCAGGGTTAGCCTCTGCACCGGTTGGAGTGAAGGTAGCTGCAGCGAACACCCATAGGCCAACAGCCGCAGGAATCTTTGAACCATTGTCAGTTGAAGCCAAGCGGCCAACCAACCAAACAAGACCACCGGTTGCAACAAGTTCAGCAACTAGGAAAGGCGCGCTAGTGCTGGTGTGAGCGCCATTGAACTCGAGACTCTTGTTCCAGAGTGTCAGGCCAACCCAGGTTCCGAGAACTGCACCTAGCAACTGCGCTGCGATGTAGGTGACTAGTTCGCTGAGCGAAAGTGCCTGACGCGAGTAGAAGTAAATCGAGACAGCAGGGTTTAGGTGTCCACCGCTGATCGAAGCGGTTGCCAAAATTGCAAGACCTAAAACAGTCGAAAGGGCTGCAGCGGCAAATGGGCTACCGCTGTTGACAGCACCAAGGATGGCGGTCAGAAAGAACGCGACGCCTAGGAACTCTGCAAGTGCCTTGCGCATAAGTGGACTGATATTCAATGAATCTCCTTTGATGGTTGGGCGATCTTTACGATCGCCTCATTTCTTTTCATGAAGCCAGGCTTGAACGGCGGATCGAAGCGTGCCCAGTAAAGCTCGCCGAGCGGCTGTAGTCCGAGTTCGTGAACCCTTCGCATCAATTCTTGACCCATAGCCTCGAAACGCTCGGCATCCCACGAACCTTTAAATCGGATGGCAGCGGCAAAGTGACCGTCAACCTCGACCACAGTGAGCTCGCGGCTAAGTGGCTGAGCCGAGGAGTCCGGCTTGAAACCAGCCGGCATCACGAAACTGACGGTGTGCTCATCGTGGTTTTCAGTCGATTGCAGCACAGGTGCGGTCATTGAAATCTTCTGACCACCGGCATTGCTGCCAGAAATGTAGCTGAGCAGCGGACTAAAGGCCTGGTTGCCTGCTCGCATGAACTCGCCTCGGCTCTTTGCCTGCACCAGCACATAGGCGGGATAGCGACGAATCTCGACGTCGCCGTGCTTTGCCAGAATGTCAAATGGTTGCTGTTCGGTCACGCTTTGAGTGTAGGCACGCCCACGGGTAGGATGGAAGTCTGTTTTGTTCGCTGGCCCCGCTAGCGGTCAGCCACCAAATGTGAGGTTTTATGGGTTCCGTCATCAAGAAGCGCCGCAAGCGTATGTCGAAGAAGAAGCACCGCAAGCTGCTTCGCAAGACTCGTCACCAGCGTCGCAATAAGAAGTAGAAAACTTCTAGAAGTATCAAACTTCGCGTCTCCCGCCGTTTATCGGCGGGTTTCGCATTTAAGCTCAGGATGCGGTTTAGCGATTAGCGCGAAGTTCGCGCTTCTTGAAGTCGAGAATCTTCCAGCCGGCGGCTTTGGCGTGAGCCTTGAGTAGCTTGTCTGGGTTGACGGCGACCGGGTGGCCCACATGGGTGAGCATCGGCAGGTCATTTTGACTGTCGCTGTAGGCGTAACTTCGACGAAGGCTGATGTTGCGTTCGGCCGCAAGCTTCTTCATGGCCTTGTACTTGGCTTTACCGTGCAGAGGCTTGCCGACAAGTTTGCCGGTGAGAATGCCATCTTTGCGTTCGACAATCGTGCCCAGCCCACCGGTGAGACCAAGTCGCTGCGCAATAACATCGGCAATTTCTGGAACATGAAGCAGACCACCGATTCCAAGAACTTCAGAATCAATTCCATTTGCTTGTAAGACTTTATGGATAAGAGCCATCTGGCTTCTGTTGCGCGTTAAAACCGCGAAGGTTTTAGGCACTTTTGAGCCTATTTTTTGGCGTTCCGGGTCGTTCCAGAGCGGTGCAATGTATTCGGCAATAGCTTGTGCTTCAGCATCGATATTTTCAAGGGCTGCAACATCGAGCTTTCCAGCTCCAGCTCCGATGCGTGCCTTAAGCGGATATACCTCGAGTTTCTCAACTGCTCGTACGCCCTCAGAGATTGCATTTGCAGATCAAGAATCGATTTATCGTTGCGATAGGTGGTAAGCAATTCAAAGGTCGTAGTCTTTGGATTGGCTTCATAGATCTCATGAAGTGCTGGAGGGAAATTCTTTTCAAAGGCAGAGATTGTTCCGGCAGATGCTCCGCGCCATGTATAGATTGATTGGCAGGGATCGCCCACCGCCGTTACTGGATGTTGATTTCCAAA
>JBJTNB010000132.1:0-7228 GCA_046073845.1 Micrococcales bacterium
TGGATTCTTCTTCATCGTCTTTGGTGTCATCATGGTCATCGCAGCAACTTTCACTATCAACCCAGTTTGGAACTACGGTGGCTACGACCCATCGCCAGTT
Organism: Micrococcales bacterium; assembly: GCA_046073845.1. Classification (GTDB taxonomy): domain Bacteria; phylum Actinomycetota; class Actinomycetes; order Actinomycetales; family Microbacteriaceae; genus Rhodoluna. The sequence goes on from JBJTNB010000132.1 coordinate 101, forward strand.
TCAGCGGGTACTCAGCCAGACTGGTACATCGGCTGGCTCGATGGTGCACTGCGTTTGGCACCAAGCCACCTTGAGACCTATTGGTTTGGTTACACCTGGTCATGGAACATCCTGTTGCCATTGATCATCAGCTTGGTGTTCTTGTTTGTGGTTGCTGCCTACCCGTTCCTTGAGAAGTGGGTAACCGGCGACGAACGCGAACACCACGTGCTTGACCGTCCACGCAACGCTCCTGTGCGCACCGCAATCGGTGCAGCTGGAATGACCTTCTATGCTGTGCTTTGGGCTGGCGCGAGCACCGACTTGATTGCAACGAACTTCAAAATGTCACTCAACAACGTTTTGACCTTCATGCAGATCAGCCTGATCGTGCTTCCGTTTGTTGCATTCTGGGTCGCCAAGCGCACTGCCCTCTCATTGCAGCGCAAAGATAACGCGATCGCACTTCATGGCCGCGAAACCGGTCGCATCGTTCGTATGCCTCACGGTGAATACATCGAGGTTCACGAGCCAGTGAACAAGTATGAGCTTTACAAGCTGACCCAGTTCGACAGCTTCGCTCCTACCCTGGCCCGCCCGGATGCCGATGGCAAGATCACCACAAAGGCTCGCTTGCGCGCTTCACTCTCGAAGTTCTACTTCAAGGACCGCGTGGAGCCAGCTACCCAGATTGAAATCGATGCCGCTCACGGTCACCAAGATGACCACGAGCCTAAGAAGGCCATCGCGGCCAAAAAGGCACCGGCGAAGGCAACTGCAAAGAAGCCTGCCGCCAAAAAAGCTGCCGCTAAACCTGCAGCTAAAAAGGCTGCGCCAAAGAAATAATCACCTCAGCCAAAGTGCCCTGCCGATTGGTAGGGCACTTTGCTTTAACTTAGGATTAGCAAGTGCGCGAACTCGACCCACAGGCCCAGCACGGGCAGGCCTATGCAAGCAATTACAGCCAAGAGCAAAACAATCAGTTCACCGCAGCCTTCTCGAAAATCACAGAAGCATTCAAAGATCAACAAATTGCCGGCACGTCCCCCGCTGATCCCGAGGTACAAGCTCTTGTCGCGAGACACTTCGAGTTCATCTTGCAATTCTGGAGACCATCTCGCGCAGCCTACAAAGCGCTGGCACAAAGTTACATTTTACCTTCGCCCTATCGTGACAGTTACGAATCAGTGAACCCGGGCTTAGCCAAATACCACCACGACGCCATAGTTATCTGGGCAGATGCAAACCTTGAATAGCACGAACCATAACCTTCGCCTGCAAGTCGTTGGCACGTCTGGATCCGGAAAAACCACCCTGGCTGAGGAGTTGGCTCGAAACCTTGGGTCGCCTCATCTTGAACTCGACTCGATCTACCATCAAGCCGGTTGGACTCCCCTACCGGAAACAGATTTTCGAGAGCAGGTCTCAGAGTTTTGCAGCGCAAAATCCTGGGTGATCGATGGCAATTACGGTGCCGTTCGTGACATCTTGGATGCCAGAATTACACATCTGATTTGGCTCGACTTCCCGCGCTGGTTCGTCATGTGGCGCCTCCTTCGACGCACTGCCTGGCGCACGATTTCTCGAAAAGAGCTCTGGAACGGTAACCGTGAAGAGGCCAGCAATTGGCTTTCGCGTGACCCTGAACTGAACATTTTGCTCTGGGCCTGGACCACTCACGGCAAGAATCGAGTTCGGTACCTAGAACTGTTTCAACGACTCCCCGGTGTCGTCAAAATACGAATCGGCTCGCCCTTTGGGGCAAGCCGACGCGTTTTGAAGCGACTAACAGACTAGTGCGCTAACTGTCCGCGGCTGCGTTCGAAGACAAAGCCAATCAAAGCAACCAGTGCTAGTGGGAATCCGATGAAGAATAGCCACCAGCCCACAGCCAATGACGCGAATACGAGACCACCGAAGGCTCCGATCAAGAATGGCCACCAGCTCCAGGGTGCGAAATACCCTTGCTCAAAATCGCCATCCTCGATGTTTGCGGTTTCAAGGTCTTCTGGAACAGGACCCTGCTTCTTGTTGGTCATCTTGAGGTAGAAGGCTAAGAACACGGCCATAATCGCCAACATGGCAATTGCTGCGGTACCAATGATCTCGAACGGGAACAAGCCCTTGCCGAAGCCCGAATTGTGACTCCAGAGGCCATAGCCGAATGCATCTACCGCATAAAATGCGGCGAGAAGCCAGAATAGATTTCCGTTGAACTTCATTTATTTACCTGCCTTTGCCTCAGGGGCGGCGAATTCCGGGTGGTTCAGATCAAAAGCCGGAGATTCTGAACGAACACGAGGAATCGAAGTGAAGTTGTGACGTGGGAACGGCGAGCCAGTTGCCCACTCAAGCGAGCGTCCGTAGCCCCATGGGTCGTTCAAGGTGGTGCGAACGCCACGCTTGTGAGTAATCCAAACATTCCACAGGAACGGGATCATCGAAACTGCAAGCAGCGCCGCACCTGCAGTCGAAATCATGTTCATCCAGGTGGCATTGCCTCCTGCATCTGTGCTTAGGTAAGTTGCGTAACGACGAGGTGCACCCAAGAAGCCGAGCCAGTGCTGAATCAAGAAGGTCGTGTGGAAACCGACGAAAAGAATCCAGAATTGAATTTTGCCTAGACGCTCGTTCAGCATCTTGCCTGTCATCTTTGGATACCAGAAGTAGATTCCTGCGAACATCGCAAACACTACTGTTCCGAAGATCACGTAGTGGAAGTGAGCCACGACGAAGTAGCTGTCGCTCAGTTCAAAGTCGAGGGTTGGGGTTGCCAAAATAACGCCGGTTAGACCACCGAAGATGAACGTCGTCAAGAAACCAAGTGCGTAAAGCATTGGGGTGTCGAATGAGATTGAGCCCTTCCACATGGTGCCAATCCAGTTGAACACCTTCACACCGGTTGGAACAGCGATGAGCATCGTTGTGAATGCAAAATACGGGAGCAACACTCCGCCGGTGACATACATGTGGTGTGCCCAAACGGTCATCGAAAGACCAGCAATTGCAATGGTTGCAAAGATAAGAGTCTTGTAACCGAAGATTGGCTTGCGGCTGAATACAGGGAATACCTCTGAGATGATTCCAAAGAATGGCAACGCCAAAATGTAAACCTCTGGGTGACCGAAGAACCAGAACAGGTGCTGCCAAAGCATTGGGCCGCCGTTGGCTGGGTCGAAGATGTGCGCGCCGAAGCGGCGGTCTGCACCAAGTGCAAACAATGCCGCCGCCAGCGGAGGAAAACACATAATGACCAAAATCGAAGTCACCAGTGTGTTCCAGGTGAACACCGGCATGCGGAACATGGTCATGCCAGGAACACGCATGGTCAAGATTGTGGTGATGAAGTTAACGCCACCCATGATGGTTCCGAAACCACCCATGGCCAAACCAAATACCCACAAGTCGCCACCGATGCCAGGTGAGAACGTTGTGTTTGAAAGTGGTGCATATGCGAACCAACCAAATGATGCAGCACCCTGTGGTGTGAAGAACCCGGCCACAGCAATGAACGAACCGAAGAAGTACAGCCAGTAAGCGATCGCGTTCAAGCGCGGGAAGGCCACATCTGGCGCACCGATTTGTACTGGCATAAGGATGTTTGCAAAGGCTGCAAACAGCGGCGTTGCGAACATGAGAAGCATGATGGTTCCATGCATTGTGAACAGCTGGTTGTACTGCTCTTTGCTCGCGACAATCTCAAGACCAGGAGCGAAAAGCTGCGCACGGATGACCAATGCCATGACGCCACCAATCATGAAGTACGCGATGGCAGTGATTAGGTATAGATAACCGATCTTTTTGTGGTCGGTAGTCGTCAACCAGTCAATCAGGATGCGCCCCTTTGACTTATTGGTTGATTGGGCCATAGTTGCGGTAGCCATTTTCTTAACCTCGAATCGTTGGGTCGTCTGCAGGAAGATTTTGTTGGCGGTTTAGGGTGTCGTCAAGCTGCCCTACATTGCCCTGTGCCGCCAGCTGAGCCATGTGCGCGTCGTACTCTGCCTGAGTAACGATCTTGAGTTTGAACAGCATCATTGAGTGGTATTCACCACAAAGTTCGGCACATTTACCGTCGTAGGTGCCAAGTTTTTGCGGTGTGAAGTAAATCTTGTTTACCTTGCCTGGAAAAACGTCTTTCTTGTACAAGAAGTCGACGACCCAGAACGAGTGAACAACGTCGCGTGAAGTCAAATCAACTTCTACGGTCTTGCCCTGAGGAACCCAAAGCACAGGCGCTTTTTTGTCGTAGTTAGCAAGCAACTGCGCGTTGTTTTTGCCTTCGAGCTGAACTCCAGAGTCATAAACGTTTGCGTTGACATAGTTGAAATCCCAGGCCCATTGCTTGCCGACAACTTCAATCTTGACGTCAGGGTTTGCGTATGGCTTCTCAACCTCGGCCATGGTTTTTGCAGTAAATGCAAAGAAGCCGATCACCATGATTAGTGGCACGACGGTGAAGAGGACTTCAATTGGATTGTTGTAGCGAAGCTGGACCGGCAGCGCGGTGTCGCCCTTGCGACGACGGTAGGCGATGATTGCGAAGATCATCAAGCCCCAGGCGATGATTCCAACTGCCCAGAGGATCAACCACGAGTAGTTCCACATGTTTGAGATGACCTCACTGCGATCAGTGATTGCCTGACCTGCAGCCGGAAGGCCGCCGAGGCCCGCGGTCTTCAACAAAACGTCTGGGGTACAGCCTGTTAAGGCCAAGATTAGGGTTGCCGCGGTAGGCAGCATCGCCCATTTCATAGCATTCTTGCGACGCACAATTCGCCCTTCAAGCGCAAAACGATTACCTCTTTATCCTACGCAGAAATTTGGCGAAAATTCGGCTGAAACCGCCGAAAATTAGGGGTTTTAACCACAAATCGGCCCCGAATGACGAGGCCGAATTGTGCTGAAAATTACTTAGTTGAAGCTGTTACCGCAGGCGCAGGATCCTGTGGCATTTGGGTTGTCAATGGTCAAACCCTGCTTCATGATGGTGTCTTCATAGTCGATGGTTGCACCGACAAGATAGTTGGCACTCTTCTGATGAACAATTAGCTCAAGGCCACCGAAATCACGAACCAAGTCACCCTCGGTAATTTCTTCGTCTGGGTAAAGGTCGTACTGGAAACCGGCGCAGCCACCCAGCTTCACTTCGATGCGAAGGCGCGCGTCTGGGCATCCCTGGGCTTCAAATAGCGCCTTGACTCGGTCACGGGCGGTATCTGTGAGATTTACCTCGTGGGCTAGCAATTCAGTCATTTTCTACTCCTTCGCTCGCGAATATCATTTCGCAGCGTTTGTCTAAACCTAATTTACTCGCAGGTCATTCCCCTTGGCCAGCAGCAGCGTTTCGGCGACCATGGCCCCGCGCAGAGTGTCTAAGTGAACCGACTCGTTTGGGCTGTGAGCACGACTGTCGGCATCTTCTACCCCAGTGACCAAGATCTGAGCCGCGGGGAAGACCTCGACGAGATCAGCAATGAATGGAATCGAACCTCCGATGCCGATATCGACAACCTCGTTGTCAAATGCAGCGCTGAGTGCCGCTCCAGCAAGCTGCTTTGCCCATCCCGAGTCGTCTGCCTTGAATGGCTTGCCGAGCTCGATTGCACCGAATTCGACCTTTGCGCCCCAAGGTGCGTTCTCGGTCAAGTGCTGACGAAGAGCAGCGAGTGCTTCTGCTGGCTCTTGCCCGGGAGCAATTCGCATGCTCACTTTCGCCTTGACGCTCGGCAGCATGGTGTTTGAAGACTTGGCGACTGTCATTCCGTCGATACCAATAACGGCAATCGAAGGCTTGGTCCAGATGCGATCCAGGATGCTGCCCTCGCCAATGAGTTCTACCCCATCGAGCAGCCCACTGTCGGTGCGCAAAGTCGCTTCGTCATATTCAAGTTCAGACGCCTTGCCTTGAATCAAACCACGAACCGCAACATTGCCCTGGTCGTCGTGCAATGTGGCGAGCAGCTTGATCGTCGCCGTCATGGCATCCGGGATTGGGCCACCGTACATACCCGAGTGAACCGCGTGGTCAAGCGTGCGAACCTCAAGCTCTTGTGAAACTAAACCTCTGAGAGTCGTGGTGAGCGCCGGCACGGTTGTGGTCCAGTTCGCCGAATCAGCAACGATGATGACGTCGGCTTGAAGAACATCGCGATTGGCTTCGAGGAACGCTCGGAACGACGGTGAACCGGCCTCTTCTTCACCTTCAACAAATACGCTCAGGCCAACCTCGAAGTTCGGACCGACGAGGTCGACCAACGATTCGATTGCAGTCAAATGCGAAACAATGCCTGCCTTGTCATCGGCTGCTCCTCGACCGAAAATTCGGCCATCGACCAGTGTTGGTTCGAACTCGGGAGTATTCCAATCGCTCTGGTCGCCTGGTGGCTGAACGTCGTGGTGGGCGTAGAGCAAGATCTGGGGGCGACCATTCTTGGCTGCACGACGAGCAACCACGGCCGGCGCGCCAACCTGACCATCGCCGTAGGCAGCCCTTCGAATCTCTACTAGTTCAAATACCTCGGTTGAGCGAAGCAGCTCTGCAACGGCTTCGGCACTGCGCTCTAGGTCTTCAGCGGGAAAGGCATCCCAGGCGATTCCAGGGATGCGCACGAGCGAGCCAAGTCTGGCAATCGCTTCGGGGAACCTGGCCGCCACCTTCTCTTTCGCAAGAGTCACGGTCATCTGATCAAACTTGGCGGAGTCAGGGGTGAGATTCATGCTTGTAATCTTAAACCGCTAATCAGACGAGGAATCGATGTCAGAAAACAAGCCTGCGGGCAAGAACACTCCTACCCCTGCGCGTAAAACTCAAGAGGCCGCTAACCGTCGGCCACTTGTCGGCGACAAGAGTAAAGAAGGTCGCAAGATCTCGAAAGAACACGCAGCCGAAGCTCGTCGCAAGGCACGCGAGGGCATGATGCGCGGTGAAGAGAAGTACCTGCCGATTCGTGACCGTGGCCCACAGAAGAAGATGGCCCGCGACATCGTTGACTCGCGCTTCACCGCCGGTGAATTGGTGATTCCGATTATGGTCGCATACTTGGTTGTCACCATGTTCTTGGGCAAGAACCAACTCTTGTTGCAGGCCGCGATGCTCGCACTGATGTGGGCGCTTTTCATCATTGTCGCGATTGACGCAACGTTGAC
>JBJTNB010000133.1:0-4361 GCA_046073845.1 Micrococcales bacterium
CAGGCGAATTGGGCTTTAAGTTCTCAGAAGTTGTCGGTGCCTTTTCGTTTGTTGCGGCACTAGTCGCGCTTACTGGCCTTTGGCCAGCATTGGCCAAACTGGTGTTCTCGATTCCTAAACCAATTGCCAGCGCGATGCTCGCCGGCGTGATCTTCAGCTTCTGTGTCGCGCCATTCAAGTCGTTGCCACAGTTTCCGCTGATTGTGTTGCCGGCGCTAGTGGTTTGGTTTGTGCTCTATAAATACGCGACCATCTGGGCAACGCCGGCCGCAATGGTGTTGCTGTTCACGATTGCGGCGATCGTGTTGCACATTCAGGTGCCGGCGGATCAAGTTTGGCCAAAAGTTGTTTTCGTCATGCCAGAGTTTTCGATTCAGGCAATCGTGTCTATCGGTATTCCGCTCTATCTAGTCACCATGGCCAGCCAGAACATTCCGGGCATGGCAATCATGAAGTCTTTTGGCTACGAGATCCCGTTCAAGGCTGTCATGCTTTCAACTGGCATTGGCTCGCTTCTGGCTAACTTCTTCGGCGGATACACAGCGAACCTGGCCGCGATTACGGCAGCACTAAACGCAAACGAGCACGCCCACAAAGACCCTTCGCGCCGTTGGCTTGCGGCGGTTTACGGCGGTATCGTCTATTTGATTTTGGCCGTGGCCACTGGCGCAATGATTTCGTTCGTCATGCAAGCTCCACACGATTTGGTGCTTGCTGGTGCCGGCATGGCCCTTTTCGGCACTATTGTTGGGGCCTTCACGAACTTGGTAGAAGACACCCAGCTGCGTCTGCCAGCCGTTTTGGCGTTCTTGGTGGCGTCTTCTGGCATCGCACTGTTCTCAATTGGCTCCGCCTTCTGGGGTCTAGTCGCCGGAGTGGTCGCTTGGCTTTGGTTTGCCAAACGCGACAAGAAAAACAGTTGAGCCAATAATTACCCCAGCCACTACATCGGCAATCACGTGTTGGTGCACGAAGAGGGTAGATAGGCAGACAAGGCCCAGCCAAACTTGCAAACCGGTTGTCAACCAAGTTCGCTTACCCAGCTTCGCAATAGCAAGGATGGCGATCACGCTAAAGGCAACGTGATTCGATGGAAAGGTGTTGACCGGTTCGTCGAGTTTCCAGACTAGGTCGCGCAGCAGATTTGAGAAAACATCGTTGCCAATGAGTTGGGGTCTGGTCACGGTGGCCGGCACCAAAAGATAGAGAACGTTGAGAATCATTTGCGTGATGAATAACGACAACGTATAAGAGCTGAACACTTTCGGTTGACTCGCAGTGAGCCACGGCAGAACTACGAACACCAGCGGGATGAAACTCAGGTAGGGAACCACAAATACTGGAATCACCGGAATCGCCGCGTCGAAACTGGTGGTGAGGCTGATCAGCGTGCCACGCGGAATGTGGTTGAGAAGTTCGTAAGAGGCGACAGCCAAAAGAACCCAGGTCACACCAAGAACGAACTCCTTAGTTTGCAACCGGTGTGACATGGATTCCCCGAAAGTTTGCTGTTTAGAGCAGGCCGCGGCGCTTTAGAAGCGGTTCGATAGCGGCATCCTGGCCACGGAAGTTGCGGAACAACTGCAGGGCATCTTGGGTGCCACCGCGCGAGAGCAACTCGCTGCGGAATCGGTCGCCGTTTGCGCGGGTCAATCCGCCGTTGTTCTTGAACCAGTCCACGGTCTCGGCATCGAGCACCTCAGACCACATGTAGCCGTAGTAACCGGCCGAGTAGCCACCCGAAAAAATGTGCGAGAAGTAGGTGCTGCGGTAGCGAGTTGGAACCAATTCGAAATCGAGTCCGTAGTCTGCGATCGCCTTAGCCTCGAACTCTTCGACGTTTGCAGGCACGGTGTCTGGAGTCAGCTCGTGCCAGGCAAGGTCAAGAACCGATGCAGCTAGGTAGGCAACTGTGTCGTGCCCCTGGTTGAAGGTTGCGGCCCGCTTCAAGTTCTCGATCCACTCGGCAGGAATGCGCTCACCAGTTTGGTAATGCACCGCGTAGTTGTCGAGAATCGAAGGCCAGTCGAGCCACATCTCGTTCACCTGTGAAGGGAACTCGACGAAGTCACGTGGGGTCGAGGTGCCACTAAAGCGCGGGTACTTCACATTCGAAAGCATGCCGTGCAGCGCGTGGCCAAACTCGTGGAACAGGGTAGTGGTGAAATCGAGGCTGATCAGGGTTGCTTCGCCCTTAGGTGGCTTAACAATGTTCAGGTTGTTGACAATCACGGGTAGCTGCTCGAGCAGGTGACTCTGGTCAACGAGCGAGTTCATCCATGCGCCACCGCGCTTCGAATCGCGGGTATAGAAGTCGCCGATGAACAGCGCGAGTTTGCTGCCGTCTTCGTTGAAGACCTCCCAAACGCGAGCCTCTGGGTGGTAGGCGACCAGATCCGGGCGCTCAACGAAGCTCAGGCCGAATAGGTCGTGGGCCGCCTTGAAGACTCCCTTGTTAAGCACGTTGTTTAGTTCGAAATACGGCTTAAATGCCTCAGTGTCGATGTTGTACTTTTCGGCGCGCACCTTTTCGGTGTAGTAGCCCCAGTCCCAGGCCTTTACTTCAAAGTCGTGCCCCTCAGCCTTGATGGCTGCTTGGATGTCGGCTGCCTCACGCTCAGCGTTGCGACGAGCGGCAGGTGCAATCTTGTGCAGCATTTCGTGCACATACTTCGGGTGTTTGGCTGTGCGGTCGGTCAGCGCGTAATGGGCGTGCGAGTCGAAACCAAACAGCTTGGCTTTTTCGGCACGAAGCTTGACCATCTCAAGTAGCACGGGACGGTTGTCGTTTGCGTTGTCGCGACCGCCCTTGAGCAAACTATTCTTGAAGATGCGCTCGCGCACACTTCGGTTGGTCAAAGTTTCGAGCAGTGGGCTACCGGTGAAGTTCACCATCGCGAGTAGATACTTGCCGTCGTGACCACGTTCTTTAGCGGCTTCAAAAGCCGCATCGATTTGAGCCTTAGTTAGACCATCGAGTTCTTCAACAGTGTCGACGATAACCGCCAGGTCATTTGTGTCTGCAAGAAGCTGCTGGCCGAACTGGGTGTCGAGTTCGGCAAGGCGCTGGTTGATTTGCATCGCGCGTTCGCGCTCGGCCTCGCTTAGGTGAGCACCGGCCATTCTGAAGTCTTCGTAGTAGCGCACTGCAAGCCAGTCGCTCTCGGCATCAAGCCCAAGGTTCTCGCGGTTGTTGTAAATCGCTTCGATGCGTGCATACAAGGCAGGGTTCAAGCGAATCGCGTCTGCGTGTGCTGCGAGCTTTGGTGCAATCTCGGCCTCGATCTTGTCGAGTTCCGGCGAGGTGTCGCTCGATGACTTGTTGAAGAAGACCAAGAGTGCGCGCTCAAGCAAACGACCCGAGCGCTCCATTGCGACGAGTGTGTTTTCGAAAGTTGGTTCGCCGCTTGCCAAGATGGCCTCGATCTCGGCTAGTTGCTGCTTGCAACCTTCGTAGAAAGCAGGCAGGTAGTGCTCGTTACGAATCTGCTCAAACGGTGGCAGCCCGTATTCAAGAGTCGACGGCTGAGCGAATGGGTTCGATGTGTCAAAGGTCATAGGCAATAGCCTAAGCGTGCTTTAGGCCTCTTCGACCGGCTTCAAAACCACATCGGTAATCGCTACTTCTTCGGCCTCTTCTAGTGCGAGGTCGATGATTCGGCCCACTCCCTTGAGGTCTTTTTCGAACACACGGATGCTAGTCAGCACGGTTGCCGGAGCCTGCAGTGTTGCGGTCAGAACCTCGGCCTTCATCGATGCTTTGGCATCTGACTTGGCCTTGCGAATACCAAACAACACACTGGCAGCAACCTCGAGTACCCCGTGGTTGCCGGCATCTAGGCCTTCGCTCAGTTCTGCCGAAGTCGGCCAGGCTGCGCGGTGAATCGAACCGGTCTGCCACCAGCTCCATACTTCTTCGGTTGCATATGGCAAGAACGGAGCCAGTAGGCGAAGCATGATGTGCAGAGCCTTGCGAAGGGCAATTGCCGCGCTGGCCTGTGCCTCAGTCGAAGCGCCGGCTTGACCGTATGCGCGCTCTTTGACCAGTTCAAGGTAGTCATCGGTGAAGTTCCAGAAGAACTTTTCGGTGAGCTCAAGCGCCTTGGTGTGGTCGTAGTTCTCGAATGCGGTAGTTGCATCACGAACCACATCGGCGAGCGCGAGCAACATAGCCTGATCGATTGCTTCGGTGACCTCGGTGTGACCGGCAGGCACTTCGAACGAGAGCGCAAACTTAGCTGCGTTCAAAACCTTGATTGCTAGTCGGCGACCGATTTTCATCATCCCGGTGTCGAATGCTGCGTCGGTACCCATGCGAGCAGATGCCGCCCAGTAACGAACCGCGTCGCTGCCGTTTTCAA
>JBJTNB010000134.1:0-2876 GCA_046073845.1 Micrococcales bacterium
CTTCGAGCGGCATCGATGTGCCCGCGCCAGATTCGCTACCGACTGGTTGGTGGGTCAACGCTGCTCGCTTCAACGCCAAGCCAGTTGACGGCGTGCAAACCTGGCACATCGGCTTCGTCGGCCCAAAGAGTCAGTACATCGGCATCGATGAGGGCTTTGGCGCAAACGAGACCTGGTTGCTTCAGCAGACCAAGGGCTATGCACCAAATGGCGATGCCCACCCGATCGGTCGCGAACTTGGACTGCAGAGCTTCAGCGGTAGCACCGATTCGACGCGAGGCCAGACGCTGTGGGTTTACAGCCTTGTAGCCATGGCCAACCAGGGCACAGCTTCGAACCAGAACTTTGTAATTCTGACCTCGACGGCCACCAAGGCAGAGGTAGCCCAGTTCGCAAACCTGCTCGGTTTCGGGTTCAATTAACCCCATGACCACCACCCGACCATCAACGCCCCAGGCCGCCTGGGATGCCATGGTCGCCGGCAACCACCGCTTCGTAAATGGCGCTCTCGCCCACCCACGCCAAGACATCGACGCCCGCGAAGCTCTGGCAAGCGCGCAAGCGCCATATGCGGCACTGTTCGGCTGCGCCGACAGTCGCCTGAGTGCAGAAATCATCTTCGATGTCGGCCTCGGCGATCTTTTTGTAGTTCGTAACGCCGGTCAGGTCATAGCCGAAACGATCCTCGGGTCACTTGAGTATTCGGTTGAAGTTTTGGGCGTTCCGCTCATCCTTGTGTTGGGTCACGATGAGTGCGGTGCTATTCGCGCAACAATCGATTCGACCGAGGGCAAGCTCACCGCGCAAGGTCAGTTCATCAAGAACATCGTCAACCGCATTGAGCCGACCGTTCGCGAAGCGAACAAGCGTGGCCTTCGTGCGATTGACGACATCACTGTTTTGCATGTTGAAGAAACCATCAACGAAATCATCACTCGCAGCGAGATCATCGCCGACGCCGTGAGTCACGGCCGCCTCGGCATCGTTGGGGCAAATTACAAACTTATTGAGGGTGAGATCCACCCGATTTTCTTGGTCGGCGACCTGAAGTAATCGCCAAAGCAACGAAAGGCAACAAATGGAATTCCGCATCGAACACGACACCATGGGCGAAGTCAAAGTTCCCAAGGATGCGCTCTACAGTGCGCAGACCCAGCGTGCAGTCGAGAACTTTCCGATTTCTGGCACCACGCTAGAGCGCGCGCACATAGCTGCCCTCGCGCAAATCAAGAAGTCGGCTGCTCAGGCTAACGCCAAGCTCGGCGTGCTCGATGCGAAGGTTGCCGAAGCCATTGCAGTCAGCGCCGACGCAGTCATCGCCGGAAAGCACGACGGCGAGTTCCCTGTCGACATTTTTCAGACCGGTTCGGGCACTTCTTCGAACATGAACATGAACGAGGTGCTCGCCAACTTGGCATCAAAGCACCTAGGTTCGGCCGTGCACCCGAACGACCACGTAAATGCATCTCAGTCTTCGAACGACGTCTTTCCGACCTCGGTTCACGTTGCCGTTACCTCGGCCCTGATTCACGACCTATTGCCTGCCCTAGACCACCTTGCCAAGAGCCTCGAGGTCAAGGCCGAGCTCTGGAAGACCGTGGTCAAGGCTGGTCGCACCCACCTCATGGATGCCACCCCAGTAACCCTCGGCCAAGAGTTCGGTGGCTACGCCGCCCAGATTCGCTATGGCATCGAGCGCGTTCAGGCGTCGATTGCTCGCGTTGCCGAGGTTCCGCTTGGCGGCACCGCGGTTGGTACTGGCATCAACACCCCAACCGGGTTCCCTCAAGAGGTTATCCGTCTGCTCGCCGAAGAAACCAAGCTGCCTGTCACTGAAGCCCGCAACCACTTCGAGGCACAGGGTGCACGCGATGGCTTGGTCGAGGCCATGGGTGCACTTCGCGTGCTTGCGGTCTCGCTAACCAAGATCAACAACGACCTTCGCTGGATGGGCTCTGGCCCAAACGCGGGTATCGCCGAGATTCACATTCCTGACTTGCAGCCTGGCTCATCGATCATGCCTGGCAAGGTCAACCCGGTTATTCCAGAAGCAGTGATGATGGTTTGCGCTCGCGTAATCGGAAACGACGCGACCGTTGCCTGGGCTGGTGCAACCGGTAACTTCGAGCTCAACGTGGCGATTCCGGTTATGGGCAACGCACTGCTCGAGTCGATTCGCTTGCTCGCAAACTCGATGCGACTTTTGGCAGACAAGACCGTTGATGGTCTCGAGGCAAACGTTGAGCGCGCTCGCGCCCTTGCAGAGTCGAGCCCGTCGATCGTTACTCCGTTGAACAAGTTCATCGGTTACGAGGCCGCAGCGAAGATCGCCAAGCACTCGGTTGCCAAGGGGCTCACTGTTCGCGAAGCAACCATCGAGCTCGGTTACGTCGATGGAGAGAAGCTAACCATGGAGCAGCTCGACAAGACGCTCGATGTCTTCAGAATGACTGCGCCAGGGCTATAACAAAACCAAGAAGTAAGTATGGGCCGAGAGCAATGCTCCGGCCCATACTCATTTTTCTTTTGGCAAAAAGAAACAACACAACTGCAGTGGCCAGACCAAAACTTATGGTCAGCCAGATCAGAGGCTGCATGGGGCTGAACCATGCGAGCGCCCAGGTTATTCCTGTGATCAACTTCACATCGCCCATGCCGAGCTTGCCCGTGCGATTGACCGCGAGGCCGATCACCGCTGCCAGGGCCGCGCACCCAATCGCCACGCCAAACCGACCCCACTGCCCCAACGCCCAGGCGGCAGAAAGTTGCGCGACAAGCGTGATTGGCAGAGCCGGCAGCGTGAGTCGATTAGGCAAGCGATGCACACGGACGTCGGTTGCCGCCAGCGGCCAGGCCACAGCGAGCAAGTAGAAGAT
>JBJTNB010000135.1:0-4558 GCA_046073845.1 Micrococcales bacterium
TTCTATGGTGCAAATCACCATGGGTCGTAGCACCAAATTGCACGACGCGTATGTTGTCGAGCTTCTCGAATCGTCTGAATACAAAGTCAAACCGATTACTGCTGTGAACGGCAACATGACCTTCTTGCCACACGCGAGCTACAAACTATTGCGAAGCCTTGCAGACCGCTCTGTTTGTGCAATCGGTGATCTACTTAAGGTCGCTGTACCTAGTCGTGCCGTGCGCAGCGAGACCGCCTTTGAGGCCGCGGCCTGGGCGACACCGGTCGCACGAACCAGTGGCACGCGAAGCACTGAGCTCACATTTGACTGGGTGGGGCAGAGCGTCATCCGAGTAGAAAAGGCGCTAGCCAACGGCGAATCGGTGATGGTGATCACTCCCGACTACCGTGATCAGGCAGCCTTCGTTGCCGCAATCGAGACCAAGCAGATTCCGTTTATTGACTACGCCTCAACTCAAAAGTCCTCGGCGCGATATCAAGCTTTCCTAACTGCGCAAACCGAAGGCGCTCATTTGTTGGTTGGCAACCGCGCCACTGTTTATGCACCGGTACAGAACCTAGGCCTAGTAATCATTAAAGATGAAGGCGACGACAGCCTTACCGAACAAACAGCACCCTATTTATCGGTACGTGAAGTCGCATTACTTCGACAACAACTCGAGAACTTCGACTTGCACTTTGTGTCGGCATCGCGATCGACCGACATTCAACGCCTAGTTGAACTCGGCTATGTCATCGACGAATCGGCCAAACAGCCGTTGCCAAAAGTTTCGTTCGACCCAGATAACTCTCGAAACTCAGCACTTGCTTACGTGGCTATTCGCGAAGGATTGGCAAGCGGCGCTGTCTTGGTTCAAGTCGCAAGCCGAGGAGTCGCAAAAAGTTGCTACTGTCGCGATTGCGGCGAACGTGCCAAATGCAAGAACTGCGCTGGCCCGCTTTGGATTGATTCGACTTCAATTCCCCGTTGCCGCTGGTGCAACCTACAAA
Source organism: Micrococcales bacterium (assembly GCA_046073845.1). Taxonomy (GTDB): domain Bacteria; phylum Actinomycetota; class Actinomycetes; order Actinomycetales; family Microbacteriaceae; genus Rhodoluna. The sequence goes on from JBJTNB010000135.1 coordinate 993, forward strand.
ACCTCGACTTCGCCTGCACAGAATGTCGCTCAACAAACTTGCGCCAAGGCTATGGTGGCTCAACTCGCACCGCGGCCGAGCTCGGAAAGTCGTTCCCAGGGGCAGCAGTTGTCGAATCTTCACTCGATAAACCCGTAGTGCAAATCAAGCCAGGCAAGCGCCTTGTGATTGCCACTCCAGGAGCCGAGCCGACTGTCAGTGGCGGTTATGCGGCAGTAGTGATTCTCGATGCCAGCTCAAGCCTGCATCACGACAGCCTGCGTTCAACCGAGCGTGCCGTCGCGCGCTGGGCCGAGGCCATTTCTCTGTTAGCTCCATCTGGGCGCGCGGTTATTGCCGGAGTGCCACAAACTCTCGGCCAAAAACTCTCGCTTTGGCAACTTGCCGAAATTGCAAGCACCGAACTGGCAGAACGTCGCGAACTCGCCTTTCCGCCACACGTGCGCATGGCGTCTGTGCAGGGCGACATAGAAACCATTCGCAAAGTCCTGCAAGAAGTGCAACGCAAGATGCCACAAATTCAAGTGCTCGGGCCAATCTCTTTGAACGCTGGCGCCAAGACCGAAAACCGCTTCGTAATCAAGTTCGCATACGTCGACGGACTTGAACTGGCAATAGAGTTGCGTGCCGCCATCGCTGCGGCCAGTGCCGGCCCTAAGACCTCGGCGAGCGGCAGAAATGAACGTGCCATTAGGGTTCGCATGGATGACGCCGAAGTAATCTAGCCCTAGAAGTCTTGTGAAGTTCCTTGAGGTGTGATGTGAAGATCCTTTTTGCCGGCACGACGCCGCAGGCAGCCAGAGTGCTCGAGCACCTGGTTGCTAGCTCTGAAGTCGTGGCTGTACTCACACGCGAAGATGCTCCCTTTGGTCGCAAACGCGAACTAACTCCATCTGCCGTTGCTGTTACTGCCGGCAAGAATGACATCCCGGTTATCAAGGCCAATCGCGTCGATTCGCACATCAATGGGCAGATTGCGTCAACCGGTGCCGAACTTGGCGTGGTAATTGCCTATGGCACGCTTTTGAAGCAGCAGACTCTCGATTTGCTTTCTCACGGATGGCTGAATCTGCACTATTCGCTCTTGCCTAAATATCGAGGTGCAGCGCCAGTGCAACGTGCACTCTTTGCTGGCGAACACGAGACCGGGGTCAGTGTTTTCAAACTCGATTCAGGTATGGATACCGGCGAGCTCTACCTTCAAGTCCCCACGGTCATCGAACCGAGTGAGAACACAGCAGATCTGCTAGAGCGACTAACCACCATCGGAATCACCGCACTCGATGAGTTGTTGCCACAGATTGCCGCCGGCACCTCGAGTCTTACCGCACAGGTTGGCGAGGCGAGTTTGGCCGCAAAACTTGGGCGCGACGATGCAAGAGTCGACGTCACCCAGAGCGCCGAGCAGATCGAAAACCAGGTGCGCGCCTGCAACCCAGAGCCAATGGCATGGGGCCTGATAGAAGGTGAGCCGATTCGAATTCTCGAAGCAAGGGCCATAGCCATAAACCTCGATGTCGAACCTGGTTCGGTGGTCAGCGAAAACGGGCGGGTACTTCTAAGCGTTGGTAGCCACAGCCTGCAATTGATTACCGTTCAGCCGGCAAGCAAGAAACCTATGAGCGCCAGTGACTGGATGCGCGGCCTTCGCGCAGGAACGAAGCTGTCATGAAACCCAGTGCCCGCCTGGTAGCTTTTCAAACCTTGCTCGCGGTTGAACAAGAAGACGCCTACGCAAACCTGCTGCTTCCGAAGCTGCTGCGAAAAGCCAACCTCGAACAGCGTGATGCAGGTATGGCCCAAGAGCTAGCTTTCGGCACTCTTCGCAACCAAGGCTTCTACGACCGCATCATCGAAGTTGCCGCCGGCCGCAAACTTGCCGACATAACCGGGCCGGCCAAACTCTTGCTGCGACTCGGAGCTCATCAATTACTTGGCATGCGAGTAGGCGCACACGCGGCCATCAACGAAACTGTGAACCTCACCAAAGAGGTAGCTTCTCAAGGTGCTGTGGGATTCGTAAACGGATGCCTGCGTCGAATCAGCGAACGTGATCTCGAGCAGTGGCAAGAGAAGGTGCTCGAGTCGGTGACTGACGAGTCCGAAAAGTTGGCCGTGCGCTATTCGCATCCGGCTTGGGTCGTTCGTGCACTTGCCAAAGCGCTGGATGCCGATGGCCGCAATGAAGACCTGGTTGCATTGCTTGAATCTGACAACCTTGCGCCTAAGGTGAACTTGGTTGAACTACCTGGTCATTCGCAGCATTCTGAATTGGCGATGGGTGAGGGCTCACTAGAACTTGTCGCATCTGCTGCGAGCCCGATTGGGTTCGAACTCAGCGGTGGTGACCCAGCCAGACTCGAAGCAGTTGCTTCGGGGCGACTGCGCGTTCAAGACGCAGGTTCACAACTAGCGGCACTTGCGCTTTCTCGAGCACGCAAGATCGAACCTGGTGAATCGTGGCTCGACATGTGTGCAGGCCCTGGCGGTAAGGCTGCACTTTTAGCAGCCGAGGCTCAATTGGGCGGAGCGCATTTACTGGCATCGGAATTGCAGCCGCATCGCAGCCAATTGGTGAAAGAGGCTTTAACTCAATGCGGGCTTGGCGATGTAGAAGTCGTCACCACCGATGCCCGCGAGTGGGGCAAGGCAACCCCCGATCGCTTCGACCGAATTTTGCTCGATGCGCCTTGCAGTGGCTTGGGTGCTCTACGCCGCCGCCCAGAGGCACGCTGGCGTAAACAACCGAAAGACATCGGCGAACTTTCGCGCCTTCAAGAAGAGCTGCTAGCTAGCGCCTGGGGCGCCTTGAAGCCCGGCGGAATTCTGGCTTATGTGACCTGCTCGCCGCACATTGGCGAGACCACCTCGGTGATCGAATGGGCGGCTAGAAAGTTTGGGCCTGCATTCTTGCAACTCGACACAGCAGAAATATTGAGCGGGCTAAACCCTGCACTCGAATTGAACCGCGGCAGAAAGTCTGTGCAGTTGTGGTCGCAGGTGCACGGCACAGACGACATGTTCATCGCTCTGATTACCAAATCGGTAGGCTGAAAGCATGTCGGCTCGCATTAACCCAAGCATCCTTAGCGCCGATTTCGTCAACTTCGAACGCGATCTGGCAAGCATCGACCACGCCGATTTCATTCACGTAGATGTCATGGATAACCACTTTGTTCCGAACCTGACTTTTGGCCTTCCGATGGTTCAGCGCATGCAGGCCGTGACGCCAAAACCACTCGACATTCACCTGATGATTGAGAACGTTGACCGTTGGGCGATTGGCTACGCAGAAGCTGGGGCGTTTTCGGTCACGATTCACGCAGAAGCCACCGACAACCCAGTTGCCGTAGCCAAAAACCTTCGAGCCGCCGGTGCACGAGCGGGCCTTGCCATCAAGCCCGGCACCAGCGTCGATGCCTACCTAGACCTTCTTCAAGAGTTTGATCAGTTTCTAGTGATGACCGTTGAACCCGGTTTTGGAGGTCAGGCTCTTATCGACGCGACCCTGGCCAAAATAACTCAAGCGCGGCGCAGGATCGATGCCGAGCAACTCGACGTGTGGC
>JBJTNB010000136.1:0-51207 GCA_046073845.1 Micrococcales bacterium
TGCTCGTGATCCTAGCGCCGTTTTTCTTCGAAGGATTTCGGCAGGGCTTTTCGCTCTATGGGTCGTGGCGCGAGGCGGTGGTGGCGCGCGGAGTCCCTCAAGAGTCACACAATCAGAGCTTTCCGGCGCTGCTCTATCATCTTCTCAATGTGGGACGGCAACCAGCGCGCAACCGGTCGTGACCTCGTGACTTCTTACACGCAGTTTGTTGCGGGGTTCCCGTGGCACGTGCGTTTGCACAACATGAACCCGCTCGACACCCACGACATTCCGCGCTTCAAAACTTTCGCGATCGCTGGTGCGCAGCGAGTTGCAGCCGGTATGCAGTTCACGTTCCCTGGCATTCCAGTGATCTGGGCAGGCGACGAGTTTGGTCTCGACGGTTTCAATGGCGAGCACTCGCGCACACCGCTGCCGTGGAATAACGAACGCCCGCACGACGCATCGTTGATCGAGCACTACGCCGATCTGTCGAAGATTCGACGCGAGAACTCTGCGCTGAACGATGGCTCGATGCGTTTTGTTTACGCAAGCGACGAGGCCGTTGTTTATGTTCGCGAGAACGCTAAGCAGAGCATCCTGGTTGCTGTCACTCGTGGCGAAGACTCGAAAATTACTTTGCCGAAAGATTCAGTTGCCGGTCTCGCGAAGGCCGAGAACTTAATCGGTGGTGGCAAGCTCACGGTCGCAGCAGACAAGGTGAAGCTGCCTGGTAAGGCGCTCACGCTGAACATTTGGCGTTTGCCTGCCAAGGGGTAAACCTAGTAATCTAGGCAAGTTGCCTTTTTGGCCAACGCCCTGATAGCTCAGTGGTAGAGCACTTCCATGGTAAGGAAGGGGTCGCGAGTTCAATCCTCGCTCGGGGCTCTGATCGATTTATCGGTTTACCCGGCTGGGTAGCTCAGGTGGTTAGAGCACACGACTCATAATCGTGGGGTCGCGGGTTCGAGTCCCGCCCCAGCTACACACCTTGAACAACCCACTCTGAAACAAGGCCTTCGGGCCTTTTTCTTTTTAAGTACCGTCGGTTCGCCTACGCTGGAACAGTGGTAAATCCAAACGTAGAGGGCAAGACCTATAGCGAGACCGCACCATATTTGGTCGGCCGCGAGAAAATCCGCGAATTCGCCCACGCGGTCAAATCGACCAGCCCGATCAATCTCGATGTCTTCGCCGCTCAGGCGGCCGGCTACGCAGATGTTGTGGCCCCACCGACTTTCGCCGTCGTGATTCAAGAGCGCAGCCTCGCCGAGGTTCTAGCCGACAAGGATGCCGATATCGACTTCTCTCGAGTTGTGCACGGTGACCAGCGATTCATTCACGCTCGCCCTATCGTGGCCGGCGATGAACTGACCAGCACTCTTACTGTTGCGAGCGTGAAGGCACTCGGTGCACACGCGATGGTCACTTTCGAAACCAAGATTCACGACGCGGCAAAGCAATTGATTTGCACCGCGATTTCAACTCTTGTTGTTCGAGGAGGCGACGAATGACCCACATCAATTTGGCTTCGCTCGAAGTTGGCCAGTCAATTGGTTCGGTTGAGTTCTTGCTCACTCGCGATTTGCTTGTGCGTTACGCAGGAGCATCGGGCGACTTCAACCCAATTCACTATCGCGACGACGTTGCGAAATCAGTTGGCCTAGATGGTGTGCTCGCGCACGGAATGTTGACTATGGGTTCGGCTGTGCAACTCGTTGCCAACTGGGTCGGAGATCCAGGTCGCATCGTTGATTATGGCGTGCGTTTTACTAAGCCGGTTTTCGTCGACGCTATAGATGGTGCGGTGCTTACCGTGAGTGGAAAGATTGGCGAGATCGATGCCGAGAACGGCATTGTTCGCGTTGACCTAACTGCTAGCGCGGCAGACGTTGCTGTGCTCGGCAAGGCGCAGGCTCGCGTTCGTCTCTAGCTCATGACTAAGCCGCTGAGTGAACTCACCACCATTCGTGTTGGTGGCGTTCCCGCATCGCTGGTTAAGGCATTCAATCGCGACGCCTTAATCGAAGAGACCCAGCGCGTATGGGCAACCGGCGAAGACTGGTTCGTTCTCGGTGGTGGCAGCAACGTTGTTGTAGCCGATGAAATCAGTGAACTAAATGTCATCAAGGTGGCCAATCGGGGCATCGAAAAAGTTGGCCATGGCGCTATTCGCGTGCAGGCAGGCGAAAACTGGGATGACGTCGTGCGCTACACAGTCGAGCATCAACTGGGCGGCATCGAGTCGCTGTCTGGCATTCCGGGCACCATGGGCGATGCACCTGTGCAGAACATCGGTGCGTATGGTTCTGAACTTGCCGACGTGTTCGTGCGCTGCGAATTTCTTGATTACCTGACCGGCGAAATCGAAATCATCGAGAAGGCCGACGCCGGTTTCGCTTACCGAGACAGCATGTTCAAGCGCGGCAAGCTCGGCGTGATCACTTGGGTTGAGCTGCAGTTGCTCGCAGATTTGCCAGCGGGTAGTGGCGAGTTGCTGAAGCGCCGCCGTGAAGAAGTTCTCGAACTTCGTGCATCCAAGGGAATGGTTTTGAGTGATAGCGATCTCGACACGCACTCTTGCGGTTCGTTCTTCACTAACCCGATTGTGTCATCGAGTTTCACGCGAGACCTACCCGATGACGCACCGGCTTGGCCCGTCGATGAAGATGGCAAGCTCATCAAACTTTCGGCTGCGTGGTTGATCGAGAAGAGCGGAATCACAAAGGGTTTGCAACTCGGTCAGTCGAACGCTGGGGTGTCAACGAAGCACGCGCTCGCCATTACGAATCGCGGCGGAGCAACCGCTAAAGAAGTTGGCGAACTTGCGCGATTCATTCAAGAGCGCGTGAGTAACACCTTCGGAATCACGCTCGCACCTGAACCGAACTTCATCGGTTTCTAAATATCTGCGGTGAAGCGATTTCGCTAACTACGCGAAAAGTTTTTGCAAACGCTGAATGCCCTCGAGCAACTGAGCGTCGCCGAGTGCATACGAAAGTCGCACATAACCCGATGGACCGAACGCCTCACCCGGAACAAGCGCCACCTCGGCGGCATCCAAGATGTAATCGCACAATTCGAGTGAGGTGTTGATCATTTGCCCGCCCCATTCGCGACCGAGCAATTCGCTGACGTCTGAGTAAACGTAGAATGCGCCCTGCGGAGTCGGAGCCAACCAGCCATCGATCTTGTTCAACTCGGCCACTGCTAGCTTGCGGCGGCGGTCGAATGCCTCGCGCATTGCCAGCACTTCGTCTTGCGGGCCGGTCAAGGCAGCGATTGCCGCGCGCTGCGAGATGTTCGAGACGTTAGAAGAGAGGTGCGACTGCAGGTTGCCGGCGGCCTTCATGGCATCGAGCGGGCCGGCCATCCAGCCGAGGCGCCAGCCGGTCATGGCGTAGCTCTTGGCAACGCCGTTGACCAAAATCGTGCGGTCGATCAGCTCTGGCACGGCCTCGGTGATCGAGGTGGCCTTGATTCCGTCGTAAACCAGGTTCTGGTAAATCTCATCGGTGATCACCCAAAGGCCGTTTTCATACGCCCAGCGGCCGATTGCCTCGGTCTGCTCGCGGGTATAGACCGAGCCGGTTGGGTTTGAAGGGCTGACAAACAGCAAAACCTTGGTGCGCGGGCCACGGGCGGCCTCGAGCTGGTCGACGGTGACCTGGTAGTTCTGCTCGGCACCGGCAAAAACCTCAACCGGGATGCCGCCTGCGAGACGAATAGCTTCTGGGTAGGTTGTCCAGAAAGGGGTTGGCATGAGAACTTCGTCGCCTGGGTCGACGATCGTGGCGAAGGCTTGGTAAACCGCCTGCTTGCCACCGTTGGTTACGACCACCTGGGCGGCTGAGATTTCGGTGCCTGAGTCGACCTTGGTCTTGTGGGCAATGGCCTCGCGCAGGTCTGGCAGGCCGATTGCAGGGGTGTAACGGTGGTTTTTCGGGTCTTGGACCGCCTTGACCGCGGCTTCAACGATGTGTGCAGGGGTGGCGAAGTCTGGCTCGCCCGCCGCGTATGAAATCACTGGGCGACCGGCCGCCTGAAGGGCTTTTGCCTTGGCATCTACCTTGAGGGTCGCCGATTCGGCAATGGCTGCGATTCGCTTTGAGATTCGAGGGAAGTCGGTCATGGGCTTAAGCCTACCGACCTGAATCTCGCTCTGGAAAAGGGCGGGCTGGGCATCCGAGGTTGCCTTATGGGGCTGGGCAACCTAAACTTTACGAAGTGAGTTTGACAACTCCGACAGCCTAATTTGGCAAAATCCCACCTTAGATCTCAATCTAGAAGTGTGTCTTTTTGCCCTGGCTTACGGGTCGTTTCACCCACGAAGGGTAGTAGTTCAATTGGTAGAGCAGCGGTCTCCAAAACCGCAAGTTGCAGGTTCGAGTCCTGTCTGCCCTGCGAGTAGTTTCGCTCAACAACGTACGAAGGATGCACATGGCTGACGAATTCGAAACGGTATCGGAAGATGTCGTCGAACAGGCTAAAGCCGACAAGGCTGCAAAGCGCGGCCCGATCGCTCGCGTCACCTTGTTCTTCAAGCAGGTAGTGCTTGAACTCAAGAAGGTGACTCGCCCGACTTGGGAAGAGCTTCGCAACTACACCGGTGTTGTACTCGCGTTTGTTGTTGTCGTGATGGCGCTTATCGGATTCCTGGACTGGTTGTTCTACACCGGTGTTCAGTGGGTCTTCACTCCATCAAAGTAAATTTTCGCACCAAAGTTTTAACCAATCGATAGGAAATAGCAATGAGTGACATCGAACGCGACGCGTTAGACGAACTGCTTGCCGCAGATCACGAGGCAGCTGCCGAAACGCAGCACGAGTTCCTCGACGCTGTCGAAGAAGAGCGCGAAGAAGAAGGCGCAGTTGAACTTGCCGCCGAAGAAGCAGCGCTTTCAATCGTTGACGACGCAGAAGTTGCCGCTCAGTCTGCAGCAGCTGAAGAAGTTGACGAAGACGTCTACGCACAGTTCAAGGCAGAGTTCCGTGCTCTTCCTGGCAAGTGGTACGTAGTGCACTCATACGCAGGTTACGAGAAGCGCGTTAAGCAGAACATCGAAAACCGTGCACAGATGCTTGAGGGCGGCGACGACGTTCTCGAAATCATCGTTCCAATCGAAGAGGCCATCGAGGTCAAGAACGGTGAGCGCAAGATGACTCGCAAGGTCATGATCCCTGGTTACGTCTGGGTTCGCATGGAGCTCAACGAGCACTCTGGCGACCTAGTGCGCCACACCCCTGCTGTCACCGGCTTCGTAGGCGACTCGCAGAACCCAACCCCGCTTCGCCCAGGCGAAGCATGGGAGATGCTCAAGAAGGCTAAGTACGAAAACGACGAGCGCATGCCTAAGCAGGAAATCGTCAAGACCGCGTCTGGTCGCCCAACCGGCGTCATCAAGGGTGGCAAGGGCAAGTCGCTTCCGATCAACGTTGACTACAAGGTTGGCGAGAGCATCATGATCAAGGATGGTTCGTTCGCAGGTCTTCCTGGAACCATTTCAGAAATCAAGCCAGAGAGCGGCAAGCTAACCGTTCTCGTTTCACTGTTCGAGCGCGAGACTCCGGTCGAGCTTGGCTTCGAGCAGGTTGGCTCGCTGGCTTAGTCAGCAATTAGCAAAGAGTTCCACAACAACAAAAAGGAATAAACAAAATGGCACCGAAGAAAAAGATCACCGGCATGATCAAGCTTCAGATCCAGGCAGGCGCTGCTAACCCAGCTCCACCTATCGGACCTGCGCTCGGTCAGCACGGTGTAAACATCATGGAGTTCTGCACCGCGTACAACAACGCAACCGCAGACCAGAAGGGCAACGTAGTTCCGGTTGAGATCACCGTCTACGAAGACCGTTCGTTCACCTTCGTACTAAAGACCCCACCTGCTGCAGAGCTAATCAAGAATGCTGCTGGAGTACCAAAGGGTTCGGCAACTCCTCACACCGTGAAGGTTGCACACTTGTCGAAGGACGCGCTCTACAAGATTGCAGAGCAGAAGATGAGCGACCTCAATGCAAACGACGTGGATGCAGCAGCAAAGATCATTGCTGGCACCGCTCGCAGCATGGGAATCACCGTCGACGCGTAAGCGAAGACAAAAACAAAAGAAAGTCGTGGGAGCATCGCGCGCGATGTGTTGAACCACAACTGTGACCAATAAGAAAAGGAATAACAGATGCCAAAGCGCTCAAAGGCCTACCAGGCCGCAGCTGCCCTCGTAAAAGAAGGCAAGCTTTACACCCCAGCTGAAGCCGTAACTCTCGTTCGCGAGACCGGCTCAAAGAAGTTTGACTCAACCATTGAGGTTGCCTTCAAGCTTGGCGTTGACCCTCGTAAGGCCGACCAGATGATCCGCGGAACCGTTTCGCTTCCTGCAGGTACTGGTAAGACCGCTCGCGTGATTGTGTTTGCAACAGGTGCCGCTGCAGACGCTGCTCGCGCAGCCGGAGCCGACGAGGTTGGCGGCGACGAGCTTATCGAGAAGGTAGCCGCTGGCTGGACTCAGTTCGACTCAGCCGTTTCGACCCCAGAACTCATGGGTAAGGTCGGTCGTCTAGGTAAGGTGCTTGGTCCTCGTAACCTCATGCCAAACCCTAAGACCGGAACCGTAACCCCTGACGTTGCGAAGGCCGTTACCGACATCAAGGGCGGAAAGATTGAGTTCCGCGTTGACAAGCAGTCGAACCTCCACTTCATCATCGGTAAGGCTTCGTTCACCAAGGAGCAGCTAGGTCAGAACCTAGAGGCCGCTCTAGACGAAATCTTGCGTTTGAAGCCTTCGAGCTCAAAGGGCCGTTACTTGATCAAGGGTGCCGTGTCGACCACTTTCGGTCCTGGCATTCCGCTAGACACCAACGTGACCAAGGTTGAGTTCTAAAGAATTAACAAGGATGAGGGACCAGAGAAATCTGGTCCCTTTTCTTTTACCAACGCAATTTTCTTTTTCTAGCCCCTACGCCTATTAGTTATTAGGCTTTTTCTGTTCGCGAGGTTCGAAAGGTCGGGATATTGTCACAGCATGCATTTGGCGCAGCAACCCTTCTAGACACTAAAGATCCAATGGGTTTGCGCACAAGCGCACCACTGCTTGATGCATGGATTCGCGACATGGAGACCGACCGCTCTCCGTTTCAAATCCCTGGCCACAAAGGTCGCAACGACCTGACCGGCACCGTCGTCGATGGCGACATCCCGGTTCTTCCTGGCAATCATCCGCACCGCATCTCTCCGAGCCTTATTGTCGAGGCCGAGGCCCTTGCCGCAAAACTTTGGGGTGCAGACCTGTGCCGATTTGGCGTGAACGGTTCATCTGGTTCGAACCACGCAGCCGTGATGGCCGTTGCCAGCCCAGGCGACAAGGTGATTGTTTCGCGCACACTGCATAAGTCGGTGCTGGTCGGCATGGTTTATGCCGGTGTGGTTCCGATTTGGATTCGCCCAGAGATCAACCCGGCAACCGGTTTGCCCGAGTACTTGCCTTCGAGCCGCTTGGCCGAGACTTTGGCCGCGCACCCGGATGCCAAGGCTGTGCTGATTGGCGAGCCTTCTTATGTGGGCACCATGTCGAACATTCCGCGTTTGGCCAAGGTGACTCACGAGTACGGAATCCCGCTTGTAGTCGACGCCGCTTGGGCTGCGCATTACGGCTTTCACCCAGAGCTTCCGAATCATCCGTTGAGCGAAGGCGCCGACATAGTTGTAACCAGCGCACACAAAACTTTGCCTAGCTATTCGCAGGCGAGCTTTGTCTTGGTGAACTCGCAGTATGTCGACCTTGCTCGCTTTAACAAGATGTTTGACTCGACACAGACCACTTCGATGAGCGGGCGCATCCTTGCTTCGATTGATGCCGCGCGAGCGCTGCTCGAAAAGCACGGCCACGATTTGATTGACCCTGTGATCGATGCAACCGAAAAGGGTCGCGCTACTTTGCGTGCCGCCGGCATCGACGTTATCGATGGCGAATACATCGACCCACTCAAGCTCGTGATTTTGCTTTCGAGTTGCGGTGCTGATGGCAATAAGGTTGAGGCCGATTTGCTCGCTGCCAATATCGACGTAGAAATGGCGAACCGCGACATCGTGATACCGATGATCACATTTGCCGACACCCCAGAGCGCATCGATGATTTGGTTGATCGAATCATCAAGTCGATCGACGCGAACCGCGGGCCTGCACGACCTATCGAAATTCTTCCGGCGTTCTCGGTAGAACCCGAAGTCGTGGTGACTCCGCGCGAGGCATTCTTTAGCGATTACGAGGTCGTCGATGCCAGCAACGCTGTTGGTCGCGTTTCTGCTGAAATGATTTGCCCATACCCACCGGGTGTGCCGGTGCTATCGCCTGGCGAGCGCATTACCGGGGCAGCACTTTCTGCATTGTTCCAGGCTCGAGACATGGGTGTGATGATCAAGTTCGTTGCCGACCCAACGCTGAAAACTCTGAAGGTATTGCCGAACTAGGCTGAAGATATGTTCTCTAGGCAAATCATCTTGGTCGAAAACGAGGCCCTGCTTCGCGACTTGATCGCAAAGAGCCTCGATGCCGCCGGCTTCAGCGTGCTGACTGCGGCCAACGCGGCCGATGCCAAGCGGGCCTTTGCCGCCAATGACCCAGACGGCATGGTGGTAGACATCGAGCTCGGCCCTGGCCCAGATGGCATGGACCTATCAGCCGCCATCGTGGCCGAAAGCCCAGAAACCGCGATTGTATTTTTGACCAACTTGCCCGACCCGAGAATCATCGGCAAGGATTCAGCCGGTATTCCAAAGCACGCCGCCTACCTTCGTAAATCAGCGTTGGTCGATTCAAACGACCTGGTAGATGCCTTGAATGCCGTTCTCACCGGCAGTGACTTGAAAGATTTTCGCCACGACCTTATGACAGATCGTCCGTTTGCAGATTTGTCGCGCAAACAGATCGAGGTGCTTCGCCAGGTGGCCAACGGCTTGAGCAACCAGCAGATTGCCGAAGCTCGTCGCACGAGCATCCGTGCGGTTGAGGGCATTGTCAGTCGCACCTTCGATGCCCTCGGTATCGATGTGCAGGCAGAGGGCAACGCGCGTGTTGAAGCGGCGAAGTTGTTTTTCGTGACCACTCGCCCTGGCGAATAATGTCGAGCTCAATTGCGATTAGTCGACTTCCGGTTCGACGTGCGCTACAGCAACTCGGCAGCAAGTATTCGTACTACTACGACACCATCATTGGTTTTGCATTCCCTGCCATTCTGACCAACCTAGTCAACGACGCCATTCCAACAAAAGGCGGGGTAGCCGACTGGTTGGCAATTTCGTTTGCTGGTTACTTAGCTGCCGCAGCCGTTTTTCTATTGGGTCGAGCAATACTTTTCAATCGCAGTCGAGTGCCGACTGTCGTAACGCTTGTCGTCTTTGCTTTCGCCGGGGTCGCTCGAGGAATTGTGATTTACTCGCTAGGTAACGCGTACGGTGTCGTGGCTAGCCACGAGTTTGTGTATCGCGTATTTGGTTCAATGCTTTACACGTTCTTTATGCTGGGCTTGATCACCGTTCTGGTTTCTAATGCCGTGCGTAGCAGTCGAAAGTACGACGAACTTGAACACCAGCGTTTGTTGCTTCAGGATGCACTGGTAAATCTGCGTGAAAAACTTTCAATTCAAAAGGCTGAACTTGCCGGTCGAGTTAAGGCATTGGTCAATCCGATGATTGACGACCTAATTTCAAAAATTGCGGCTTCTCGCGCCGAAGGCTCAGTTGCGGTGGCTGTGGCCAGCCTGAAGAGCACGGTTGATCGAGACATTCGACCGCTGTCACTGCAAATTGGCAACGATCAAACTCCTGGACTTTTCGAGGCTACGGGCAAACCAGCCATCAAATTCCGCTTGTTTACAAAGCTGCAGAGCCCCATCCAGGTGGCTTCGATGTATTCGCCAATCTGGTTCATGCTTCTTCTCGTGATGGTTGCGGCCCCAGCAGCCTCTCACATTTTTGGCAACCCGAACTGGGGTTACCAGATAGCTTTGGTGGGCGTCATTGGAATTCTTTTGCTTGAGTTGGCAAAGCGCAGCACTGCCAAGTTGCAGTTGACCCAGACTGCAGCGTTTTTCGTGCAATTGACCAGCTACGCCCTGATCGGGGCTGTGGTTGACATCGCCCTCACACTCAGCCCCTTCAATACCGTGCAGTACACGCCGGGTCGCGTGACTCTGTATGTCGTTGTGGCCGGCATTGGTTTCTTTATCGGTCAGCTGTTTCAGTTGCAGCGCGAAGAGTCTGCAGCCTATTTGGCTACAACCAACGAAAATCTTGAACGGCTGAATGCCGAAGCGCGTCGTGAGCTTTGGTTGTACCGCCGCAAGCTTGCAACTGTTTTGCATGGTCCGGTTCAAGCACGGCTCTATGCATCGGCAATTCGGTTATCACAGGCAAAGCGTGTGTCAGCAAAACTGGTTGAACAAATCAATGGCGAACTAAAAGAGGTTCTTCGCGAACTTGATTTTGACAAGCAAGATCGAGCATCGGCGCGAAGTGTGATCAGACAGGTCATTGATGTTTGGGCTGGCACCTGTGAGATCTACCCAAAGATCGATAAGTCAGTTATGCAGGCTGCAAAACGCGACCCGAACTTCGAGGCGGCGTTCATCGAAGTGATTCGCGAAGCGATTTCTAACGCGGTGAAGCACGGCCAGGCAACAGAAATTGAACTTAATGCCGATACCTTCGGCGACCTCGTGAAATTGCGACTCATCAATAACGGCAAATTATTGCCATCGGATTCGAAAGGTAAAGCTGGATTCGGTACAGAGTTAATCTCTGAACTCACGCTGCGCTGGTCGGTCGGGGCTACCAGTGATGACCGTACGGTATTCGAGGCTGACTTTGTGATTGCGGGCGGCTAAGCCGTTTCATTGAGCGATTTAGAAAAATCGCGCAGACGCTTTGCCTGTTCGAAGTGTTCAACATCGAAGAACAATTCGAACGCCAGTTGGCCCTCGAGTTTGGCCGCATCGACGTCACCAAGGGTTTGATAGGCGAGAGCGCGAACTTCGTGCCACTCTGCGGTTAAGTGGTCAGCGCCCAGGCCGCCCGGACCTGTGGCCTCGTGATAGGCAAGAGCCTGATCGCAGAGCTCAAGGGCCTCACTGGCTCGGTCTGTAATAGCTAGTGCTCGGGCTAGGTCGAAGATGCTGTCGTAAAGCATGAAGAAACGGTCGCCCAGACGCGACTTCAAGGCCAACAGCTTTTCAGCCTTTTCGGTTGGCTCGATTGCCAGCTTGGCTTCGAAGTAGGCGATTCGGGCATCGCAGAGCTCAGACTGCGCGTAGTCGAACTCGTGGGTTTCAAGAAGCGCGGCTGTGCGACGCCAAAGAGCTAGCGCATCGAGCCAGTTCTCGGTCGATGCATAAAAGTCCTCAAATTCAGAGGCAACCTCAGTCAGGTCGATCGTTAGCTTTTGCTGCTCAGCGACATCGAAAATTGAATTCATGAGTTCAATTGCGCGTTCTTCATCGCCTTGACGGAGTGCGCAAAGTGCGCGACCAAAAATCGAGTTTGACGCCAAGTTGTATTGCCCGTTGTTGCGCTGATCTAGAGCCAGCTCTTTAAACATTGAGTCGGCCTTTGCATAATTCTCTTCGAGAACTGCGATCCATGCTTCGGCACGTGTGTGAAAGTGCAATGCAAAACGTTCGAGGCCAGCAATCTCGCCCTGAGACTTTGCCAAGGCCCAGTGCTTTTTGGCCATTGGCAGATCAACCAATCGCGCGTATGCCAAAGAAATGATTGCGTGCGCGGCAACAGCATCGCTGAGTCGATAACCATCGCTTGCCAATTCAAGAGCCTTAGTCGCGGCATCGATTGCCTTCGAGTAATCGTTGGTCAACATGTACGAACGCGCAGCCAAGTTCATGTCGACGACGGCGCGCTCTGAGTTGATCACTTCGTTTAAGAGTGCTGCGTTAGCGTAAGCCTCGGCCGAAGCGCGATAGTTGCGCTGTTGGTGGTACGCGAAACCTCGCCAGGCCATGGCACTGGCACGAAGGCCGTCATCCTGGAGTTCGTTGGCGGCAACGTCGGCAGCTTCGGTGAATGCTGCAAGGCAGTCACCCCAGGCTTGTTTGCGACTGTAGGCCTCGCCAAGCATTTTCAAGCTTTGGTAAAGCTGCGTCGAACGATTTAGCTTGCGATTAATTTCGACCGCAGCACCAACAAAGCCAATTACACGGCCGAGCGTGCTCTCTTCAAAGAGCCCGAGGCTGAGTGCTCGATTGATCAGAGCGCCGGCACGGTGTTCGTCGTTGCCAGAGGTGATGTCGGTCCAGTCGGCATCTTCTTGGCGACGTTCCCAGTCGCGGTAGTCGAAATCGTCGTCCATTGAACGCTCCTTTGCGGGGATGACAAAACTCGGGTACAAGCCCCGGTGTTTTTTGGTGAGAAGAGCAATCATGCTCTTGGGTACCGACATTCAACGCAACAACACGCCTGACGGCGTTCTTCCCGCTAACTGGCGCGGTTTGCTGGTGGCGGAATGGCCCTGGTTAGGCGATGGCCTCTGGATTTTTCACGACCCGCTCGTTAGCCACGGCGGCCACCAGAAACAAAAGGCCCGCGCCAACCAGCCAGAGCGAACCGATTGAGCTTTGCTGGGCAAGGGCGTCGATGATCTGCTGGTCGGTCATTTCGGGAGTGACTGAAATGCCTGAAAGGCCGATGGTTTGCACGATCACGCCGGCAACGTAGCCGATGATTGAGAAGATTTTGGCTCGATGGCGTGTGCCGACCGGCCGCGTCTTCGGGCGAATGAAGATTGCGAATACCGAGGTAATTGACGAAGATACCAACGCTAGGAATGTCCAGAGCCCCAAGCTGTAACCCTTGCTTCTTGCCGTGTAACCAACACGAAGAGCCAAGATGATTGCAATCGCGAAATCGACAGTGAGGGTAAACAGCAAGTTGTTGTAATTCATGGACTAAAGACTACGCAGGGTCTCAGACAAATCCGAAAGAGTCGGCGGTTCACAGCCGGCCCGCTCGCAGGTGATCGATGCCGCAATCGATGCGACGCGTGCGTATTCGGCTAGGGTTTCGTCGCTCAAGTTTGCGAGTCGGTCGAACGGGTCGCTGCCAAGTGCGTCGGCGTCGCTGAGTTGACCAAGCAGGTTTGCGCAGAACGTGTCGCCGGCGCCAACGGTGTCGACGACGTTGATCTTGCGAGATGGCACGTCGATGCGACGGTCTCGACGATAGATCGATGTGCCATCTGCACCGCGAGTCACCATCACGACTCGCTCGGTTCCGGCAATCCAGTCGCGCACAATGTCATCAAGGTCGGTGCCGTGCTCGAGCCCGTAAAGCCACCAGATATCTTCGTCGCTCGCCTTGACGATGTGCGAAATCGAGTTGAGTCTTTCAACACGGATGCGCTCGTGCGCAGCTTCAAACCCAAGCGCGGGGCGCATGTTCACATCATGCGAAATGGTGACCGAATTCTGTTCGAAATGTGTGCGCGACCAAGCTTCGATTACCGCAGAAGAGGGCTGCATTGCCATGGTGAGGCATCCGAATTGGATTGCCGTAGCGTGCATGTTTTCGAGGTCGACATCGGAGGGCAGTTCGGCCTCGGTCCAGCCCCAGTCTGCGGTGCCGTTCACGTAGAACGAATAAGAGGGGATTCCGGCAGAGTCGATGCTGACCACAGCAAGGGTGGTGAGTTCATCGGCGGCGATTGAGTGCTCGAGGTGAACACCGTTGGTTTCGAGGCGTTCGCGAATTATCTTGCCGAAGCGGTCGCCTGCGATTCGGCCCAGAAACTGGTGTTTGGTTCCACGACGAGCAAGGGCCAGAGCCACGTTGGCATTAGCGCCACCGACCACGGCGTTGAATCCGCCAGGTTGGTAACGGTTCTCAATGAGATCGATTAGAGCTTCGCCGATGACCAGAATCATGGGGTCAGTTTATTCAGGCAAGCAGTAGCGTTGGACCATGAAACGTATTCCGTTGCCAAATCGTGCCATTGCAATGCCGCTACTTGGTCTCATGGTGGTTTGGCTTTTCTCGATGGCCAGCCAGCTGGTTGGAATGCTTTACGAAGTTGGCACTTCATCAGCGCATCCGAGCGTGTGGGTCTTTCTAGTCGGGCTGCTGCTGGGCGGAGTCTCGGCACTATTCGGCAGAACCTGGGCCATTCGCGCAGAGGCGACCGCGTCGGCGCCACTCGCCCGTGCGGCGGTGCGCTTTGGTAACCTGTCGCTCACCATCAGCCTCGGCGCGCTCACCATTTTTGCTTTCACGACCTTCATTTCAGGCTTCAACGACTACAACCGCAGCGGCACCGTTCTCGATCGTCTGCTCTGGCTCTACCTGCCGATCATCGTTGCTTCGGCAGCCGTGGTGATTTTGATTTTGCGTGCACTCGTCTTCGCGAAAGACCACAGTGTCGATAGCAACGAAAAAACCAGGATGACCGAACTGCAGAAGGCTTTAGCCCTCGGCTATGCGGTTCCGATTGTCTGCACCGCGTTTGCCGTCATCCTTGGGTTGTTTATCTACGATGCGACTCGCACAAACTTGCAGACCTGGGTGTGGGTTGTCATCATCGCGATTGTTGGTTTCGGTGTGATTGCCGGAACTCGATTCGCTTCGAAGGCGCGCAGCGCTCGCACCGAAGCGCCAAAGCCGCGCACCGCGCTCGCGGCGGGTGCTTCGACTTTGAACTTCGTGCTGTCGATTGTTTTCGGTGCTGTGGTTTCGATTCTCGCGTTTGGGTTGGGTAGCGAGGCTATGTCTAAGTTGCGCATGAACGCGTATCCGATGGGGTACGACCAATACACCCCGTTATCAAACGGTGAAGCCACGAAGATCGTCGACGCGATGGCGCCATCGTGGTTCTTTGGCGACTTGGTGCCGGCGAAGTTACTGCTTTTGCTCGCCGTGGTCGGTATTTACCTGAGCATCACCGAGCGCAATCGCGAGCGCAAAGAAAGCAAGTAAGCGCGACCGATGAAGTTTTTCGCCAGTGCCCTTCTTTTTGACAACGACGGCGTGCTTGTCGATTCGCACGCCGCGGCTGTTGCTGCCTGGAATCAGTGGGCGAGTGAATACGCACCTCAACTCGAATGGGATCGGCCAGAGAACTTCGGTGTTCGCGCCGAAGATATGGTGCGCAAATGGATCGCGACTCCTGACCTTTTCGACGAGGCAAACAATCGCATCAATCAGCTCGAGCAGGACAGCGCCTACGAAACCGTGCCGATTGCAGGTGCGGTCGAACTGACCTCGACTCTGGCTGACGGAACCTGGACGGTCGTGACGTCGGCGAACGTAAATCTTGGACGTGCTCGATTGTTGGCTGCCGGCCATCGCGTGCCGGCCGAGTTGGTCACGGGCGATGACGTGAGCCGCGGCAAGCCCGACCCAGAGCCGTATGTGCTCGGGGCATCGCGCTTGGGGTTTGATCCGGTCGACTGTGTTGTCTTCGAGGATGCGGTGGCAGGCGCCCAGGCCGCGGCCGATGCCGGCGTCGGGTTGATCGTTGGGGTGGGCGAGAAGGCACTCGAAGGGCTGGCCGATGTGGTGGTTCGCGACCTGTCGGGAATAACTTTCGACGGAGAAGTGCTTACTATTCCTGATAAGAATCGTTTGCGTTAGGAGACCCCATGAGCGAAATTACTTATTACGGAGCCGACTGGTGCAGTGATTGCCGCCGTTCGAAGTCGCTGATGAACACGCTCGGTGTTGATTTCGACGAGAAAAACGTCGAGCAGTTCCCCGAATTCGCGACTGAGGCCGAGGCTATCGCCGGTCGCAAGAACATTCCGGTGATTCAGTTTGCCGACGGTGGAGTTCTCGTCGAGCCTTCAGATGCAGAACTGCACGCAGAGCTCACTGTTCGCGGCCTGCTCAAGTAGCGTTCCGGTAAATCGCCCGAGGCGCAATTAGCGTTCCCGTAAATCTCCCGCCGTGCAATTAGCCACCCCTGTGTGAGGCTTTGCGGCCGAGTCGTCCATGGCATGCATTTGCACTGCTTTGTGCACCAGAACTGATGCAAAAACATGTGCAAATGGATAGGGGTGACGATACGAGCCGAATCTCCCTGACACGGATGCCGCATCCTGGTGAAAATAAATCTGTTCATTTCGGGCATCCTCGCCTAGGCTTGAGTTATTCGGCGATTTGCCGATGGTAGTCGTTTGCATTGATCCCAAAGTTGCGTGGTCTTTAGCAGTTCGGCTAATGACTAAAACGAAATAGGTATCAACATGCCAAAAATTGGCAAGACAAACGCGCGCGCCGCGAAGACTGGCGCAAGTAAATCAACTTCTAATTCTGCAGCTCCGAAGAAGACTCACCGCAAGGGTGGCGCTTCGGCAGCTGAGAGCGCTGCGCCAAAGCGCGGTGCCGCAGGTGCTGGCAAGTTCGCCGGCAAGGGTGCTGCTCCAAAACGCAGTTACAAAGAGCGCGAGGATGGCCGTGGTGGCCGTGCTCCGCACCGCGATGCAGACGTTCGCCCAGCTCGTAAGCCACGCGCTGCAGCAGCAGGTCGCGAAGACCGCTTCGAGCGCGATGCTCGACCAGCACGCAAGTTTGATGGCGAGCGCCCGGCTCGCAAGTTTGACGACCGCCCAGCCAAGAGTTCACGCTTCGGTGGCGACGATCGCGCACCTCGTGGTGCAAAGAACGATGGTCGCCGTGACTGGGAGCCACGCGAGAAGCCAGCACGCGGTGCTCGCAAGTTTGACGATGCTCGTGGTTCGCGCGACGACCGTCCGGCAAAGAGCTCACGCTTCGGTGGCGACGAGCGTCCGGCTCGTAAGTACGATGACGAGCGTCCGGCTCGCAAGTTTGATGGTGACCGTCCGGCAAAGAGTTCGCGCTTCGGTGGCGATGACCGCCCAGCGCGTAAGTTTGACGGCGACCGACCGGCAAAGAGTTCGCGTTTCGGTGGCGATGACCGCCCAGCGCGTAAGTTTGACGACCGCCCGAAGCGCCGCTTCGACGACGAGCGCGCACCTCAGCGTGCAGACCGCGTAGAACGCGACCGCGATCGCGACCGCAGCTTTGACGGCGCCCGCCAGTCGAACCCGAACAAGAAGGCGTTCTTCGAAGACACCAAGCTTGAGCGTCTCGAGAGTGTCGACGCATCGACCGTTGAGATGGCCGGCAGCTTCGGCGACATGGACCTTCACCCGAAGATGGTTATCGCTCTAGCGAGCATGGGTGCTGAAAGCCCGTTCCCGATTCAGGCAGCAACCATCCCGGCTGCTATCGGCGGCATGGATGTGCTTGGCCGCGGAAAGACCGGCTCTGGAAAGACAGTTGCTTTCACCGTTCCGCTAATCATGAAGTTGATTGCCGCGGGCTCGCAGCCTCGCAAGGCAGGCAAGCCGCGCGCGCTCATCCTGGCGCCGACTCGCGAATTGGCCGACCAGATCGACCGCACCGTGCAGATTTTGGCGAAGTCGGTTGGCTTCTACACCACCTGCATCTACGGTGGCGTGCCTCAGCGACGCCAAGAAAACGCAATGAGCCGCGGCACCGACATCGTGGTGGCGACTCCTGGTCGTCTTGAAGACCTTATGGCTCAGGGCATCGTTGACCTCAGTGAAGTTGAGACCATCGTCATCGACGAAGCCGACCACATGTGTGACCTTGGCTTCATCGAGCCGGTAAAGCGCATCATGCGTGCAACCGGAGACTCGCAGAAGTTGCTGTTCTCTGCAACTCTCGACAAAGAAGTTGACGCTCTCGTTCGCGAGTTCTTGCCTGCACCGTTCGTTTACGAAGTTCCAAACGAGGATGAAGACACCAGCAATATTGTTCACCGCGTTTTGATTGTCGACCAAGAAGACCGCTCGCAAGTTCTTTTGCGTTTGGTTCAGGGTCACGGTAAGTCCTTGATCTTTGCTCGCACCAAGATGACTGCTGAGCGTTTGAGTGAATCGCTAACTGCAGCCGGGGTTCCTGCCGCGCGCTTGCACGGCGACCTAAACCAGAACCAACGAAACCGAAACCTTGAGCGTTTCACCAAGGGTTATGTTCGCGTTTTGGTTGCGACCGATGTCGCGGCGCGTGGAATCCACGTTGACGATGTTGCACTTGTTGTTCAGGTTGATCCACCTGAGGAATACAAGACTTACTTGCACCGCGCCGGTCGAACCGGTCGTGCTGGCAAGGAAGGCACCGTGGTGACCTTGATTCCTCGTACTCGCCGTCGTCGCATGGAGCAGATGCTCGACCGCGCCGACCGTGATGGAATCTTCACCGAGGTTCGACCGACCAACGCACTGCTCGAGCAGCTCGCTGGCCCGATTGCGCCACCTCCTGCCCAAGAAGAACTCGACTTCGGCGACAGCCGTGGTGGCGGTTCACGTGGCGGCGACCGCCGCGGCGGCAATGGTGGCCGAGCTCGCGCACCACGCGATCGCGACCGTGGTCCACGCTCGGGTGGCGACCGCAAGTTCGGTGGCGACAAGAAGTTTGGCGACCGCCCGAAGCGTGACTTCAGCGACCGTCCGAAGCGCGACTTCGGCGACAAGCCACGTGGCTCAAACCGAGCACCGCGCGACTAGAACTATTTGATCGAGGCCCTGGACTAATAAGCCCGGGGCCTTTTTCATTGCCTGGACCACATCCTTGTGGAAAAAACTTGCACAGAAACTTGTACAGATTTACTATCGGGGTATGGCTCAAAAACGCACCCCGCTCGTCAAGGACTACATTCTTCAGAACACGTCTGAAACGCGCGCCGACCTCACCAAGATTCTTGAGGGGTTCCGCAAGAACCGCAAAAAGTCGTTGCCAATCATCTTTGGCTCACACGGCAAACCAGAGGCCGTGCTTGCCCCGGCCTGGCTATGGGAGAAGATGATCGATGAAATCGAAAACCTTCGCCTCGAAATAATCGTCATGGACCGCCTCGCAAATTCACAGCCGAGCGAACCGATGACTTTTGCACAATATAAAGAACACATGCGCAAGTTTGTCGAGTCTCAATCAGACTCGGATGATGTTGACGATAACGACTGAACCTGACTACATGTTCGAGTACTTAGACCTAACCCTCGACCTTCGTCGAATCGTAGATCTGATTGTCGAACAGCTTGAACAACAACGCGAACTCACCATGAAGCGTCTTGAGAAAAACAAGCGAGTTGGTGATTTGCGAGGTTGCTACGCCATCAAATTCGATTACCTCGGCTACCCAAATCGGTTCAGGCTTGTTTTCAAATATGTGCCAAGCAAACTGAAGGCGGTGAGCGTTCGTTTGATGGCTGTCGGGCTCCGATTCGAAGATCAGGTTTATATCGCGGCTGCTAAACGCAACCGATGGGTCTAACCTTTTGATATGCGTCTAACCAAAGCCCTGCTCTCTGTTTTCACCGCGGCCACCCTCGCCATTACCGCCTGCGCGGCAGCCCCGACAGCCAGTGCTCCGGCGAACGCCGCCAGTTCGCTGGTTGCGCCATCCTGGGTTGATAACGCAACGGTTTACGAGGTCAATACGCGTCAGTACTCGGCCGCGGGCAGTTTCAACGCTGTGGCCGCAGACCTGCCTCGCATTCAGGCGCTCGGCGCGAAGGTGCTTTGGTTCATGCCGATTTACCCAATCTCTGTGACCAAACGCAAAGGAACTCTCGGCAGCTACTACTCGGTAGGCAACTACACGGCAGTAAATCCTGAGTTTGGCACTTCCGCTGACTTCAAGGCGCTGGTCGACAAAGCGCACGGTATGGGCTTCAAGGTCGTGCTCGACTGGGTGGCGAACCACACCGGCTGGGACAACCCGTGGATCACAGCGCACCCTGACTGGTACACCAAAGATTCCAGTGGCAACATTACGCAGCCACCAGGCACCGACTGGTACGACGTCGCAGATTTGAACTACAGCAACAGTGCGATGCGCGCGGCAATGATCGACTCGATGAAGTACTGGATCACCACTTACGATATCGATGGTTTCAGATGTGACGCGGCCATGATGGTGCCAAATGACTTCTGGCACCAGGCAACCACAGCACTGCAGGCGATCAAACCTGTATGGATGCTCGCCGAGTCGAACCCTGGCGACGTCAGCATGGGCACCGATTTCTCGAGTGCATACAACTGGAGTCTGCTCGGCACTGAAAACGGCCTCGTGTCTGGCAACGGTTCGAAGTACTCGTTCCTGAACGAGCTCTCGAACATGCAGCTCGATTACCCGGCAGGCACTGCGCCGATGAACTTCATTACCAACCACGATGAGAACACCTGGAACGGCACCGAATACCAGCGACTCGGGTCGGTCGGTGCAGTCAAGGCCGCCAGTGTTTTCTATTTCACGGCCCCAGGTGTTCCACTGACTTACAACGGGCAAGAGGTTGGGCTGACTCACCAACTCGCATTCTTTGAGAAAGACCAGATTGACTGGTCGGCTAGCCCGATGACCGCTTTTTACAAGAAACTGGTCTCGCTGAAGAGTTCGAATGCCGCGCTCGCGGTGGGTGCCGCTGCTGGTGCGTTGCGCACTGTGACCACAAATCAGGACGGCGTTATCGCCTACGTGCGAAGCTCGAGCAAGGCCAAGGTCTTGGTCGCCATCAACCTGACCAGCAAGGCTCGAAGCACCAAGATTTCTTGGAGCTCGTCGGCAGGCAAGCTTTATGACTACGCCACGAACAAGTTGGTCACAGTTGCGGCTAGCCAGAGTGTGAGCATCCCGGCTTGGGGTTACAAGGTTTACACGACCAACCAGCTCAAGAACTGACGCCCGGATCAGGTCAACCGCAAAAATTAGGTTGCGCGAACGACCCGAGCCCGCCTAAACTTGGCTTTAGCCAAAGACCGCCGGTTTCGGGGTGGGCAAATCGAAGAGAAATCCTTGATTCGCACGCGCCGACGAAGATCGCAGAAATGCTTGCCCGCGTAGGTGTTCGAAGTTATTGCCCTTCTGGGCTGCTCCGCGCGTCTACGCTCGGAGCCTTTTTGCTTTTGGGGCTAGCCGGCACAAACAAACAAGGAGTGCCATGGCGAACAAGGTACAGAACGTCGCCGAGCTGACTGAGTCATTCAAGAGCTCGAACGCTGTTCTACTAACCGAGTACCGCGGCCTTACTGTTGCTCAGCTCAAAGAGCTACGCAAATCAATCAGTAATGACGCAACCTACGCCGTAGCAAAGAACACCCTGCTTGAAATCGCAGCAAAGAACGCTGGAGTAAGTGCCTTCGATGGCCAGCTCTTCGGTCCTAGCGCGATGGCATTCGTACACGGCGACGCCGTGTCGGTTGCTAAGGCATTGCGTGACTTTGCGAAGGCAAACCCTCTGTTGGTTCTAAAGAGCGGTGTTCTTGAGGGTGCCGCCCTTTCAGCCGACGAGGTTAAGAAGCTTGCTGATCTCGAAAGCCGTGAGGTGCTGTTGGCAAAGGCCGCCAGCGTCTTCAAGGCCAAGATGTTCCAGGCTGCTTACATGTTCCAGGCCCCGCTTGCACAGGCAGTTCGCACCGTCGACGCCCTGCGCGAAAAGCTGGCCTAGAACCCCCGATTTACCCCAAAAACTGCTTTAAACCAATAGGAGATAAAAATGGCAAAGCTTTCAACCGAACAGTTGATCGACGCTTTCAAGGAGCTTTCGCTCATCGAGCTCAGCGACTTCGTTAAGAAGTTCGAAGAGGTCTTCGAAGTAACCGCTGCTGCACCAGTTGCAGTTGCTGCTGTTGCTGCTGCACCTGCAGAAGCTGCTGAAGAGAAGGACTCGTTCGACGTAGTTCTAGAGTCAGCTGGCGACCAGAAGATCGCTGTAATTAAGGAAGTTCGCGCACTGACCAACCTTGGTCTAGGCGAGGCAAAGGCTCTCGTTGACGGTGCACCTGCAACCGTTCTTGAGGGTGCAAACAAGGATGCCGCTGAGAAGGCAAAGGCTGCTCTTGAGGGCGCCGGCGCAAAGGTGACCTTGAAGTAATCACACTTCAAAACTTGGGAAGTCCGCTCCGAAAGGGGCGGACTTTTCGCTTTAAAACACCCCGGATGCCCGCTAAAAAACTCACAGGAAAGTGCTCCAAAAAGGGCTGAAAAATGTTCGGATTTTCCGAAGAACTACATCTTTGTAATTCGAGCCCCTAGCGAAACTTAAAAGGCCTGGTGGGGCATGCTTCGCCCTACCTTGTCGTGCCTGGATGCCAATTCCAGCGCGGTTTTCGAAGTGCAAGGAGGTGCGAACATGAACGCTGCAATGCGCCTAATTCGCACACTCCAAAAATCAAATCGTTTTCGCGTCGGCGCCATCCTTGCAATTGCACTTGTAGCACTGATCACTTTCTGGCAGCCAGCCCCACCAGCTCGCGCTGCCGCACCAACAGCCGGGCTTGCAACTTACATTTGGCACAACAGCAACAACACCGACACCACGATGTACTTCGATGGTCAGGCGAACAAAGACACTTGGTTTGAAGACAAGGGCCTCGGCACTTACAACATGTCGATGACTACGACAGACATTGGCAACACGTGGTCGGCATCGCAGTACTACAACACCAACAACACCAGCAAAACCTACAACCAGACTGACCAGGCGTCACTCGAGTATTACTCTGCTTTGTTTCTTGGTTACATCAAGCCAACTGCCACCACAAACAACTTGTACCTGCGCACTTGTTCCGATGATGCGTCGCTACTTTTCTTTGGTACGTACGCAGCGACCGGAAATAGCCACTCATATGCAAACGCGACTGCCAACAACGGAAGCACACACGGAAACGTCTGTGTAGCAACAGGAAACCTCGGCACTATTTACGCCGGAACGTATTACCCACTTCGCGTTGAGTTTGGTGAGTATGGAGGCGGCGACGTCGAGTATGTTCAATACAGCACCGACAACGTCAACTGGAGCGTGCTTCCAACCACTTGGATTTTTAATCAGGGCACTCAGGTCACTTATGACACCACCGCACCTAGCCAGCCAGCCGCTCCGACGCTGACCAGCGCTAGCGACACCGGTATTTCGTCAACTGACGGCATCACGGCCGCAACCCCAGTATTGACGGGCACTGTAGAGGCGAACTCGACTGTATACGTCTACTCAAACACCACCAACTCGAACAGTGGCGGAACCTACTTGGGCAGCGCCGTGGCAAGCGGCACCACGTTCACCTACACCTTGCCGGCGGCCACCACCGCGGGCACGTATTACTACATCATTCAAAACGACAGCATGTTCTATGCGTCGCCAGCTTCGACAACCAAGTTTGTGCAGGCGAACAACCTGATCATCAGCACATCGGGTGGTGGCGCAATGTCGGGTGTTGCTCTTGCACGGCAGCCGCGAATCACGACGACCGATGGCGGCACGCCAACCGTTACGCTCGCGTCTTCACTCGGCACGGTTACGAACAACACCGCGACAGCTGGCACTGCGTTCTCAAACGCGACAATCACTTACACCAGCGGAACTCTTGCCGGTGCAACGCTGACTTACTCTGCGACTAACTACAACAACGTGACCGAAACGCTCTCGGCAATTCCTGGTGCACTGCAGGTTCTAACCTCGCAAGCAACTGATGCCAGCGGAAGCTGGATCAACAACACCTGGTACACAACGAACAGTGCTACTTCGTACATCAACCCGACACAGCTTGCCGCACAGTTGAACACGGCGTCGACGACGTTGATGACCACCACAAACTTCTACATGGCAAACGATGTCACCGCCACAACGGCTGGTAACGGCATCAAGATCGCCGCTGCGGGCTATGTAGCGATGGATGGCAAGCTAACGCTTAACAACGGAACCATAACCGTGCTTTCAAACACTGATGGCCTAACCGGCGCAAACGGTGGCCCGATTGTGATCACCGCAGCCACAGCTGGATTTGCTTCGGGAGGCGGCAACATCATCCTTGCAGGTGGTGACTGGAACGTCACGACTGGCTACGCCGTGGGCTACAACAAGGCCATCGGCGGAGTTGGCGGCCTCGGCGGAAGCGTGGTTATCGACGACGCGGGTGTATACATCGCCGGTGTTGTGAACTCCGGTGGTGGAACTATCACCATCAACGGCCAGGAGGGCAACGGCACCGCCGATTCGGCCGGTGTTTACGTGGTTAACAATGGCTTGGTGCAGGGTGCCGGCGGAAACGTGACCCTAAAGGGGTACATCGCCAGCGACCTAACCGATACAGGGGCGTCGCACCGCGCCGTGCGCATTGGCGCCGCTGGCGCAACCCCGGTCCCAACGGTCAGCTCGACAGGCTCGGGAACAGTGAGCATCACTGCGATCACCTCGGTGGCCAGCAACGCGAACCAACAGGCGATTCTGTTCGAAGGTGCCAGCGTTACCAGTGTGAACGGCGACATCACTATCTCGGCCCAGCCGGCTTCAGGTGTAAACGGTTTTAACTTTGCGACCGCCAACAGCTCGATCACCACCACTGGTCTAGGTGCGGTCAACCTGACCTCGACCTCGACCACTGGCGATGACTTCTCGAAGGTAACCGTCAACTCGAACAAGGCTTTCACGATCACCAGCGACAAGCCGACCTTCGGTGCGTCGAGCAGCTTTACCTCGGGCGGTCTTATGACCCTGCAGTCGAACTCTGCCTCGTTCGGCGCGGCAGTGACCTTCCCGAACTCGGCAACCGTTGCCGCGAACGGCGGTTTGACCATCGGTAAATCTGGCAACACTGCATCACTGACTATCGGTGGCGCTGTTGCGGTTTCTGGCAACATGACCACCTATGCGGGCGCCACCACAGTGAACGCTTCTTCTGCGATTAGCACAAGCGCAAACGGAAACATCACGATCAATGCCGCAACCGGATACGCGATAACTGCGTCGTCGACAATTACTGCGGCGGGCACACTGACCATCCTTGGTGATGGCGTGACATTGAATAACGCTGTTTCTGCCGGCGGAACAATCTCTATCGTTGCTGGCCCGACCGCAAACAAAGACCTTGCGATTGCGAACGTGACTGACACGCTTTCGGGTGCGGCCGTAACGCTCAAGGCAACTCGCCACATCACAACCTCAGCGGCTACCAACTTCACTACCAATAACGGCAACCTAATTTTGTGGTCGGACTCTGACAACAACAGCACAGGTGCGATTGTGATTTACTCGGGTTCGAATCTGAGCACCGATAACGGTGTGAAGACCACTGCAACCACTGGCGGTGGCCAGATCGTGCTTGGCGGTGGCGCTGATGCAAACACTGACGGCATTCCAGACGGTTCTGCTTATGCGGCCGACGCAACCGTAAGTGACTGCGGTATCGAATCTGGCCGAGGTGGCTCTAACACTTCTATCACCGGTTACTACTCTGGTGGCGGAAACATCTCTATCAAGGGTGCGTCGGGCGGTACTGCCGGTGATGGCATGTGCTTCGACTATGGCACCACGATGTATGCCAACGCTGGAACCATCAACGTAACGGGTGCATCTACTAACGGTCTTGGCCTTCAGCTTTCACGTAACCCAGCGGGCACTGCAACCTCGAATTTCTACTCCAGCAGCACCAGCACTCCAGCAATCACCATGACCGGTACGAGCACCACCTCCTGGGGTTTCTTGAGCGCCTTCGCTCGAAGCACTGCCAATGCTGTGTATTTGCAGTCGACTGCAACCACCGGTGGTGGCATCACACTTAATGGAACCGGCGCAGCCGCGACCTACGCAAACCAGACCGGTTATGGCGACATTAACTTCAATAGCACCAACTTGCTTTCAGCCGCTGGCCCTATTGTTCTGAATTCAAATGCAACCAACGTCAACTATGGCGGCATCACTGTTGGCGGTAACAGAAACGATAGCGCGGCCAATGCGTCTTACTCGAACTCGAACATTGGTTCGTGTGCTGTCGGTACTTGTGGTGCATCGCAGGTGACTAGCTCTACAGCAAACTTCACCGCAAACACCGACATCTGGTATGGCCTAATTAACACGACTACTGCAGGCACGCCTTCGGTTTTCAACACCAGCGGATCGGTCTCGTTTATTCCGAAGGCGACCACCGGTTTTAAGTTCTTCGTCACTGCGTCAATGCAGATGAACGCAACCGTTGGCGCTCTCACTATCGGTAAGTCGCAAACTACCGACACCTTTAACATCACTCTCGACTCGGCTTGGAACATTGCTGGGCCACTTCGCGTTTATGCGAACCAGATCTCGGCAAACCAGAACCAGACCGTGACTGGCTCGGGTAACGAAATGCGCTTTAAGGCCAACTACTCGGTCATTGAAGCAAATAGCACCACCATGCAAACCAACGGCGGAAACATTGTCTTCTGGGCGAACGCCGACAAGGTCTCGGGCACCGCTGGCAACGGTGGTTACATTCAACTTGGCAGCACTTCAACTCTGCGCAGTCAGGGCGGCGGCATTTACCTCGGCGGCGGTCTCGACGACGGCGGTACCGATTCTGGCATTCCAAATATGAACGGCTGGTCGTCTATGGCTAGCGGCGACGGCTTGCCTGACGGCTACGCCAACGGCGCCAACATAGCTAGCGGCGACCCGGGTATCACGCTAAATGCTGGGTACCAGATTCTTTCGGCCGGCGGCGATGTCTTCTTGGCTGGCCAGGATGCAACCACCAACCCGAATGGCGCCAACACTGCCCAGTCAGGTGAAATCGTTTCGTATTCGGGCTTGATCGACTCGGGCACCGGTCGCATTGGCGCCTGGGGTAAGGCTTCTTCGACTTCGACCGGAGTTTGGTACTACGGCATCTTCTTGCATGGCGGCACGGGTTACAACAATGGAACCCTAGGCGCACTTCAAGACACCGGCACCACCTGGACCTCGGCAAACACCACAGGCAAGGCAATCACGATCTATGGTGACTCGAGCGCCAACACAAGCCTCTATGCACTCGGCGTAACTGCCGGCGGTTATTCGACATTAGGCGCACAGTGGGGTTACAACTCGACGCACTTGATTGCCACCGGTGCAAAGGTAAACGGCGATGCGAACAACCCTGGTGGCGGCATCAGCGTTACCGGAATTTCGGGTAACAACAGCAGCTCGCAAGGTGAAGGCATTCGCTGGCAGTGGGCAGATGCCCTAGCTAAAGATGGCCCGATCAGTTTCTCGGGATACTCATCTGATGCGGCCGGCCAGTACCAATCTGCGGGAATCAACTTCGGCGAAAACAACGCAGTTTCGAACACCCGCTTTGGCGCCATGTCGACAATCAATGACTCGACGGCGAAAACCTATACCAACGCAGCTGGAGCGGTCACCGACTTCGCCACAAGTTCTTCGAACATAACGATTACTGGCACGAAGTTTGAATTCTTTGAATTCGGTAGTGCCGCGGTTAACTCAGGTAACTACTTCAACACCAGTGGAAATATCACGCTTCAGTCATGGGGCACGACGTTCTCATCGTCGCAGAACCCTACGCACTGGCAGTTTAATCGCATCAACATTCTGGGCACGCCAAAGAATGTGACCATCGGTAAATCGACAGACACCTCTTATTACAACTGGAATACCAACATTTCAGCTTCGGGAGCAATTCAATTCACCGGCAGCACGATCTGGTTTAACACAAACCTAAACCTGACGACAACATTGGCATCTTCTGGCAATGCGAGCACGCCGAACATTGGTTTCGCGCTTCGCACTACCGACAAGCAACAGTTCGCCACCGGCACCAGTGTTCAAACCAGCGGTGCCGACATTGTCATGTGGTCTGACTATGACAACAACGGCGCCGGCGCTCAGTATTACGATGCCTCCAACGGGTTTAGGTCGCAGGGTGGAAACATCGTCTTCGGTGGCGGCCCAGATGACGGCGGCACCGCGAACCCTGAAATCACTGGGCACGTAGCGGGCGACAACGAGCCAGATGGCTATGCGGCTGGATACTCAGGCTGGGGAGCTAACGCGGGTGTCGACCTGCTAAGCCAGTACCAGATCATCTCTGCAGGCGGAAACATCTCTATCGCAGGTCGCGGTTCGTCAACAACCGGTGATTCCGACTACGGAGTGCTTCTTCGCGGTGGCTTGATTTATTCTGCCGCCGGCAAGATTGCGATTTACGGAAAGTCACCTACCACCTGCGACGGGGCCAGCGTTTGGCACCGCGGAATTGGACTTGGCTGGCACGGCGATGACAGCTACTCAGACAACATCGTTTCGACGAGCAGCGCAACCGATGCAATTACTCTGTCAGGTGACATGGCCAACTGCAACGTTGGTTCGTACACATCGGCTATCGAGGATTACTACGCAGCCGGCACAAATATCGCCACTCCTAACGGAGGTGGCATCAAACTTTACGGAACCCAGGGTTCAGCTGCGGGTAACACTAATACTTGGGGCTCGGCAACTAATCAAGAGTCCGACATCCTGGAGCTCAACTACGTGAACCTGCTGTCGAACAGTGGGCCGATTACGGTGCAGGCTGTTTGGTCTGGAACTCACGGTAACCACGCGATTCGTTCGAACGCACGCGGCAGTGGCCAGACCATTTATTATGGATCGTCAGCGGCAGCAATCGCGACTGGTTACACCGCATACTCGTCGATCAATATCACCTCGAGCACATCAGACTTAACCTTCACAGGTGACTCGGTAGTGCTCTGGAGCGCCAACCTTAAGGCGAACGGAAACCTAACAATTCAGCCACAGTCGGCTAACTTCGACCGTGCGCAGAGTTTCGCTTCGGGTTGGGGCGTAACCGCCAGCTCAACATATAAGAACGTGCTCATCGGTAAGGCCGGCACTTCAGGCGCAACCCAGAACTCGGCGGTCTTCGATGTCGAAAAGATCTCGGCAACCGGAGACATCGCGCTCTACGGTAGCTCGGTAACCCTCAAGGGCGGTCTGACCACATCTGAGGCGTCGGGTAACGGCATCCTGGTGAAGGCCACTCAAGACATCATTTCTAACGATGGAACCTCGGCCACTCACACGCCAATTACCATCACCGGCGCAGCTAGCACCGCACCTATTTATCTGTTGTCGAACTCGGATGCCTCGGGTACCGGAGCCATCAAGATCGGTAACTACACCGACATCACCTCGACCGGTGGCCCAATTTCACTTGGTGGTGCAACTGCAGCCACTGACACCACGCCAACCACCTATGCAAGCAACAACAGCTCGACCTATCCGTGTGGCGTCGAGCTGGGCACAAGTGCGTTGAACTCCACGAACATCACCATGACCTCAAACGGCGGCGACATCACGGTTCGCGGTTCAAGCACCTTGAGCGGCGGTGCCTACATTGGCATTAAGCAATGGGGCGGGCTCACGGCAAACAGTGGCACCGGTGCGATCACATTCTCGGGCTACGAAAATGGCGCATCAAGCGGCTCAGCCCACGCCATGGAGTTCAACTACGGTTCAACATCGACAAGCTCAATTACTTCGGGGAAGACCTCGGGTACCGCCATCAACCTGACAGGTACCGTCGGTGCAGGCTCGAGTTCGACCAATGCCCGCGGAGTCGTGTTCTGGAGCGGAGCTACCAACATCAACGCGACCGGTGGTGGCAACGTCTCGATTACCGGTAGCGCAGCCTCGGGCACAACGTCGTCAATCACTCTAAATTCGGTTTCTATTGCCGCTGCCGGTGGCGCGATTAACCTAAACGGTGGTTCAAAGCAAATCACCGTTGGCGATAACGCGGTAGCTCAGACCAACACCTTTGGTGGTTCGGCTTCCAACTCGATGTCTGGCAACATCACCTTCCAGGCAGACAGCATTTCATTCCCGACTTACACCACGACTTTCCAAAACACTCCAGCCGTTTACCTGATCAGCAACGCGAACTCGTTCTCGAGTGCGATCACGCTCGGCACCGGCATGGTCACCTCGAACATCGGTTACCTGCAGGTTGGTTCGAGCACCAACACTGCTGACGTCACAGTTAATGGTGCGAACTCGGTTGGCGGAAACATCGACATCACCGGTGGTGCCGTGAGCATCGGTGGCGCGCAGACCGCAACCGCTGGCGGAAACATCACGGTTAAGGGCACGGGCGTGACGACGACTGCGGCGCTTTCGGCGGCAGGCGACATCCTGGTTGCTGCATCTGCCGGTAGCGACAGCATCGGTGGCAACGTGACCACCTC
Organism: Micrococcales bacterium; assembly: GCA_046073845.1. Lineage (GTDB taxonomy): Bacteria > Actinomycetota > Actinomycetes > Actinomycetales > Microbacteriaceae > Rhodoluna. Next base: position 30,011 of record JBJTNB010000136.1, read on the forward strand.
TGAAACTTCAGGTAACGGTGTGCAGATCAAGGCCAGCCAGGATGTATTCATCACCGGTGGTGCATCGGCAACCCGTCGCACAATCAGCGTGACTGGCGCATCAAGCACTGCACCTATCTATATCTGGTCAAACACCGATGCATCGGGCACCGGAGCTATCGCGGTCGACAACTACACCGACTTCACCTCGGTTGCGGGCCCAATCATCATGGGTGGTAGCGCAGCCTCGAGCGACACCACACCTACTACTTATGCAATTGGTTCGGCCACCTACGCCTCGGGAGTTCGACTCGGCTCTGCTGCCACAGTGACCGACGAAGTCAAGGTCACATCGACCTCGGGTGCCGTAACCATTCGCGGTCAGGTCAACAACGTAATTGGTGCCGGCGTCTGGGTTTACGCCGGCGTGAACGTCAACGCGGGAACCGGTGCAGTGACAATCTCGGGTTACGGAACAGCTTCTTCGACAAGTGGCTCGCATGGCGTTTATCTTCAAAACGCAGGCGCAAGCGGAATCAACTCGGCAATTACGTCAGCGGCAACCACGGGCACCGCAATTTCGATCACCGGATTCATCAACGGCGGCACCTCGACCAACTCGAATGGTGTCACTTCGTGGACAGCATCGGGCGGCTGCCTTGAAACCATTTCGGCAACTGGTGGCGGCGATATCGTCATTACTGGAACAGGCGCGGCCAGCACCACGGACTGGATCCAGATGAACTACACCAACATCTATGCTGCTGGTGGAAACATCACCCTTGACTCTGGCACTGGTAACGATGGCTTTAACGGAAACACCGGTGTTGCCACTGTCATCATTGGTGGAACTTCGTCGACGTCGCTTGCCGGAAACATCAGAATCACCGGTGACTCAACAAGCTGGGCCGCTGGTGGTTCGACCACGTTCCAAAACGCGGGCGGTTTGTATTTGCAACCAAAGTCGGCTTCGTTCTCGAGCGCCCAGACTTTCGGCAGCACCATCACTATGACCAACCTCGGATATCTGGCTTACGGAAAACTCAATAACGCCGCGGCCATAACAACTTCGGTTGCACCTTCTATTAAGGGCAACATCGACATCTGGGGTGCGGCGGTAACCGTTTCTGGAAACCACACCACAACCAACTCGGGAAACATCACCGTCACCGGATCAGGTGCCTACACCGGAGCCGGAACCCTCACCGCTGCCGGAAACGTTTCTGTCACAGGAACCACCTTTGGTGGCACAGGCGCGATCACCGCGTCTGGAGCAACCGGTGTCACTATCGTGGCCAGCACTGGTGCTGCGACCATCGGCGCTAACCTGACTGCCAACACGGCGACCAATGCATCGGTGAACGTGACCGCCTCGGGTGCGATCACCGGCGCCGGAAACATCAGCGCGGTCTATTACGCCCAGTTCAGCGGCTATAGCTACGGCATCACCGGTACCGTGACGACCACCTCAGGCCCTGGCGGTATCTCAATTTTGGCTTCGGCCGGAGACGCGACCGTTGGCGGAAACCTGACAACACAGATCAGCGGAAGCGCGCCGATTCTCGTTCGCGCCAGCGCCAACGTGATCGTCTCTGCCTCGAAGATTCTGAGCACAAACGGTGGTGGGGTCGTGCTTTGGAGTCGCTATGCGGCGACCGAAGGTGGCTCAACGGCTGGTGCAATCACGATGAACAACTCATCGCAGATCACCACGAACGGTGGCCAGATTCGTTTGGCTGGCAGCGCCCAGACCGACGGCAGCGGACTACCAAATGGTCACGCCTACACCGCAACTGCAGCTGCTGGAGCGGTTGCATTGGGAACCAGCGCCACTGCAGTCGATACGAACGTCATTTTGAATTCGAGCGGTGGCAACATAGCCATCTATGGCCAGCAAGTAGGTGCAGCAAACGCTTCATGGGGAATCATCATCTGGGGTGGCACAACTATCAACTCAGGCACGGGCACCATCACCATGGATGGCATGTCGAACAGTGCCACTGGCAACGGTATCGATATCGAGAACACAACCCTGGTAAAGATTCTTTCGGCCGCAACTTCTGGCACCGCGATTTCAATCAACGGCACTTCAACAGGCACACCGTCAGCAGGTGGTGCACGTGCAATCGGCGAGTGGGGCAGCCTGCTAACCATTAATGCGAGCGGTGGTGGTGCTCTCTCCATCACAGGAAGTCAAACAAACGCCAACGCCACGAACCCTGGCGCGATTTCCCTTGCTGGCGGAGACATATTGTCTGCAAGTGGTGCTCTAACTATTAATGGTGGCGCCAAGGGTGTAGCTCTTGTGGCTAACACGGTAAACCTTGGCGGAAACTCCACCAACGCATCGAGCGCAAACATCACGGTCACGGGTGATGTTCAGACTCTGACCGCCACAATCAACGTGAAGACCACAGGCAATATCGTGTTCGAATCGAGCGGCACGGCCTTCACCAGTTCATTTAGCAGCTCGAGCCTCAGCATCACAGCGGGAGCCGCATCGCTCGGAATTGGTAAGTCGACTAACAATCAACCGGTCACTGTCTCGGCCGGAACGATTTCGGTAGCTGGCCCAGTAACCGTCTACGGCTCTTCAATCACCCAAGCGGCAACCATCAGCACTACCAACTCTGGCGACATAACCATGGTTGGCACCGGAGCATACTCAGGCGCAGGCACACTGAATGCCTCTAATGGTGTGGCAATCACTGCATCGACTTTCTCGGGTACAGGCGCACTGACTTCGGCGGGCATGAACGGTGTCTCTGTTACCACCACTGGTGGTGATCTAACGGTTGCTGCGGCGATTAACGTAAATACAACCGTGACTGCACCGCTTCAGCTCAAGTCTTCAGCTTCGGTAATCGTGAATGCCAGCCAGGCTTTGACCACCGCGGGTGGCCCTGCGATTTTCTGGTCTCGTTCAAACGTTGCGACTTACAACGACACGACAACCATCGGTTTCGTGACCTTCAACAACGGTTCATCGGTGGCTACCAACGGCGGAAAGATCATCGTTGCGGGAACCAGCGTTGTAGACACCAATGGCTATCCGAGGGGTTACACCTTCGCTAACGCCGCAGGAAATGGCCCCGCCTCTGGCGTTGCATTTGGAACTACCACTGGCACCCCGGTTTCGCTCAATTCGAGCGTTGCTTCTGGCGGCGGCGACATCCGTGTTTATGGTTCTGCAGGTTCAAGCGGTGGTTGGGGAATCCTCTCGAACTCGAGCGCGAGTAACCCGACAACTATTAGCTCAGGCAACGGTCGTATCGACATTTTGGCTCAGGGGTACGGTTCAGACAACGCATTCGAAGGCTGGGATGGCGGCCTTACCGTCACTTCAAATGCACCAGCCGATGCAGTTAACAATGTTGCAGCTGTGAAATTCGTGGCTTACGTGACTAACAGCGCGAGTTCGATGAACCCGATTCAAACCAGCGCCGGTAACTACAAGTTCATTGCAACCGGTGGCGGCGACATTGATTTCACCGCTACGTCGGCAAACTCGGCCGTCTATGCGTTTGATTTGACTAAAAACTTCCAGTGGTTGGCTTCGAGCGGTCAGATTCGAATCAACACCGGAGTAAACGGCATGAACATGGCGTCTGGCAGCGTGGCGGCCAACAACAACGCAATCGGTGCGCTTGCCGGCTCGGCTGTGACAAGTTCATCGGCCAGCGTGGTCGTTACCGGTGACCGATTCGCGAACGGTTTGACTTCGGCGATGAACGTCAAGACTTCTGGCACCGTTGCGATCCAGCCAAGTTCGCAGTCGTTTAGCTCGGCCCAGACTTTCGACGGCACCTGGTCACTGGTTGGAATTACTGGAACCAACGGCGGCTACATTGGCGGGTTGACTCTTGGTAAGCCTGGAACCGGTGGCTCGACCCAGAACTCTGCAGACATCACCGTGAGCAACGCGGTGAACGCAGCCGGACCAATCAACGTTTACGCCGGAAATGCCTACATCAATGCGAACTTGAACTCGACGGTCAGCACCGGCGGACTCACGGTCAAGGCAACGGCCGACATCGTGACGATTGCCGGCACTTCGGCAACCCCGATTGCCCTGACCACCACGAATGCCGCTATGACCTTCTGGTCAGACGCCGATAACAACAAGACAGGCCGCATTGGCATCGGTAACTTCAATAACCTCACCACCGGTGGCGGTGCCCTGACTTTGGCCGGTGGCCTCGACGATGGCTCGTCGTCGATTGAAGCCGGTCGCACAGCTGCCGATGGGCAACCTGATGGTTTCGCCTGGGCAAATGGAACGACAACATACGACACCACTATCCGTGGCGTCACGCTCGGTGTAGTCGACACGATTACTACCGGTGGCGGAAATGTGTTTATTGCTGGTCACAGCAAGGATGCCGCCAACCTGGCTGGCGGGCACGGTGTCACTGTTTATGCGGGTGCGAGCATCAACTCCGGAACCGGAAAGATTCACATGTATGGTGTGAACAACGCGACCGGCGGCGCCTTCAATAGTGGTCTCGAACTTCAAGGTGTTTACACATCAGACCAGACCAAGAACGTCAAGATCATCAGCTCGAACGCCGCAATCGACGCGATTGTTATTTCTGGCGACGCGTCGGCATCTGCCGGTCAGCCATCTTCGGGTATCTCGATGATCTCTTGGTTCAACCTCACCGGTGGCGGCCCTCGCAACGTGATTGCCAACACTTCAAGTGGTGGCATCACGCTGACCGGTCGTTCTGGCGGCACGCCAAACTCCGTGGCCTCTGACCTCATCGGTGACGGAATTGAAATCAACGGTGCAGCGATTTTGGCGAAGAGCGGCAAGATCACTCTTAACGGCGACACAGCCGCGGCGACCAACACGACGGTGCCTGCTTACGGTGTCTCGTTCAATCACACCACTTATACGAGTGCTGGTGTGACCTATGCAAATGCGAGCTACGTGGGCAGCCAGCCTTCGACGACCATCAACGCCGTCGACATGTCTACGACCAGCGGCAACATCGAAATCAATGCCGACTCGGTTTTGGTAAATAACGCAACCTACGCTTCTACTTTCAGCACCAGTGGCACCCTGACCGTTCAGCCGGCTAGCAACGCGATTGCCATGCAGTCATTCGACCGTGCCATCGACCTAACTGGAATGACGGTTGGTGCTTCGGTGACTGGTTTGACCGTTGGCCAGTCGGGCACCGGTGGCGTAGTCTCTGCCTCCACTCAAAACAACGTCGACATCACCATGCCTGCCGCGGGAATTGCCGGGTTCATTTCGGCCTATGGCAAGAACATCACCGTTTCTGCCGATCTGACCACCACGGCCGCAAGCGCCTTGCTGCTAAAGGCCACCGGCGACGTTATGGTTTCAGGCGGAACCTCGGGAACCGCTCGCAGGGTGCAGACAAGTGGCGGCGCAATAACCTTCTGGGCTGATGCCGATAACTCAGGTGCCGGTGCAATTAACGTTTCCGACTACAGCTCGATTAACTCAGAAGGTGGCGCAACCGCGCTAACCACAGCCGGCGGTCAGATCACTCTGGCCGGTGGTGCAGACACCAACTCGGATGGGGTTCCAGACGGATACGCCACCGGTAACGCGACCGGCAACGTGAATGGTGTCATTCTCGGAACCATCGGAATGGTTACCGGCTCGATTAACGTTTACTCGGGCACCAGCGGTATCGCCATCCGTGGAAAATCGGCATACGGTCGCGGAACCTATATCACTCCAAGCTCGAATCTTCAGGCCGGCGGCGCTGTTTGGCTCGAGGGTCAGGGTACCGGTACCGGTGGTCCTTACTGGCACGCGCTCGCGATTTTTGACGCGGGAGGCGTAACTGGTTCTGGTTCGATTGTCTCGGCAAAGGCGAACGGCACAGCCATTACTTTGATCGGTAACAACACCAATGGCACTTCAGGTCAGAGTCCATACGGTGTAGTTATCAACCCGAACGGTGGCGCGAGTTACATTGCCATGATCAAGGCCACGGGTGGCGGCGACATCAGCATCAGCGGCACAAGTGCGAGTGCAGCTGGCGTCAATGGCGTTTTCATCGGAAGCACAGACCTGCTTGCCGCGAACGGCAACATTTCGATTGACGGTGGCGCAACCGGAACCAACATTGCAGCCAGTACATCGATCGGATACAAGACCGGTGGTGCAATCACCGCAGACACGGGCAACATAACTTTCACCGGCGACTCTTTCTTGAGCACTGCCACCAGCCCAATCAAGACTTCAGGCGTGGTCACGTTTAAGCCGACCACAAACACCAACACCATTAACGTGAGCGCATCGGGCAGCGACTCGGCCGGCGTGCTAGATCTGAACTCAACTGACCTCGGCTACATCACTGCAGGCACCCTGCGCCTTGGCGCCTCGGGCGGTTCAAACAGCGGAAACATCACCGTTGCCACAGCCCTTTCGCCAAGCACCTACTCGACCCTGGCTCTGCGCACCAGCGGTGCAGTCAGCGCATCGGGTGCGATTACGGTGACAAACCTAGGTGTAGCTGCTGGTGGCAACATCACCCTGAACGCGCAGAACAACACCACAACTTTGGCTCTGACCAGCTCGGCAGCGACTCCAACCGTCACCTACACCGAGGCCACCGGTGGCACCTACACCCCAGGCACTGTCGACTCGATTTCTGCGATGTTCGGTGTTGCCTCGCAGTACGCGGTCACCAACCAGCCAACAACCGGCTACATGAACACTGTGTTCAATCCGGCTCCTGTTGTCACGGTCAAGGATGCATACGGCGTCACGATCAGCGCACAGAACACGGTAACCAACACAGTTGCGGCAACAACTAGTTCTGCTGGATTCACTCTTGGAGGCACTACATCGATTACTCAGGTCGGTGGCGTATTCACGTTTAGCGCCTTGAAGGTCACCGCCGGAACCGGAAGCCTCGTAGTTAATTTCAACGTTGCCTCAATTGCATCGCAGACTTCGGTTAACTCTGCAACTATCACAGTTCAGGCGGGCGACCCAGATCACCTAACCGTCACGCAAAACGCAGCAGGTGGTAAAGCCGGCGTAGCTTTCACAACTCAGCCTTGGGTAGAAATTCGCTCACTTGGCGACACCGTAGTTACTGCCAACGGAACCACGCTCGATGTGACCGCGTCGCTTACCGGCGGAACTGGAACCTTGCTCGGTACTACCACTGTCGCTGCCGTTGCAGGTGTTGCTAAGTTCACCAACCTTGCCATCGGTGGTTTGACTTCGGGTAGCTACACGATCACCTTCACTGCTACATACAGCACCAACCCAGCGATGACTGTCGCCCAGTCTGCAATCACAATTGGTTATGGCACGGCGGATCACCTGACGTTGACCACTTCGGCTGCCGGATTTGCATCGCGCGCGAACTTCACTACACAACCAGTTGTCACCGTTGTAGATTCATACGGCAACACGGTGGCTAATTACGCGACCGCTGTGACCGTGGCAATCACTGGTGGTTCGACCCTGACTGGCACCGCATCGGCAACCCCAAGCTCGGGTGTCGCTACCTTCTCGGGACTCGGTTCATACGGTTCGGTTGCAAACACCAACACGCTCACCTACTCGTCTGGTGCGCTGACCACGGCTACTCAAACCTTCTCGAACACCCCGGGTGCCGCCTACCAATTGGCCAAGACGACCCTTGCCGCTGGCGCAACTAACGGCAGCGCATTCTCGACTCAGCCGGTCATCACCATCCAAGACCAGGATGGCAACACCGTGACTTCGGGTTCTCAGTCGACTCAGAACGTCGTGATTTCAACCAGCGTGGGCACCCTTGGTGGCACTGTGACCAAGGCAGCGGTTGCTGGTGTTGCTACCTTCACCGATGTCAGCCTGACCGGTAACGCAGGTGCGGTCACTTTGACCTACACAATTACTTCACCATCTAGCATCACGGCAACACAATCAATCACGATTGTGGCTGGTGCACCTACTCAGTTGATCGTCACCACGGCACCTCAAAACTGTCCATCTCGTGGAACATGTCTGACTCAGCCGGTCATTAAGATTGCCGATGCATCTGGTAACGCAACCACTTCGACTGCAACCGTATCTGCAACGGTCAGTAGTGGAACCGGAACTGTTTGGGCTGGCGGCTCTGTTGCAGCAGTCGGAGGTACTGCAACCTTTACAGCATTCTCGATCCAAGGCACCGCGGCCAGTAACTGGGCGATTCAATTCGCAATTGCATCACCTTCACTTTCGGTAATAGCAAGCAACATCAACGTGACCACCGGCACCGTAACCAAGGTTCTTCTCACCACTCCGGCAGCTGGCTTTGTAAATGGAGTCGCCTTCACCACCCAGCCGGTAGCCAAAGTCACCGACGCCGACAACAACGTGCCGAACATGGGTGGCGGCGCAATGACCATCACGGTCGGCGCAGGTGTTGGTGGCGGAACTGCTGCACTTTCAGGAACCACTTCGAAGCCAGTCACTCAAGGCGTGGCTGACTTCGCTGGCGCTGGAGTTACCCTTACCGGAACCGCCGATACCTATACGCTCACCTATTCATTCGGTGCCTATACCGTTGCAACTCAGACTGTGACATTAACTCCCGGTGCGGCAACCAAGGTCGTAGTGACCACCGGTGTTGCCGGCTTTGTGAACCGAACCAACTTCACCACCCAGCCTGTGGTCAAGATTCAGGACGCCTCCGGCAACACGGTTACCAGCTCGACAGCCACGGTCACGGTTTCGATCAGCTCGGGAACTCTGACCGGTACCACCTCGTTGGCCGCGGTTGCAGGTGTAGCCGACTGGACAACCGCAGGCACAGCACTAGGTAAGTACGGTCTGGTTGGTTCAAAGACCTTGACCTTCGCCTCGACCGGCCTGACCAGCGACGCCACCCAGGTCTTCCAACTGAGCTTCGGCGCTACCAACAAGCTGGCCATCACAACTGGCGTGGCCTCAGGCTCGGTCGTCAACGATGCCAACTTCGGTTCGCAGCCTGTCATCACGATCCAAGACATTGATGGCAATACCATTACCAGCGGCTCGGATGCCACTCAGAACGTGACCGTTGCGTTAACCGGTGGCGGCACGCTTTCGGGCACCGCAACCGTTGCGGCAGTCAGTGGTGTGGCCACCTTCAGTGGTCTGAAGTATGTGGGCACCAGCGGTTCTTCACGCACACTTACTTACTCGATCGCATCGCCTGCGGCTTCAGTACCTGAAACGATCACACCTACTTATGGTGCGGCAGATCACCTGGCCGTGACCACCCAGGCTGCTGGTGCAGTGAACGCAACTGCGTTTACCACGCAGCCGGCAATCACCATCCAGGATGTCTCGAACAACACCGTTGCAAACTCGAGCATGGTCATTACCGCGGCCGTCACCGGCTCGACTCTTGGCGGCACCGTGACCGCCACCGCTTCTACCGGTGTGGCAACGTTTAGCAACCTGAAGCTCACCGGTGCAAGCGGAACCTACACCATTGTCTTCACCGGAACGGCTGTCACCCAGACTTCTCAGTCGATCTCTGTAACCGCAGGTGTTGCAACTCAGCTGACTGTGACGGCTTCAAGCACTATGCCTAACGATCAGGTACTAACTGTTCAACCGGTTGTCACCATCAAGGATGCCTCGGGCAACGTTGTTGACACCTCGAATGCAACCGTGACTTTGACAGCAACCGGTGCAACGATCGGCGGCACTGTTTCGATGGCTGCAGTGAACGGTGTTGCCGACTTCGCAGGTAAGGGTGTCAAGTTGACTGGCACCACTGGCGCCAAGACTTTGACCGCAACGATCACTTCGCCATCGACGATCACTGCGAACACGACTGTGACATTGACCTACGGAACCGCAACCAAGTTGGCAGTTTCTGCTGCTACTGTTTCGGCAACCAACAGAGCGGTCTTCGCGTCGCAGCCAACCATCACGGTTCAAGACGTTTCTGGAAACACAGTTGCAAACGCGACCGACTCGATCACTGCCTCGGTCACTTCTGCAAACTCGGCCGATGTAACACTCGGCGGCACCGTAACCAACTCGGCCACCGCCGGAAGCTTCGCCTACACGAACCTGAAACTCTCGGGTAAGGCCGCGACTTACACAATTACTTATGCTGCAACCGGTCTGAGCTCGGTTACCCAGACCGCAACCCTGGTTGCCGGCTCGGCATCTCAGCTGAACCTGGCCACCGCAGCCGCCGGGGCAGTCGATGGCGTGGCATTCACCACCCAGCCATCGGTGCAGTTGCTCGATGCCGACGGCAACCTAACCACTTCTACCGCGACCGTGGCCGTTTCGGTCAGTACCGGCGCGGCCTCTGGCTCGGCGACCCTCGCCACCACCACCTCGTTGGCGGCCACCGCGGGTACCGTAACCTTCTCGGGTCTGAAGCTCACCGGAACCCTCGACACCTACACACTCACCTATGCATCTAGTGGTCTGACGTCGCTGACTCAGACCATCCAGGTCACAATCGGTGCTGCGTCGAAGCTGGCCCTGACCACTCAGGTGCTCGGATTCGTCAACCGCGCGAACTTCACGACCCAGCCGGTTGTCACAGTTCAAGATGTTGGCGGTAACACTGTCACCGCTTCGACTGCGCCGATTGCCGTGTCGATCGATTCGGGTACCTTGACCGGAACCACTACGGTAAATGCATCGGCCGGTATTGCAGACTGGTCGACCGCGGCAACCGCGCTTGGCAAGACCGGTGTGATCGGTTCGAAGACTCTGACTTTCTCTTCGAGCGGTTTGACTTCAGTTACTCAGGGCTTCACTTTGGTAAACGGTGCGGCAACTCAGCTTCAAGTTACTCAGAGTGCAACTCCATCTGGTGGTTTGTACTACCCGGCTGGGCCGGCCACAAATGTTACAAAGACCACAGTCACTAACGGTGGTTGGACTCTCTGCTACCAAGACACTTACGCCAACTACTCGGCACCTTCGCTCACTTCGGTATTTGCGAACTGTACGGGCACATACATGATGTACGCGTCTGGCTTGGTTGCGTCGAGCAACTTCGATGTAGTCGGTGCTGCGCCACGCACTTCTGTAATGCGCAACCTCGATGCAGACACAACGTTCACAAACAAGACCACCGCGAATGGCATCGACTGGTACTACTACACCAACCGATCGATTGGTTTTGCGAAGCAAGGCGACGCCTTCACTTTGAATTGGCCTGATGTCAACGGTACCGGTGCAGCAACCAAGCTAAGTTGGGGAACCATTGGCGGAACACTCGCAACCGGTTACCGTTCGGGAACCTACACGGGTTACGACGCAACCTACGGTCGCTACATCTATACGTCGAACACTGCACCGGCGGGTTCTGGCACTGTGACTAACGGCGTCGCCTTTACCTCGCAACCAAAGGTCACACTCAAGGATGCCGACGGCAACGTGGTCACAACCGGAACAGATGCAACCGCAAATGTGACTGCCTCTATGACCTCGGGCCTTAGCGGCACGGTCACAGTGGCCGCCGTCGCGGGTGTCGCCAGCTTCACCGACCTGACCTACACGGGCTCGGTTGGCGCTAAAACATTGACCTTCACGCTAGCCAGCACCTCGACCACCACGACCGACACGTTCACAGTGGCTGCGGGAGCGGCATCCAAGTTGGTCGTAACGCAGCAGGCCGCCGGTGCCGTAAATGGAGTGAACTTCACGACCCAGCCGATCGTTACCGTTCAGGATCAGTCAGGCAACACCATTACCGACTCGACAGCTTCGATCACTGCCACTGTTAGCGGGGCGACACTAGGTGGCACCGCAACCGTGGCCGCGGTTTCAGGTGTTGCGACGTTTGCCGGGCTGAAGCTCACCGGCACGGTTGGCAGTTACACCATCAACTTTGCATCGACTGGCTTGACCGGCGACAGCCAAACCATTTCGGTGACATTCGGCAGCGCCTCGAAGGTTGTCGTAACCACAGCAGTTGTTGGTTACGTGAACCGCACCAACTTCACCACTCAACCAGTTGCCAAGATCGAGGACGCCTCGGGCAACGTGGTGACTTCATCGAACGCGACCATCACCGTTTCGATCAACTCTGGAACCCTAACCGGAACCACATCGTTGACTTCAGTTGCCGGTGTTGCCGACTGGACTACCGCGGCTACTGCTCTCGGTAAGTACGGCCTGGTCGGCTCGAAGACACTGACCTTTGCATCGACAGGTTTGACCAGCGACACCAGCCAGGTCTTCGATTTGACTCATGGTGCCGCTTACCAGCTTTCTAATGGCACCAAGGTTTCAGCCGGTACCGCGGTTAACAACGCAAACTTCTCAGTGCAGCCGATCGTGACCATTCAAGACCGTGATGGCAACACAGTTACCAGTGGCGGCGAGTCGACCCAGAATGTATCGCTTACCGTAAACAATGGTTCAATCTCTGGCACGACATCGGTCGCTGCAGTTGCTGGTGTTGCGACATTCAGCGGACTGAAGTACGTAGGTCTGATCGGTTCGAAGACCTTCACCTATGCGATCACTTCGCCGAGCGCGATTAGCACACCTGACACCGTGACCATCACTTACGGTGCTGCCGATCACTTGGCGGTGACCACGCCTGCCGCCGGTGCAGTCAACGGCGTTGCATTCTCTACTCAGCCAGTGGTCACGGTTCTCGACATCTCGGGCAACGCCGTTGCCAACTCGACCGTTTCGATTACCGCTTCGGCCTCGGGCGCGACCTTCGGTGGTACCAAGACCATGAACGCGGTTGCCGGGGTGGCCAACTTCAGTGGCAAGGGCCTGAGCTTGACCGGCGCAGTTGGCAGCTACACGCTGACTTTTGCCTCAACCGACCTAACCAGCGCCAGCCAGAGCATCTCGGTTGCTGTGGGTGCAGCAACCCAGGTGGTACTGACCGCGAGCTCGACCATAGCCAACGACCAGGCCCTGACCGTGCAGCCGGTAGCAACCATCAAGGATGCCTCTGGCAACGTCGTGACCACCTCAAATGTGACCGTGCAACTCACCGCCACCGGGGCCACACTGAGTGGAACCACCACGATGTCGGCATCGAGTGGTGTTGCCGACTTCGCGGGTATGGGCGTGACTCTGACCGGAACCGTTGGCGCCAAGACTTTGACAGCGAGAATAACGTCGCCGTCAGTAATCAGCGGATCGACCACCGTGACCCTGACATTCGGAACCGCGACCAAGCTTGCAATTTCTAGTGCGAGTGTGAACGCGGTGAACCGAGTCAACTTCTCGCCGCAGCCGACCGTCACCGTTCAAGATGTATCGGGTAACACTGTTTCCGACTCAACCGATTACATCGGTGCACGATTGGCATCGCCAAACAACTGGGGCAATGCAAACCTCAATGGCATTAACACCGGCAACGCGGTTAATGGTGTGCTTGCATTCACCGACTTGAACCTGAACGGCTTGGCAGATACCTACACTGTTCAGTTCACCTCGGGCAACCTAACCCCGGTAGATCTAACCGTGAACTTGGTTGCCGGTGCAGTTGATCACCTTGGCCTCGTAGTGTCAGCGAATGCGCGCAGCGCCGAAGTAATCGCAAGTCAGCCAGTTGTCACTCTTTACGATGCCGACAACAACGTAACTTCTTCAACCGCACTGGTGACTATCTCGGCAGCCGACTCGACCATCACTGGAACGACTCAGATGAATGCGGTTGCTGGCGTTGCCGACTTCACTGGCAACGGAATCACGCTGACCGGTTTGGTCGGCGACAAGGCCATGACCGCATCGGTGACCATCAGCGGAACTACGATCACGTCGCCAGCGCAGAACATTTCGCTGGCATACGGTGTGGCAACTCAGATCCAGTTGACTCGTGCAGCTGCCGGTTTCCGCGACCGATTCTTGTTCACTACTCAGCCGATGCTAGAAACTCAGGACTCAGCCGGAAACCGTGTGTTCGACAACACGGCAGCGATTCACGTCACCGTGAGCGGTGCCGGCATCCTTGGTGGCCTTGTCGACACCTACTCGGCTGGCGGATACAACGACTGGTCGGGCGTCGGCCCAGCGCAACAGTTGAGCCTTCGTGGCCCAGTCGGCGACTACACCATTACCTACTCATCACCTGGGCTCACCTCGGCTACGCAGCTGGCGACCCTAACCTTCGGTAACGCCAACAAGCTGCTACTGCACACACCAGCCGCTGGCTTCCAGGCGGGTATTGAGTTTGCAACCCAGCCGGTGCTTTACATCGTGGATGCCGAAGACAACCTAGTCACCACCGATGGCGAGTCGATTCTGCACGTGGCCGCAACTTCGGCAGATGGCACCCTAAGCGGAACCACTGTGGTTCAGGCATCTGGCGGTATTGCTACATTCACCAACCTGAAGCTTTCGAACACCGCGGGCAGCTACAACTTGACCTACTCGGTAAGTGCCGCTGGCATCGAAGCGGGTTACGACGCACTGACCGTCTCGCAGACCGCAGTTCTAACTGCCGGAACCCCGGTCAAGTTGTCGCTTTTCCAACAGCTCTCTAGTGGCGCTGCTACCGGATCGGCGTTCTCGACCCAGCCGAAGATTGCCGTGCTCGACGCGTTCGACAACATCGTGCTCACCGACACCGGTCGCACAATCACTGCTTCTTACTCGGGTGCAAACGGCGGAACACTCAGCGGATCGCCGAACCTGACCGCAACAACTTCATCGGGTATCGCGACTTTCAGCGGTCTAAAGTTCGTCGGTATTCCTGGCACCACCTACGCACTGCACTTTGCAGTCGCCAGCAACACCTTGACCGCGATTGACTCGAACAACTTCACGGTGACTCACGCCGCTGCCTCGCAGATTGTAATTACCCAGCAGCCGGTTGGTGGCAATGCTGTTCGAAGCGCACTAACCACTCAGCCTGTAGTTGAAATTCGTGACAGCTACGGCAACTTGGTCACCACAGGCGCAGACTCTGCAGCCACAGTGACGATCAACATTCACAATGACTTCAACGCTGGCCGCGGTGATCTCTCGTCGGGCACCATGGCCGTCGATGCCGTCGGCGGTGTGGCAACCTTCAGCGGTGTTGTGCTCAGCGACGCAGCAGTAAACCACAACTACAACTTTGACTTCAGCGCGACCCTGAATGGCTCGAGCGTCACCTCGGAAGCGTCAAACAACATCCAGGTAGTGCACGCTGCTGCCGACCACATTGCGTTGGTTACTCAAGCTGCTGGTGGCCGTGCAGGCGTTGCGTTCACCACTCAGCCTGTGGTTCAGATTCAAGACGTTGAGAACAACGTGGTCACCGATGGCCCTTACTCGAACGCCGATGTAGTTGTGGCCGTTCCGCACACTGGCACACTCACCGGAACCACCACAGTGACAGCTATCAATGGTGTTGCCACATTCTCTGCCGTCGGCATGTATGGCCCGACCGGTGCCTATACCTTGGTCTACCAAAGCAATACCTTCCAGCCGCTGACCCAGAACTTCACTCTTGGCTATGGCCTTCCTGACCACCTAGGCATTAGCACTCAGCCGATCGGCGGCAACGCGACAGGTACGGCACTGGCCACCCAACCGGTGATTCAGGTTTACGACGCCTGGGACAACCCGGTTGCGAACGCAACCAATTCGATCACCGCCACGATTGCCTCTGGCGACGGAAATGCCACGATCTCGGCTGGCGGCACCAAGGCTGCCGTAGGTGGAGTCGCGACCTTCACTAACCTCGCATTGATTGCAACACCTGGTGCGAACTACACGATCAGTTTCGACGCAACCGGGCTCACCGGAGTCACTTCGACTGCAATCAGTGTGACCCACGCACCTGCAACGCAGTTGCACATCATTACTCAACCGCTCGGTGGCAACATGACTGGCGAGACCTTGGCTCGCCAACCAGTCCTTGAACTGCTTGACCAGTACGGCAACCGTGTTACCAGCGACAGCACAAGCGGTGTGACCGCTTCAATCGCAACCGGAACCGGTGGCACGTTGCAAAATGTCGTTGCAACAGCCGTGAATGGTGTGCTCACATTTAGCAACCTGAAGCTTGTTGGTGTGCCTGGCACTTCTTACACGTTCAACTTCACCCTCGGTGGGCTACCGGTTGTCGCCTCGAGCACAGTCTCTGTTACCAACAACATTGCAACGCAGATTGTGATTTCTCGCAACGCTGCTGGGGCACGTGCCGGCCTGGCATTCACGACGCAACCGCAAATCACCATCCAGGATGCCTACGGCAACACCACAACTGTTGGTGACGGTGCCGGTGCGAATGTGACTGCAACGGTTTCGGCAGGCGGGGTAATTCTTGGTCAGGCCACAGTGGCAGCGTCACAAGGTGTAGCAACATTTACCGACCTTGGTATTGGTGGGGCAGTGGGCAACTATACGATTACCTACACGGTGACTTCACCTGCTGCGATGACCGCGAATGAATCGGTTGCGGTTACCTATGGTCTTGCCACTCACCTCGGCCTTTCGACTCAGCCGGTTGCAGCCAAGACCGGCGATAACCTGCCGACCCAACCAGTGGTTCAGGTGCTTGATGCCTACAACAACGTGGTTGCTAACTCGGCCGTGAATGTCACCGCGACAATCAGCGCCCCTGGCGCCGGCGATTCGCTCACCGGGGCTGTAGCTCAGGCAAATAGCGGTGTCGCGACCTTCACAGCCTTGAACATCGTGACCCTGCCTGGCACAAAGTCACTTACGTTCGTGGCCAATGGCCTCGCTTCGATTCAGTCGAACGACCTGACCTTCGCCCACGCAGATTCGAGCCAGCTTTCGATCAGCACTCAGCCAGTCGGGGGCAATGCAACTGGCACTGGTTTGACCACGCAGCCAGTTGTTCGAATTCTTGACCGCTATGGCAACTTGGCTACAGCTTCAACTGCGGCTGTAACTATTTCGATTGCGAGCGGGTCAAACGGTTCGCTTGCAAGTGGCACCACGACTGTAAACGCTGTTGGTGGCGTTGCAACATTCTCAGGTGTGAAACTCGTGGGTACGCCGCACGCAGATTACACATTTACCTTCGCATCGACTGGCCTAAGTTCTGCAACCTCGAACGCCATCCAAGTTGTTCACAACGCGGCAGCCGCGCTCACAATCGAAACGCAGCCAGCTGCAGGCGCAACTGCATTGGTAATGCCAACTCAGCCAGTGATTGCTGTTCGCGATTCATACGGCAACCTCATGGATGACGACAATAGCATTGCGGTCACCGTGGCGATTTCGAGTGGCACCGGCGGCACGCTAACCGGAACCACCACCGTCACCGAAGTCAATGGCATCGTAACCTTCACCAACCTTGCCCTCACCGGTACACCTGGTGTCGATTACAAGTTGACCTTCACCGCAGACTCGTTGACTTCTACCACGAGTTCGAACATCCGTGTTGTTGCTGGTGCGGCAACTCACTTGGGCATGGTCACACAGCCGGTCGGCGCAGTTACTGGCAAGGTGCTCGGCACTCAGCCAGCAATTGCGCTGCTCGACTACTTCGGCAACGTTGTGCTGTCTGATTCGTCAACCGTGGTTTCGGTGTCGATCGCGACCGGCAGCGCAGGCACGTTGGCTGGCCCTCAAACCGCGACCGCGGTCAATGGTGTGGCAACCTTTGCGGGTCTCAAGCTCACCGGCACCCCGATGGCCGACTACACCTTGAGCTTCACCAGCGGTTCGCTTGCCGCTACAACCTCGGCAGCCTTGCACGTGACTCACGACGCTACAGCCCAGTTGGTATGGGCTACTCAGCCGGTCGGCTCGGCCACCGGCTATGACCTACCGACCCAGCCGGTGCTTCGTTTGCTCGACCAGTACGGCAACTTGGCCACCGCCGACAACAGCACGGTCGTAACCGCGACCGTGGCTTCGGGAGTCAACGGTTCGCTATCACAGGCGACAGCAACCGCTAATGGCGGAGTCGTGACGTTCCAGTGGTTGAACCTGGTCGGCACCCCGGGCGTTTCATACACGCTCGGTATGTCTGCAGTAACTTCGACTAGCACTACGATTTTGGCTCAGAACTCAGATGCCATTACGTTGACTCACGCGGCACCGTATCGTCTCGTGGTCGTTTCGCAGCCAGTTGGCGCAATCAGCGGCGACACTCTCGGCTCGACCTCGCGACCTGTGCTACAGGTTCGCGACCGATTCGGTAACCTCGCAACGAGCGACAACGCAACCTCGGTCACCGTTGCAGTTTGTGCACCAGCAACTTGCGCAGGATCAAGCGCTGGCGGTTCGGTCGCAGGAACCACCACGGTCACCGCGGTAAACGGAATCGTCACATTCGACGCCATCCAAGTTTCTGGTGTTCCTGGTTCGCCGTATCAGTTGCGATTTACTTCGTCAGGATTAATCAACGCAACAGCAGCGGCC
The DNA here is from genome assembly GCA_046073845.1 of Micrococcales bacterium. Lineage (GTDB taxonomy): Bacteria > Actinomycetota > Actinomycetes > Actinomycetales > Microbacteriaceae > Rhodoluna. The sequence continues at coordinate 48,282 of JBJTNB010000136.1, forward strand.
CTGCGATTGAGCAAGGTTGCAGATATTGCGGTGGACTACCCTGTCACCTCGTGGGCTAATGGTCAGCTAGTAACTCCGATTACCACGACCGATAGCCCTGGTGTTGTCAGCTACGCAACCGTCGGCGACATGAGTGCAATCTGTAGCGTGAACGCTGCCACCGGTGTTGCCACCGTGATTGGTGTTGGTGTTTGTGACATTCGTGCGAGCGTTGCCGGTACTACTTATTACGTCACCAACACGGTTGACACCACCTTGCAGATTGACAAGGCGATTCAGCCAACCCTGCGAATCACCAGCCCAATCACGACCTCGTACCTGCAGCCAATTACTTTGACGGTAAGCGGTGGTGCGCCAACCAGCACCGAGCCATCGGCCCTGACCTTCTGGGTCTCGGGTGCCTGCCAGCTAGTCGGAACCACACTGGTTCCGGGTGACGCCGGCACGACCTGTCGCGTCATGGCCTTGCGCGATGAGACCACCCACTACCAGGCGGCCGTGAGTTCGACAGTCTCGATTACGACGACCAAGATCGCTCAGGCGGCGCTCAGCCTGGTCAACCCATCAACCATGCAAGTTGGCACACTCGACCTAGTTAGCGTTGGTGGCTCAGGAACAGGCGCTGTCACCTACTCGGTTGTCTCTGCCGGAACCGCCGCCTGTACAGTAACTGGTGCTCGTTTGACTGCCACCACTTCGGGTAGCTGTTCGGTCAAGGTCTCGAAGGCTGCCTCTACCAACTACACCGCAGCCACGTCGGCCACCATGACTATCACCGTAAACAAGTTGGCACAGATCGTGAACTTCACGTCGGCGATTCCGATGTACCCGGTTCCGGGTGGCACCTACCAGGTCGCAGCTGTTTCGAGTGCAAACCTTTCGGTCGCACTATCAATTACGACTGGCAGCGGTACCGTCTGTCGTTTCGACACAATGAACCCTGGCATGTTGCAGTTCTTGACTTCGGGTGCCTGTGTGATTCGTGCAACTCAAGCTGGTAACTCGATTTACAACAGTGACTTTGCGCAGCAAACCATCACTGTTGGTTCGTTGAACCAGTCAATTGTTTGGCCGACCATCACCACAAAGAACTTCGGAACCCCTGCGTTCATGCTTTCAGCCTCGACCAACTCTGGTTTGCCGCTGACCTACTCGGGTGGCCCGGCAACGACCAGTGTGACCATCAATGGCGTCACCATGGATGCATGTACCGTTACCTCGGCAGGTTTGGTAACGATTAACGCTGCAGGCACTTGTGACCTGATTGCAAACCAGGCCGGCAACGCAACCTATCTGCCGGCACCTACTGTCGAGCAGAGCTTCACCATCGTCGCGGTTCAGGCCGGTGCTCCGACCGTCTTCTCGATCTCGGGTGGTATTAACTCGGTCACCGTCTCGTTCACCCAGCCTTCTTACTCGGGTGGTGCACCAATCAGCGGTTACCAGCTGATGGCCGGCGGTTCTGACGGTTCTGTGCTCACCAACTCGGCCTGTGCGATCACTGGTTCGCCGCTTTCATGCACCTTGGATGGCCTAACCGCAGGCATTTCCTACTCGGTCAAGGTGGCCGCGATCACCAGTGCTGGCGTGGGTGTTTACTCTGCAGTTTCACCAATTACGGTTTCACCGGTTTCGGCTCCGACCTCGGTAACCAACGTGACTGCCGCTCAGACAGCAAATGGCCTAGCCGTCAACTGGACCCAGCCGCTAGCGGTTGACGGAACCTTTACCCAGTACGACGTTTATGTTGCTGCTCGCGGAACCACCTTTGCTGCAACTCCGACTACAACCGTCACTGACTTCAACACCACAAACGCAGTCGTTGACCCAACGGTCACCACGGCCTCTATGCGATTCGGTCGCGCAGGATTGCTATCGCGCCTCTGGAAGGGCGCTGCTGCACCTGCTGCAAACTCGTTGCCTGCCGGTTACGACGTAAAGATCGTGACGCTGTCGTCGAACTTGCCAACTGAGGTTCAAGAGAACACCACCTCAACGTCGACTTTAACTTTCACGGTTCCTGCTGCTCCTGGAGATGTAACTGCAACCGGATTCAGCGGCGATCTGTTGGTCGCTTGGACTCCGCCAGTGCTCGATGGTGGAACGCCAATCATCGACTACACCGTTTCGATTAACAACCAAGTTGCCTGTGCTGCTGTTACTGGCACCAGCTGCGTTAAGACGGGTGTGCCTTCGACTCAGGTAAATACCATCACCGTAACTGCGCGAAACGCAATCGGAAGCTCAATAATTTCGAGCGCCACCTACGGATCGGTTCCGCCTCCTCCGATTGTCGTCACGCCGACACCAACGCCGACACCTACGCCAACTGCGACTCCAACACCTACTCGCACGCCTACGGCCACACCGACACCAACGCGCACCCCGTCACGCACGCCGACACCGACTCCGTCTGCTACTTCGGCTTCACCAACCGCGGCACCGACTCCAACTCCAACTGTTGCACCGACTCCGTCGGCTACGCCAACTCCAAGTTCTTCAGCGTCGGCCAGTGCGTCGGCATCGGCTTCGCCTAGCGAAAACCCGATTGCCGCACCTGCACCGACCACCATCCCACCAGTAATCGATCCGGGAATCACCATTCCTCAGATCACCCCTGGTGAACCAGTACCAAATCCAGCAATTGGAGCAACCGGAAACGACAACGCCCCACCAGCGCCGTTCGATCCGCTCTCCTCGCCGCAAGGTGTAGTTGCCTTGACCCAGACAACTGGGTCGATCGCAGCTGTTGCTGGATCGGTTGCGGCAGCTGCCGCAGCCGCAGCCGCCGGAGCCGCTGCAGCTGGTGCTGCTGCTGCTGCCGGTGGTGCTGCAGCCGCGGGAGCGTCTGCCGGAGCCGGAGCTGACAGGGGCAATGCCGCCGGCGGCTTGGGCGGTTCCGCTGGCCGAGGTGGCGGGTCAACTG
>JBJTNB010000137.1:0-14263 GCA_046073845.1 Micrococcales bacterium
CAACCTGGTTGTTGATCACGATGTTGATGGTGCCGCCAACCTTGTAGCCGCGCAGGTATGCCATGTTCAAAACTTCAGGAACAACACCCTGACCTGCAAATGCTGCGTCGCCGTGAATCAGAACTGGCAACACAGGGAACACGTTGTCATTGATGGTGTCGGCGCGGTCAATTTTGGCGCGCACGATTCCTTCAAGAACCGGGTTTACGGTTCCGAGGTGCGAAGGGTTGGCAGCAAGCGAAACGTGCACGCTCTTGCCCTCAAGGCTGGTGAACTCTCCTTCGGTGCCTAGGTGGTACTTCACGTCGCCAGAACCCTGAACGGTAGAGGTATCGGTGTTGCCCTCGAACTCCTTGAACACCTGGCCGTAGGTCTTGCCAGCGATGTTGGTCAAAACATTTAGACGACCACTGTGAGCCATGCCGATTGCAACTTCTTGCAAGTCGGCGTTAGCAGCACACTGCAGAATCTCGTCGAGTGCCGCGATGGTCGATTCGCCACCCTCGAGCGAGAAGCGCTTTTGGCCGACGAACTTGGTCTGCAAGAAAGTCTCGAAGGCCTCTGCCTCGTTCAACTTCTCAAGGATGTGAGTCTGCTCTTCACGAGTTGGCTTCTTGTAAGGGCGCTCGAGCTTGTCTTGGAACCACTTGCGCTCGGCAGGGTCTTGAATGTGCATGTATTCGACACCGATGGTGCGGCAGTAAGAATCGCGCAGAATCTTCAAGATGTCGCGGAACGGGGCCTCTTTGACGCCACCGAAGCCGCCGGTCTTGAAGGTGCGGTCGAGATCCCAGAGCGAAAGGCCGTGGGTCAAGATGTCGAGGTCTGGGTGCGAACGCTGCTTGTACTCAAGCGGGTCGGTGTCGGCCATGAGGTGACCACGAACGCGGTAGGCGTTGATCAACTCTTGGATGCGCGTTTCTTTATTGCGGTCGTCTTCGCCGTTGCGCTTGAAGTCGGTGACCCAGCGAACTGGCTCGTAAGGAATACGAAGGTCGCTGAAGATCTCGTCGTAGAAACCGCGCTCACCAATGAGCAGCTCGTGAACCTTGCGCAGGTACTCGCCAGAGCCTGCTCCTTGGATCACGCGGTGGTCGTAGGTAGAAGTAAGGGTGATGATCTTGCCGATGCCTTGCTTGGCAAGCTCGGCCTCGTTCATGCCCTGGAACTCGGCTGGGTACTCGAGAGCGCCGGCGCCAATGATCAGGCCCTGGCCCTTCATTAGGCGAGGAACCGAGTGCACCGTGCCGATGCCACCGGGGTTGGTTAGTGAAATGGTTGAGCCGGCGAAGTCGTCGGCACCTAGCTTGTTGTCACGTGCGCGCTTGACCAAGTCTTCGTATGCCGAGAGGTACTCGGCGAAGTTCATCTTCTGTGCGCGCTTGATGTTTGGCACGAGAAGTGCGCGAGTGCCATCTGGCTTAGGAATGTCGATCGCCAAACCAAAGTTGATATTGGCCGGGGTGACCACCGAAGGCTTGCCGTCAACTACGTCGTAGAAGACGTTCATCGATGGCATTTCTTTCAGTGCACGGATGAGCGCGTAACCAATTAGGTGAGTGAACGAAATCTTGCCACCGCGAGTGCGGGCGAGATGTGAGTTGATGACGATGCGGTTGTCGATCATCATCTTGGCCGGTAGCGCGCGAACCGAGGTAGCGGTTGGCACCTCGAGCGAGGCATCCATGTTGGCGGCAAGTGCCTTGCCCATGCCCTTTAGCGAATCGACCTTATTGGCCTCGTCGTTTTCGGCAATGATGTCGATTGCTGTGGTGGCAGGCGCTTGCGCAGGAATCGGAGCGGCCTGTGGCTCAACGCGAGTGGTCTTTGCGACGATCGGCTGCTCTGCGGCAGGCGCTGCCGCAACCGGCTGGGTCGGTGTGATTGGGGCAGCAGGCGCGCTCGCGGTGGTCGCGTGCGATGCGTCGGTTGGTTTGTAGTTCTCGAGGATTGGCCACCACGACTTGTCTACGGCGTCGGGGTTCTGCACCCACTTCGCATACATTTCATCAACCAACCAGTCGTTGGCTCCGAAGGTGTTTTCGTCGTTGATGTTAGACAAAATGTCCGCCTTTTAGCTTGTCTTTACAAATCCATCGTCAAGCCTACCTGCTTGAAATTGGTCGCCTGTATGCTGATTTTCAATGAAAAACTCAGGTTCTGGCCATAAACGACGGGGTGCTTAGCGCCCCGTGTCAGCCTCACTCATGTTGGCCATTGCGGCCCTGCTCACAGTTCTAACCGGTGTCTTCGTTGCCAGCGAATTCTCGATGGTCAATCTCGAACGATCTGACCTTGAGGCCCGCCGCGAGCGAGGCGAAAAGGGGCTAAGTGCTTCAATTAAGGCCCTTGCCCGAACCTCAACCCACCTTTCTGGTGCTCAACTTGGCATCACACTGACCACAATGCTGACCGGCTTTTTGGCTGAGCCGGCCCTGACCGAGCTTCTCACCCCGAGTTTTGAGTCTTTTAGCTGGTCGACCGAGACAGTCCACGGATGGGCCTTCGCTTCGGCTCTGGTAATCGCCACATTATTTTCGACGTTGATTGGCGAACTGGTTCCGAAGAAGCTGGCCCTCTCGGTGCCAATCAAGGTCAGCAAGTTCGTAGTGAACTTTCAACTTGGCTTCACCTGGCTTTTCACCTGGATGATCGCACTGCTCAATAAAGTCGGCAACGCTGTGGTGCGCAGCTTTGGAATTGAACCGAAAGAAGAGTTGTCATCAACTCGTTCGGCCGAAGAGCTAGGCGCCTTGGTTCGCCGCAGTGCATCGCTTGGTGCACTCGATGCGCAAACCGCAACTTTGCTGACAAAAACTTTGGCGCTAAGTCAGCTAACCGCCACCGACATCATGACCCCGCGCGTGCGCGTGGCGCTCATCCCTGTTGAAGATTCTGTTGCCGACTTGGTTGCCCTTGCGATCAAAACTGGCCACTCGCGGTTTCCGGTGATCGACGGTTCGCACGATGACGTAATCGGTGTTGCTCACGTGAAGCACGCGGTTGCGATTCCGCGTGCGAAGCGAGCATCGGTAAAGGTCAGCGCAATCATGGTCGAGCCACTTCGCGTGCCTGAAGTTATGCCGCTAGAAGCACTGATGGTCGAATTGCGCTCAAAGGGTTTGCAGATGGCACTCGTGGTAGACGAGTATGGCGGCACAGCCGGCATCGCGACGCTAGAAGATTTGGTTGAAGAATTAGTCGGCGAACTCGGCGACGAGCACGACCGTCAACGCGCCGGGGTTACTCGCGGCGCAAACGAAAGCATTTTGTTCCCGGGAATGATTCGCCCTGACGAGCTCAAAGAAATGGCAATCAACGTGCCAGACAGTGGTGCTTACGAGACTGTGGGTGGCTACATCATGGCCGAGCTTGGCCGCATTCCTAAGGTCGGCGACGATGTGACCATCGATGGCGGTGTGCTTCGTGTAGAACGCATGGATGGCCGCCGAGTCGACCGCGTTCGCTTCATGCCCGAAGGCGGTTCAAATGAGTAGCGCCTGGGGTGGTATCGGCTGGTTTGCCCTGTTATTGCTGGGCAACGCCTTCTTTGTGGGTGCCGAATTCGCAGTGATGTCGGCTCGCCGAGCCCAGATTGAACCGCGTGCCGAGGCTGGCAGCCGCCCGGCGAAGATCACCATCAAAGCCATGGAAAAGGTCTCGCTGATGTTGGCAACAACTCAGCTCGGCGTGACGATTTGTTCCCTTCTGATTCTGCTGATTGTCGAACCGAGCGTTCACGAACTTCTTCAGCCATTGCTCCTTTCGTTCAGCAGCGAGACCGCAGACACGATCGCGTTTGTAACTACCTTGGTCTTGGTCTCTTTCTTGCACGTTGTCTTTGGCGAAATGGTTCCGAAAAACATTTCGTTCTCGGTGCCTGAGCGTGCGGCCCTGATTTTGGTTCCGCTGCTATATGGTTTTGCGCAACTGGTGCGACCTATTGTTTGGTTCTTGAATGCAGCCGCGAACTTGTTCGTGCGAATATTCGGAGTGAAAGTTCGCGACGATGCAAACACCGCATTCACCCTCGATCAGGTTGAAGACATCGTCGAACACTCGACCCGCGAAGGCGTACTACAAGACGCCACTGGCACACTTTCAAACACTTTCGAGTTCACCGAAAAGCAAGTCAAAGATATCGTGATTGCCCTTGGCGACCTTGTCGCATTCGACGAGTCTGTGACACCTGCAGAAATCGAAAGCGCGGCAACCAAGCACGGTTTCTCGCGTTACCCGTTAACTTCGGCCGGCGAAATTGTTGGCTATGTTCACCTCAAAGACGTGATCGATCTTCGCGACGATGAGATGGATAAACCGATGCCGGCAAAGCGCATTCGTACCTTGATTTCGCTACCGCACCTGATGGAACTCGAAGACGCGCTTGCTTCGATGAAACGAGTTGGCGCGCATATGGCTCGAAGTTTCGATGCCGAAGGCAAGGTGCGAGGAGTGCTGTTCCTCGAGGACATCCTTGAAGAACTCGTTGGTGAAGTTACCGACGCTACCCAGCGGTAGGGAACTTGCCTCGGGCGTATTGCACCGGCCAATCAACCTCAACACCAAGTTCGGCTGCGGCCCGCAGCGGCCAATAAGGGTCGCGTAACCCAGCACGGCCAATGGTGACAACCTCGGCGGCCCCTGAATCGACAATCTTGGCGGCTTGAGCTGCCTCGGTAATTTGCCCAACGGCCGAAACTGGTTCGTCGACAACTTCGGCCACTGCTGTCGCTAGGTGTACCTGGTAGCCGGGCCCGGTTGGAATCGTGACACCCGTGATCAACCCACCAGAAGAGATGTCGAATAGATCGGCACCAGCATCGGCGCACCAACCGGCAACGGTCTTGGTCTGCTCGATATCCCAGCCGTCTTCGCGGTAATCGGTAGCCGAGAAGCGAACGATTAGAGGCATGCCTGTCGGCATGACCTCGCGAATGGCCTTCACGATTTCGATCAGCAGGCGAGCGCGATTCTCGAGAGATCCGCCGAACTCGTCGGCTCGCTGGTTGGTGATTGGCGAAAGAAATTGGTGAATCAGGTAGCCGTGAGCTGCGTGAATTTCGAGCGCGTCGAATCCGGCACGAATCGCGTTCTCGGCCGCTGTGCGCCACTGACTAATCACGTGGTGAACCTCAGCGGTTTCGAGGGCGCGCGGGGCGTCGTACCCCGTGAACGCTTCGTCGGTTGCCGACACCGACTGCCAGCCACCGTCTTCGATTGCGACCGAGCCGCTGCCGCTTTGCGCGCGGTAGGTCGATGCCTTGCGGCCGGCGTGAGCTAACTGAATGGCCGAGTGTGAACCGTTTTGTCGAATCGCCTCGGTGATTCGACTCCACGCGCGAATCTGCTCTTCACTGTAAATGCCAGGGCACCAAGGTGTGATTCGCCCCTCGGCCGCAACGCCAGTGGCCTCAACGACCACGAGCCCGAAGCCACCGACCGCACGAGAAACGTAGTGGGTGTATTGCCAATCACCAGGCACGCCGTCGCGACCTTCGCAGCTATACATGCACATTGGCGCTAAAAACACTCGATTTTTCAGCGTCAGATCGCGCACGGTTATCGGGGTGAACAGTTTGGTCATGGTTAACTTCTCTCAGCGTCCTTCCAAGAGATTACAGAACAGTAGCCCTTATGAACCAAACAACCGCCGAGTTCGCTCAGGTAGAACAGCCGCGCGTGCGCTGGTGGCAAAACTACTTTCTGATTCTCATTGCCGCCGTGATGGCGCATCTGTGGCTGATCTTCATCGGCCAAAACGGAACCGGCACACCGATGGGCGACATCTTGTTTGCCTACGAGCCTTGGGTGAACTGGATGATCAAGACGCACCACTATTTCGGTCTCGACACCTCGTGGGTTTACCCGTACCCGGCCCAGATTCCAATGTGGATCGCGCGCCTAATTAATCCAAACGATTTTCAAGCCGGCTGGTTGACCATGACCACCATTCTCGATTTGCTTGCCATCTCGGTTTTGGTTCGCTTCGGTAAGCGTGATGCCGACAGCCACATCAACTACGTGGCGGCCTGGTTCTGGATCTGCTTCTTAGTTGCGTTAGGCCCGGTTTCGATTTCGCGGATTGACGCCATCACGGCAGTTGTCGCGATTTTCGGTGTCGTGCAAATGACTCGCCGCCATCTCACCGCATCGACATCCTGGTTTACTCTTGCCACTTGGATGAAGGTCTGGCCCGTTGCGTTACTCGCTGGGGCTGTTGCCGGATCGCGCCACTGGATGCGCGTGATTTTGACGGCCGCTGCATTTAGCGCGGGAGTCGTCGTGCTCGGATTCATGCTTGGCGGCAATTTTCACATGTTCGGTTTCTTGAAAGACCAACAGATCAGAGGCTTGCAGCTTGAGGCGCAAATTTCGAGCGTGTTCATTTGGGCAGCGCAGTTCGGACTCGGCAACGCGATCAGCTACTACGACCAAAAGATGATGACCTTTCAGATCTCGGGTCAGGGTACTGCCGTGGTCGCTTCGCTGATGGGCATCGCTCTAGCGCTGGCATTCGCCATCACGTTCTGGCTCACTTGGCGAGCCAAGCAGGCGGGTCGTCACTACAGCGAAATCATGCCGATCGCCACGCTAACAGCCGTTCTCGACCTGATTTTCTTCAACAAGGTTGGCTCGCCGCAGTACGTAACTTGGCTTGCGATTCCGGTGATTCTTGGTGTGCTTTATCGCACTCCTCGTTGGAAGCTGCCGATGATGGCGGTTGCGATCATTGCGGCGCTGACCGAACTGATATACCCAACTTTTTACGGATTGATTTTGCAGGGCAAGCCGGCTGGCTTGCTACTGCTTCTGATTCGCAACGTCGGTTACCTGCTGCTTTTGATTTACGCGAATGTGCGACTTAGCTCGCTAGGAGCGAAGCAATCAGCGGACCAACCACATCTCGCTCAATAAGAAAACCATCGTGCCCAAAGGCCGACTCGATCACGTGCAATTTTTTGCCAATCAGCAGTTGTTTGTCAATCGCGCCAGCGATTACTTCTTGACCTTCCAGCGGAAAGAGTCGGTCGCTGGTGATTCCGGCAACCAGCGTTTTCGCACGGATGCCAGAGAGCGCTTTTTCAACCGAACCGCGGTCGCGTGCAATGTCGTGTGAGTTCATTGCATTGACCAGTGTGATGTAAGAGTTTGAGTCGAAACGCCTAGTGAATTTATTGCCGTGAAAATCAAGGTAACTCTCGACAGCGAAGCGACCCTTGCCGTTTAGCGGGTCGACGTCTGACTGCCAGCTGCGCGAAAAGCGCTCGTTCAGTTCGTTAGGCGAGCGATAGTTGAGCAGGGCCATGCGGCGGGCGAGTGCAAGGCCGCGGTGTGGACCATTGCCGGCCTTGGCGTCGTAGTAAGCACCGCCATTGAACAGCGGGTCGGTCTTGATGGCCTCGACCTGCACTGATTTCAGTGCAATCTGGTCGGCAGTCGAAACCGGTGGCGCCGCGATTACCGCGAGGCGCTCAACCGCATCGGGGTGAGTGATTGCCCACTCGAGGGCCTGCATTCCACCCATCGAGCCGCCGATTACGGCAGCCCATTTGCTCACGCCGATGATTTCGCTGAACAGGCGCTGTGCCTCAACCTGGTCGCGAATGGTTAGGTAGGGAAAGCTAGAGCCGTACTCATTGCCTGCTCGATTCAGGCTCGACGGACCGGTTGATCCCTGGCAGCCGCCGAGCATATTCGGGGCAAGCACCCACCACTTGTCGGTGTCGATGGCAAGGCCCGGGCCGATGATGCCGTTCCACCATCCGTCGGTTGGGTGTGCCTTCGATGAAGAACCGACAGCGTGTGAATCGCCCGTCAGTGCGTGAAGAACAAGAATTGCGTTTGACTTGTCGGCGTTGGGTTCTCCCCATGATTCGAAAGCGATACGAACGTTTGAAAGTTCGCGACCGTTTTCGAGCTTGATGTTTGAGATTGCCGCGAACTGTCGATCGCCGGCTGGGTCGCCGTCACGCCAAGCACCAGAAGCGGGCGGGCGCCCAACCAGTTGCCTGCTGAGTTCATCGGTGATGAACGCAGAAGGCACCGTGTCTTCTGATGTTTGGAATTCCATTGGTCTATTTTCGCTTATTCGTCGTTTGATTGGCATCCAAGTGGCAAATGGCGGGTCAATCGAATCGACCCGCCATTTGACTTAGTGAACTATTTTGCGGCTGCGAAACCAGTTTCGAGGTCGGCAATCAAGTCTTCGACGGTCTCGAGACCTACCGAAAGACGAACCAAACCAGGGGTAACACCGGTGGTCAGCTGCTGCTCTGGGGTGAGTTGCGAGTGAGTGGTCGACGCGGGGTGAATCACTAGCGAACGAACATCTCCGATGTTTGCAACGTGGCTGAACAGCTCGAGCGAATCAACGAACTTCGAGCCTGCTGCAACGCCACCCTTGATCTCGAATGACACAATCGCGCCGGCACCCTTTGGTGCGTACTTCTTTGCAGCCTGGTGCCACGGCGAGCTCTCGAGGCCGGCATAGTTCACGCTCTCGACCTGCGGGTGAGCGGCCAACCATTTGGCAATCTTGCTTGCGTTCGAGACGTGACGCTCGATGCGCACGCTTAGGGTTTCGATTCCCTGAAGCAACTGCCAGGCGCTGTTTGGTGAAATGGCAGCACCGAGGTCGCGAAGCAACTGCACGCGGGCCTTGATGATGTAGGCAATCGCATCGCCAAGAGCGGCGGTGTAAACCACTCCGTGGTACGAAGGGTCTGGTTCGTTCAGGCCAGGAAAGCGGTCTGACTTGCTCCAGGCGAACTTGCCTCCGTCAACGATCGCACCAGCAACCACTGTGCCGTGACCGCCGAGGAACTTGGTAGCCGAGTGAACCACGATGTCGGCGCCGTGCTCGAGTGGGCGAATCAGGTAAGGAGTCGCAACAGTGTTGTCGACAATCAGTGGCAGGCCGTTGTCGTGTGCGACCTTGGCTACGCCTTCAATATCAAGGATGCTGACCTTCGGGTTGCCAATGGTCTCTGCGAAGAACAACTTGGTGTTCGGGCGAACTGCTCGAGCCCACTCGTCTAGGTCATCCTGGTTTTCGACGAAGGTAGTCTCGATGCCGAGCTTCGCAAGGGTGTACTTGAACAGGTTGTAGGTTCCGCCGTAGACGGTTGAAGAAGAGACGATGTGATCGCCGGCCTGTGCGATGTTGAGAACAGCAAAGGTCTCAGCGGCCTGGCCAGATGCCAGCAACAGGGCAGCGGTTCCGCCCTCGAGTGCCGCGATGCGCTGCTCGGCGACATCCTGGGTTGGGTTCATGATTCGGGTGTAGATGTTGCCGAACTCGGCAAGACCGAACAGCTTGGCTGCGTGCTCGCTCGAGTTGAAGGTGTAAGCGGTGGTCTGATAAATCGGAGTCGCGCGCGAGTTGGTGGCAGGGTCAGGGTTTGCGCCTGCGTGAATCTGAGCGGTTTCGAATCCCCAGTTTGGATTTGTCATCATGAACCTTTTCTTATGGCTGTCGGCTTTAGAAAAGATTGGCAAAACTGGCAGGTGCGCTCAACTGAGCGTGAAACAGAACGTAATCTTTCGCGGGGCTAACCCCGCAGGCTACTCGCCGCTTAGGTGACTAAAGGCCAGCGCGGTGAGCAGGGCGACTCCGTCAGGAATCACGCTGTCGTCGAACTCGGCCTTGTTGCTGTGGTTCACAGCCGCCGTCATGAAGTCAACGCCAGGCTTGGCAGCGCCAAGGAACACGAACGCACCGCCGAGTTCATCGATGATTGATGCCATGTCTTCGCCACCTGCCATCGGGGTTGGCATGTCGAGGTAACGCTCGACACCGAAGGTGTCTTGCACGATCTTCTCGACGCGCTCGACTGCATCCTTGTCGTTAATCAGCACCTTGGTTGCCGCGCTGAACTCGACATCGACTTTGAGGCCGTGAGCCGCGGCGATGCCTTCGAGGTAGGTCGGCACGATTGCGCGAACTTTGTCGTAGTGCTCTTTCGAGAATGTGCGAACGGTTGCTCCAAACGAAGCTGTCTCTGGGATCACGTTGGTGGTGTGAGTATCGCCAGCGTTTAGCCAACCGAGGTTGATGACCACTGGGTCGAAGGCGTTTAGAGTCTTGTTGAGGTAAGCCTGAAGACCGTGTGCCATTTCGAGCAGCGGCGTAATTGGGTCTTTGGCCATCCACGGAGTCGAACCGTGGCCACCGGCACCGTGAACTTTCACAAGAAGATCGCCAGCCGAAGCCATCATTGCACCAGGGCGCGATGCGAAAACGCCACGAGGCAGCATGGCACTAAACACATGGATGCCGTATGCGGCAATCGGCTTCGAACCAGAAATCAGGTGTGCGCCTTCTTCGAGCATGATGTCGGCGCCGCCGTGGCCTTCTTCGCCAGGTTGGAACCAAATCACGACATCGCCGTGAAGTTTGTCTTTGTGCGTTGCAATCATGTGGGCAACGCCGATGCCAATCGACATGTGCAGGTCGTGACCACAGGCGTGCATGTAGCCGTTGGTCGAAGCGAACGGTTCGCTGGTGTCTTCGATGACTGCTAGGGCATCCATGTCGGCGCGAATCAAAACCGTTGGGCCAGGGTGAGCACCCTTGATGAGTAGGGCTAGTGAGTTGAGACCGCGACCCTCATGAATCTCGCCGAGGCCTTCGATTGAGGCGCGCACGCGTGCCTGAGTCTTAGGGAGGTTCAGACCGAATTCGGGAATCTGGTGCAGCTCACGACGAATGCCCTGACTGATTCCCACCCAAGAGGTGGCTTCTGCGACGAATGCCTTGTAGTCCACGAGACTCCTTTGTTCTTTGGCAATTCTAGGCACGCCTAGGCTGGTCAAATGTTCTTCGAAGCAATGCACCCGAGTTGGCAGGCCGCCTTGGCCGGTCAGCGTGAATTGCTAGAGCAAATCGAAGCCGCGGCGGTTGGCGATGAGACCACAGTGCCTGCCCCAGCGCTGGTGATGCGTGCCTTCGAACAGCCGCTTGCCGAGGTGCGGGTGTTGCTTGTTGGGCAAGACCCATACCCGACGCCTGGGCACGCCATCGGGCTATCGTTTGCTGTTGCGCCCGAGGTTCGCCCACTACCGCGCAGTTTGCAAAACATGATGCGCGAGTTGCGAGACGATCTTGGTGGCGGCACATTGTTTGACGGCGGCGCCACAAATCTCACCACGGATGGCGATCTGGCCCGTTGGGCCTCGCAGGGGGTTATGTTGCTCAACCGTCACCTCACCACCTCGAGTGGTTCGGCCGGCGGTCACTTCGACATCGGTTGGCTGGCTTTTACCGACGAGGTCATCAAGGTCTTGAACCGCGCTCGCGGAAACAAGCTGGTGGCGATCCTCTGGGGCTCGCAGGCGCAAAGCCTGAGGCCGCTTCTGGCCGATGCGCAGGTGATTGAGAGTGCGCATCCGAGCCCGCTTTCTGCTCGCAAAGGCTTCTTCGGATCGAAGCCGTTTTCGAAAGCGAACTCGGCACTGACCTACGTTGGCGAGCAACCGATAAATTGGTCTTGTTAAGGAGTAGTTATGCCACTTGATTCAGAGTCGCGCTGGCGACTGGTTCGCAAGAACAAAGAAAAAGGACTCGACAAAAAAGTTGAGCTCGACTACTTCATTCGCGATGCCACTGTCGAAGACCTCGCGGCAATTTGCGAAATCTACAACTTCTACATCGCTAACAGCGTGGTGACTTTCGACATCGATGCTCTCAAGGTTTCTGATTGGCAAGAGAAGTTTCACTGGATCAAGGGTTTGAACTTTCCGTTCGTGGTTGCGCAGAGCGATGGCGGTCAAGTTCTCGGTTTTGCATATGTTGGCCCATGGCGCCAAAAGGCCGCCTACAAGCGCACCGTCGAAAATTCGATCTACCTTCGACCGGCCGCAACCGGCAAGCGCGTTGGTTCGAAGCTTCTCGAAGTTTTGATTAATAAATCTCGCGAGGTTGGCATCAAAGAAATTGTCGCCGTCATTTCAGACAAGGGTGCAGAGTCATCAATCGCTTTGCACGAGAGTTTCGGGTTCAAATCTCAGGGGCACCTTGCCAAAGTCGGCTTTAAATTTGGTCGCTGGCTCGGAGTTGTCATGCTCCAGAAGAGCATCTAGCCGGCATCTGCAAGCCTTTTCACAGGCAGCACGCCTAGGCTTTAGCAATGGCTAAATTTCGCGGGGTCTCAGTCTGGGCCGCACTACTGACCTTGGTTTTTTCCTCGGTTTCACCTGCCTGGGCCGCTACCGAACCTAGCCAATTTTCTGCCACAGCCGAAGCTGCCGGGCTGATCATTAAGTACCACGCCGGAGTTCTTCCGTTAGCGGCCGACGGCACACCTACAGCGGCTAACACAGCCGGCGTACCGCTTACTTTCGATTCGCTGCTCGACACCAATACCTACGTGGTCAATTTCGATGGCAATCTTTCGGCCGATCAATCGCAGGCAATCGCCAATCGTGTTGCCAAAGACCCGCGGGTCGAGGCAGTCGAACTCAACACCGTGATTCGCCCGGCCGGTTTCGCACCTGGCGCCGCCCACTCGGCAATAAAGGCCGCCAGTGCAGTGACTTCACTCGTCGCCAAGGATGCCTGGTCTGCAGCTTCTCCGTCGACTGCAACGGCTTCGCTCAGCTGGAAAGCCCCTACCAATCTTTACGGTGCCAAACTGTCTGGCTACCAAATCGAATATTCAAGCGACAACTTTGTCACTGTCAAAACCCGAGCCGGTAACACGAAAACTTCAGCATCAGTCAGTCCGCTGGTTGCGGGTGTGGCGTATTCATTCCGTGTTCGCGCAATCACCAAGGTTGGCGCTTCAAGCAAATTGGGAACAGCGTCATCGGTGAAGAAGGCGACGCCTACCACGGTGCCAACCGCACCCGTGATCACGAGTGGTCCGTATGTGACTGCCAATGCACCCACCGTCACCTGGTTGCCACAGTCAGTTTCTGAACAGGGCGGCCTTTCAGCCACCTACACGGCTACAGCCACGGCTGCTAACAACCCCGTCGTGACGTGCAGCACCATGGCATCCTCGTGTTCGTTCACCGGACTCATTGCAACTGCGAATTACAACATCGATGTGACTGTCGCCAACGCTCACGGTAGCGCTCACGGCAGCACCGAATTCCAGGCAGCCGATGAACTTTATGGCAAGCAGTGGTACCTGAATTCGCCTTTCGGAGTAAACGCACCTAAGGCCTGGGCTGTCACTCTCGGCTCGAACGACATTGTGGTTGCCGTGCTCGACGGTGGCGTTACCAATCACCCACAGCTGGGTTCGCGACTGATTCCTGGCTATGACTTTGTCTCAGATGTCGCCAGTGCCAACGATGGCGACGGCCCTGACCCAGATGCAAGCGACCCGGGCAACTGGACGACCGACCGAAACGGAAACGTTGTGCCGAGTGATTGGCACGGCACACATGTTGCCGGCATTATTGCCGCTGCGGCCGACAAAGTCGGAACCATCGGTGTTGCACCAAACGTGCGCATTCAGTCGGTGCGAGTTCTCGGGATCACCGGCGGTACTCGAGCAGACCTCATCCGTGGGATTAATTGGGCGGCTGGCTTGTCGGTTCCTGGTTACCCGGTCAACCCCACTCCGGCCAAGGTTTTGAATCTCTCACTTGGCACCGATGGCACTTCGCTCTGCGACAACCTCACCAATCAGTCGCGCCTTTACAGCACGGCTCAGGCGTTGGCCGCAGTGAAACTTGCCGGGGTCACGGCAATCACAGCTGCCGGTAACACGGCAACCGACGCTCGTTATTCATACCCAGGCAACTGTTACCCAACCATCAACGTGGGTGCAACCGGTGCCAGCGGCGACCGTGCTTATTACTCGAACTTCACTGAACCAAACGCCCAGGGCGTCGGCGTAGATATTTCTGCCCCTGGCGGAGACAACAAGGATGCCGCAGGAGTTGCAGCAACCACGAGCGGAATGATTATGTCGCTCTGGAACACCGGAACTACCAAACCAGATCAACCAACCTACGGAACCATGGAGGGCACATCTATGGCGGCTCCTGTGGTTGCAGGAGTTGTCGCGCTGCTTTATTCGATCAAGCCCACCATTACGTTCGATGAGGTTTGGACCGTACTTTCTGCCACGGTGACTCCGTTCAAGGTGGGCGGGCAGTGCGCCAGCTCGCTCAAGGGGATGTGTGGAGTTGGAATCGTCAATGCCGGCGACGCCGTTGCCTACCTAAAAACCCATATGTAGTTTGGCTTAAATGAAAAACGGCGAACCATTTCTGGTTCGCCGTTTTCGTTTGTGCGGGCGAAGGGACT
>JBJTNB010000138.1:0-2254 GCA_046073845.1 Micrococcales bacterium
CACAAACCGACGTCGAGGTTCTCGAGCACTCGCCCGCGCATTTCGATGCCGTCTTCTTGCAACGCCTTAGTGACGATGTCGCTGTAAATGCCGTGGCCGATACTGCCGGCAAAAACCGTATGCAACCCAAGACGAGCAGCAGCCGACTCAACGTTGAAGGTGCCGCCGACCATGGTGACCGATTCGAGAATCTTGGCGTCGCCCCCGCTGGGTGGCATGCGGTCGACGTGATTGATCAGGTCGACCACAATCGGGCCGAACGAAACCAGGCGGTTGAATCTAGAGCTCATCGCGATAATTCTCTCGCAGGGCAGCAAGCGCGCGGGCTCTAGGGCCAAACTCCAAGTCGTTCTGCACGCGCACAGCGGTCGCAGCCTTCTCGTCGAAGTCGTCCCAGTGGCCGAAAGCAGCGGCGATGGCGGCGCCGATGGCCGCGATGGTGTCGCTGTCGCCACCAAGCTTTGCCCCGAGAATTGCGGTGTTGAAGGGCTGATACCTGGCAAGCGAGGCAACTGCAAAGGCTGCAAGCACCGACTCTTCAGACTGCATCGATGTGCCCACCTGAGTCACGATGTAGCGCAAAGCAGAATCGTCGTGCTCGAGTGCAGCACGCTCTACTTCGAACAGCACATCTTTCAGGCGTAGTTCGATGTAGTTTTCGTCACTCGAAGCGCCGAGTTGCTCAGCAATTACCTGTGATGCCGCAATCGCAGTGTCGATAGCCAGTTCGAAATCGAGACCGTCGATGCCTGCAGAAATCATGGTGGCGACCGCGGCGCATCCGATGTTGGCAGCAGAAGAGTTGTGCGACAAACGATTGATGGCGATGATCTTTTCGATGATTGCGTTTGCACCTGCAACAGACAAGATTGGAACCGAGCAAGCCAACGCCGGAATGCGCATAGCGCCTCCGTTAGTCGTGCCCGCAAAACTCACGGCCTCAACCGTTCGCGCACCTGCGAGCGCGAGTAAGGCAGTTTTAGTTGAAGGGCCGAGCAGATCTTTTGAGCCGGCCGCAATCATGCGGGTCTCCCACTCGAGCAACGCCAGCGCGAACTTCACCGAGTCGAAATCACCCTCAGTCTCGATCAGATTGTCGGCGAGAATCAGCAGCTGATGAGTGTCGTCGGTGATGGTTGCGCCGGCGAGCCCAGGGCAAATCTTGTGATCAACTCGGGCGCTGGCCATAACGCCATCCGTGCCGATTATGGCGAGGGCTTCTTCGTGCGAATAAAGCTGAGTCGGCATACCGATGGCGTCGCCGAATGCGAACGCCTCAAGCACGTGTTGAATTCGCTCAGCAGTCATAAGGGCAAGGCTAGCCGAGGGCCGAGACCGTGCAGGTTCGAACATAAAAAACTCGCCCCCGAGGAATGAACATCGGAGGCGAGATTTTGTGACCCCAGCGGGATTTGAACCCGCGCTACTGCCGTGAGAGGGCAGCGTCCTAGGCCGCTAAACGATGGGGCCGTTGCGACAACCTGCCTAGTTTACTTACCGTGCGGCGTTGGGGCAAGTACGCGAAGTTTGCCAGGAGCGACAGTGACCTTCACCGGCGGGTGACCACTGGCCTCGCCGTCGGCGAATACCGGCGCTTTGGCTTCAAGCTCAACACTCTTCACACGGATGATCGAAACCGCAGGATGCTCAACATGCGTGCCGGTGTAAACATGCGGAAAGACCTTGATGAGTTCTGGTCGCGAGATTTTATGCACGATGAACAGGTCGAGCTCGCCATCATCGGGCTGCGCCTCAGGAGCAATCAGCATTCCGCCACCATATGAGCGCACGTTGGCGATGGTGCAGAGCATGGCATCCAAGAGATGGATTTCGCCATCGACCACGAGCTTGTAACTGATCTTCTTGAACTTGGCGAGTTCGAGATAGAGCGCGATGCGGTATTTGATCGGCCCCTTGATGCGCTTCATGCGGTTGGCGCGAGCGTTGACCAGCGAGTCGAAGCCGGCAGCCATCGAACCTAAGAAGTAGAAGTCGCCGATGCTCGAGGTTGCCTTGCCAAGGTCGACAGGTCGAGTGAGCTCGAGGTGATCAATTGCCACCTGGGTTGCCCATTTGGTGTCGCCAATAGGAAGGCCGAGTGCGCGAGCGATATCGTTGCCCGTGCCACACGGAATGATGCCGAGAGGAATATCGGCGTCAGCAACTAAGTTGACTCCGATGTTGACCATGCCGTCGCCACCGGCAACGAGAAGATGTGTGATTTCGCCACGTGCGATTGCGGTTTGCGCTTTAG
>JBJTNB010000139.1:0-7645 GCA_046073845.1 Micrococcales bacterium
GTGTCTAGTACTTGGCGAGTTCTTCAACCGAAGTGAACACACGCGAACCAGCGGCGTCACTCGCGGTGATTACGAAACTCGGTGCATCCACGGTGGTCTTGAACTCGAGTGATAGCGATGCATCACCGTTGTTCCAATCGAGGCGCATGGTCTGTGCATCAACGGCCTTCCAACTGAACTCGCCATCGAACGCGGCGTGCTTGCGAACGCGAGCCAGCGCGATGATCGCCTGAGTAACCGGCTGCTGCAACGCAACTTCGATTTCGGCAGGAGTGTAGTTGTGACGGTTGGTGTCGCGGCCCTGCTCGGTGCGCGCAAACAGCTCGCGGTCATCCATGCCGTTGAAAAGTCCGACGTAGTAAACCTGTGGCTCACCAGGCAAGAAGAACTGCACGGCGCGCATGATTACGTAGCCGGTGTCGTTGGCGACGATGTTCGGCAGAGTCGCGTTGATCTGGTGCGGCAGCGTGAACCACTGTGGCACCACGGATGCGATTGCTGAGTGGCCATCGGTGTTCTTTTCGGCGACCTTGAAGATGTGCGCCATCTCATCTTGGGTGATGATGCCTGGCTTGTCGCCGATTGGTCCGCCGTCGATAACGCCGTAACCGTCGTGAGTGTCGAGCACGTTGAGGCAGTTGTTCGGGCGAATCTCGAACCAGTTGGCAAGACGATCAACTGTGCCGGTGAAAAGCGAGTGCAAAAGTAGCGGTGCAGTTTGAAAGTCATAGATCAAATCGACGAGCGGTGCGATGTCGAGTTGTTGCGTGTAGTGGGCGTGAACTTCAACAAGCACGCGCATGTCGTACGAGTGAATGAGTTTTGAAATCTCTTTTACGAATTCGAGAGTCTCTGGTGTCATGAATGAATCGGTGCCAGGAGTCTTGACCGCGTAACCGACCGCATCGAGTCGAACGACTTTTACGCCACCAGACTTCAGCGCTTCGAGAATGCGAACTAGGTAGGCCTGACCATTCGGGTGTTTGATGTCGATGTCGACCTGGCTCGGCATGAAGGTAGTCCAGACCAAACGACGACGGCCACCAACTTCATATGCGGTGAACGGCATGCCCGGGCGTGGGCGATAGAAAGAAGTGATGCCTTCTTCGCTGCCACCATTCGGGAACACCACATCGAAGGTTAGGAACATGCCCTCGTACTCAGATGCCTCACCCTTTTCTTGCCAATCCTTGAATTCGGGTGACAGATAAGAGGCGTGGTTGACGATCAGGTCAGCGGTTAGTTCGTGCGTTTCTGAAATGCGCTTGAAGTCACTCCAGTCGCCGAGGCGCGGGTCGACGATGGTGTGGTCGATCGGGTCGAATCCTGCATCGTCGCCGTCGTATGGTTGAAAGAACGGAAGCACGTGGATTCCGTCGAAGTCGGCTAGCGGGCCCTTGAGTAGCTTCTCAATCTCGCCCAGGTTGCCACCTACGCGCTCGGCATAAACCAGGATGCTTGAACCAGCCATTTTTCCTCCGTGAAGTCTTTGCAGTAAATATGCCATGGAAACGCTTCCAATATGTTGACTTTGCCGGTTGCCCTTATCGAAGCAGCTCGTATCGATGGTGCAAGCCACTTCCAGATCTTCTGGCGCTTGATTGTGCCGATGTCGGTTCGTGCGCTCGCGTCATTCGCAATCTTCCAGCTCCTTTGGGTCTGAAACGACTCCTTCATCGCATTCTTGTTCGTGGGCAACCACACAGTGATGACGAATCAAATCTTGAGCATGCTAGGGCAACACGGAGAAGGTTGGCAGGTCGCTATGGCCGGTGCGCTGGTTTCTGTGTTGGTTCCTCTGACCGTGTTCTTCGAGCTGCAGCGCTACTTCGTGCGCGGCCTCACTGCAGGTTCGGATAAGTAGTTGGCCGAATCCATGCAGTCAAAACCCGCCGGGCAAGAGCTCGGCGGGTTTTATTTTTAACATTCATTTGAAACTATTGAGGTTTTGAACAGGCATAGACTGGGAGTCTTTACTGTCTTCTCAAGGGGAATTAAATGAATAAGAGACAAATTACAGTCGCTCGATTGGCAATTCTCGTTGCTCTAGTTTTTGGAGCGAGCTCTCTGACCGCGGCATATGCAGCAGCTCCAGCGGCCACGCAACTGACAACATTCAATCCAACCTCCACATCGACCTATAGTTGCGGCGCTACATCGATTGCCTACAACGCTGATTCAGATAAGACCTTCGCCGTGTGGATTCAGCCGGATGCCTCAAGTTCGTCTGGCGGTGCGATCTTTGGTGAGCTAGTAGATACCCATGGTGTGCCCACTGCGGCACCTATCCGGATCTCAAACAGCCTGCCGTCAGCCGGTTGGAATGACTGCGAGCCAACTAACGTGGCAGCCGGTCCGAATGGTGGCTGGCTTGTCACATGGGACCCAAGCAACAACTCCCAAATCGATGGCCAGTTAATTAAATCAGATGGAACTTTGCTCGGTGCAAATGTTCAAATTTCTTCTCAGGCCGACTATTCAGATACCGAAACCATGACTGCATCATGGAGCCCAGCGGATAACCGCTACCTTGTCACATGGAAAACCCGAGCAAGCATGGCAAGTTTCCCTTCCCAGCTAATCGATCAGCAGATTGTGGGTCGTTTCATTGATGGGTCGCTCGCAGGTATTGGAAATGACTTCCTCATTACGAACATCGCTTCAGGTGTGAACGACAACCAGGAGAGCGTCTTCGGAAATGGACGCTGGGTTGTTGCCTTCAAAACTAATAACGGCGTACAGACGGTGTTCGGTCAAGTCCTGACCGCCGCCGGATTGCAAGGAGCAGCCTTTAACCTCAGCAGCTCAAACCATTCTCTACGCGAGTATGGGCCGTCTATTGCCTATAACCCTGTCTCTAACGAATTCTTGACTACTTTCAGATTGGGTGACGGAACTGAAGGGGCACGAATCCTTGATGGCACAGGCACACCGCAGGGAAGCGACATCTCGGTGATGCCTTTCGATCAGGGACGCGTTCGCATTGTTAGCACGGGAACCACAGGCTTCCTTCTATACATGCACACGAGCAACTCAGTGAAATCTCTCAAGGGCCAAACCATAACCAGTACAGGTGTCACCGACACTCCATTTGAACTTACCGACTCATCTTGGACGGCCACGGGTTCGCGCGGAACCTGGCGACCAAATGCCACTTACTCAAGCGTGACGGGAGATGTCACACTTGCTTTCTTGGGTAACCCAGGAGCCCCAAATGAATCCAACATTTACAGCACCTACTTCCACGCCAACAACGGCGGCGGTGCTGCACCGCATGTTGTCCAGGCTCCAACGATGTCTATTAATGGGATTAGTGCTAACGGATCAACTCAAGTAATAACCGGATCGCTTTTGGGTGGCGTCAAGACTGTCAAGGTTAATGGCGTTCAAGTTTCGTTGGTCAGCGCCGCTTTCGACAGGGTCGTCTTCACGGTCGGAAGCCTCGCTCCGGGAACCTATCCGGTGGAGCTTATTGGATCCGATGGGTCGCTCACCTGGGACAACGCGATCGTAATCGGCCCAGCCCCTGCGTTGGTTCCAGTGGTTGTCGATGCACCTTCAACGAGCACCTCGAATGATGTGAGTGGCTTCGCAGGAGGATCGTCGGCGCTGAACACAAGCATGAAGACAGCAATACGCAATCTCGTGCGTGGAGCAAGTGCCCTTACTTGCACTGGAAGCACCTCGGGAAGTAAAGCTACAGCGGGCGACCGCGCTCTGGCTTTGGCTCGAGCAAAGTCTGCCTGTGGATACATCAAATCGTTGTACCCGAGCATCGCTACCAGTCTCGTGGCGAACCCAGCTGCGGGTTTGGGAGCTGAATTCCGCAAGGTAACGCTCGACATAACGAACTAGGTCAAAATAGAAAATCCCCACCGAAGCATTTGCTTCGGTGGGGATTTTCTTTTGAAGTTGTGCCTTTAGCGAAGGTAAGGGCGCAACTCGACTTTGCGGTTGCAGGCCTTTGAGCCCGCCTTGGCGAGCTCAACTGCCTGAGCATCGCTCTCGGCATTGATAAGCCAGAAGCCTGAGTAGTGCTCATCGGCGTTGTAAAGCGAACCAATTGCCATGATGTCGGCATCGGCGCGGTTGTCGATGAGGGTTGCAGCGGCGCCGTGGTTGATACCACCGGCGGTGATCCAGTGGCCGTTAGCCTCGAGCATCTCGTTGAATGCGTCAATGGCGGCCATTTCGTTGGCAGGTGCCTTCTCAAGCTGGTCGTCGATTACAAAGATTATGTAGCGCATGGCACTCCTGGGTTGAACGGGCGGTTCAGGTCAGGCTACACGATTGCGGCGGGGTGTCGAGTGCGGTGGCGGCCGAGGCGACATCCTTGAAGAGCATGCGCTTGGCGGCTTCGACCACCAGCAAATAGGCGAGAACCATGGCCACCAACGCGCCGAAGAACGGCAGCGGCAGCGGCACGAACCCGAACCAGCCGCCGGCTGGCAGGTAGGTGACGACCGCGCCAAGCGTGACGATGAACAACACGGATGCCACCAGCTGGCCCGATGGCCGCGAGCGGAAGAATGGCACGCGCCTGGTGCGAATCGCGAACACGATCAGGGTTGCCGTTGAGAGCGACTCGACGAACCAGCCAGTTTGGAACTCGGCGGTTTTGGCGTGGAAACCGAATAGCATCAGCGCGAAAGTTGCAAAGTCGAAAATCGAACTGGCAAGGCCAAAGACAATCATGAACTTGCGAATGTACTCGATGCGCCAGTGCGATGGGCGAGCGGTTTGTTCTGGGTCGACTCGGTCAGTCGGAATTGTGAGTTGGCTCGAGTCATACATGAGGTCTTGCAGCAAAACCTGATTGGGTGCCATCGGCAAAAACGGAAGAACCATCGAACCGACTGCGGCGCTCAGCATGTTGCCGAAGTCACTCGATGTTCCCATCAGCACGTACTTCATCGTGTTGTTGAACACGCGACGACCCTGGCGAACACCGGTGGCAAGCACGCCGAGATCTTTTTCGAGAAGCACGACATCGGCTGCATCTTTTGCAACGTCGGTTGCAGAATCAACCGAGATGCCGACATCCGAGTCGTGCAAAGCAATCGCGTCGTTCACACCATCGCCAAGGAAGCCAACAGACTTTCCGTTCATGCGGAGCGCACGAATGATGCGCGCCTTCTGCTCTGGTGAAACTCGAGCAAACACAGTCGTGGTCTTGACGGCTTGGGCAAGTGCTTTGTCGTCAAATGCTTCGACCTGCACACCGGTGAGAATGCCGGTCACATCGATGCCGACCTTCGCGCACACAGTTGCCGCGACTTCTGCAGAGTCGCCTGTTGCAATCTTTACCTCGATGCCGAGTGCATTCAACGCGGCTAGTGACTCTTGAACATCGACCTTGATCGGGTCGGCGAAGCTCAAAAAGCCTTGCAGGGTCAGGCCGGTTTCATCTGCGGCGATGAGCTTGCCATCCTTGCTGAATGGCCTGCTGGCAACGGCAATCACGCGCGAGCCGGTGGCGTAAAGCGCGCTGAGCTGGTCGCGCTGAGCCTGGGTAACGGCGTCGCAGCGGGCCATTAGGTCTTCTGGCGACCCCTTAGATACCAACCAGGATGCGCCCTGCATGGAAACCAGGCTCGATGCAATGCGGCGGTTGTGGTCGAAGGCGAGCGAGTCCGAGCGCTTTGCGGTTTGGTCAAAGGTGCTTGCCGCGCCAGGGGCCGACCAGAGTGCGGCATCGAGTGGGTTCATGCCAGCGGTGGTTTTCAATGCCTCGCTGTAATCAACATCGCTGGCAAGCATGCCGAGCAGAGCGGCATCCTGGTTGCCAAACTGAATCGCTCGATCAAACGCGACAGCTCCGGCGGTCAGTGTGCCGGTCTTGTCGGTGATCAGCACATCGAGGTCACCGAGGTCTTCGATTGAAACAAGTCGCTTGATCAGCACGCCATCTTTGGCAAGCTGCTTAGAACCCAGTGCGAGTGCAGTGCTGACCACGGCTGGCAACAACTGCGGTGTCATGCCAACCGCAAGCGCGAGTGCAAACAGCACTGCCTCGATCATGTTGCGACCCAAGAAGAAGTTCGCCGCAACGATCACCACCGCCTGCACGATTGCAACGCGCAACAAGAAAACGCTGAAGATGCGAAGCCCGCGTTGAAAATCGGTGTCTGGAACGCGGTCACTCAACCGTGCAGCGATCACGCCAAACTCGGTTTCGCCACCGGTGCGAATCACAATTCCGCTTGCGGTTCCGGCGCGCACCACGGTTCCCATCAGTGCACAGTTTTTGGAAACGTCACCGGCATCCGAGGTTTTCTCAACCGGCATAGATTCACCGGTGATGATGCTCTCGTCGCACTCGAGGTCGTTGGTTGCAATCAGTCGCAAATCAGCAGGGATGATCGAACCGATACTCAAGCGAACAACATCACCAGGCACGAGGCGAGTCACATCGAGTTGCACGGGCGCGCCATCGCGAAGCACGGTCGCGTGGCGGGTCGAGCGCGACTTCAGGTCTTCGGCGGCGCGCTCGGCGCGGTATTCAGTGCTGAGGCTGAGGCTGACCGACATCGCCAAAATCACGCCAAGAGTGGTGGCATTGCCGGTGTCGCCGAGAGCGCCGGTGACCACGCCGGCTCCTGCCAGCAAGATCAGGATGGGGTTCTTGAACTGGCGCAGCAGAAGGCCGGCGAGGGTCAGGCGCTTGGTCTTGATTTCGTTTGGGCCGTACTGGGCAAGGCGGTCGTGAGCTTCGGCGCTGGTCAACCCAGCGGCAGTGGTCTTGATGGCCCTGGCCACATCTTCGGGCCCGAGGGTCGCTACATCACTGAGCTTCTGCACGCTCTCAGGCTAACTCAGCGCAGTCTTTGGTGGGGCTGCGAGGTAGCCTTGAAGCGATGTTGAACCAAATCGCACGCGCCGCCTACGACTTTCTGTCGCTGCCGGTCATGGCCCGAATCTCAGATGGCCTGCTCATGCGTCGCTACACACGCCTTTCCCAAGCGGCCCAGCGTCGGGCTGCCGCGGCAGCGGGCTGGCCAAAGGTCACCGTGGTCGTGCCGGTTTACAACGTCGAGCGCTATTTGGCCTTATGCCTGCAGAGCCTTTGTGGCCAGCAATACCCGAACCTTGAAGTCATTGCCGTCAATGATGGCTCGACCGATGGGTCGGCGGGCATCCTTGCGAAGTTTGAGGGCAAGCTAAACCTCACAGTAATCACGCAGAAGAATGCAGGTCTCGCCGCGGCTCGCAACGCAGGTGTGAAAGCGATCAAGGCAACCGACTACTTGATGTTTCTCGATAGCGACGATGCGCTGGCCCCTGGCGCACTTCGCAAAATGATTTCTATGATCACCAAGACCAAGAGTGACTTTGTCGTGGGCGATGTGACTCGCATCAAGGGGCTCACCCGAGTCAAGCGAGTCGACACTCGCGCGCTCTACAAGCAGGGCAGCGTGCCGGCCACCACTTTCAAGAAGCAGCCGAACGCTGTACTCGATGTGACCGCGTGGAATAAACTGTTCAACTTCGATTTCTATAAGCGCAGCAAGATTGTGTTTCCGAATATGTTCTTCGAAGACATGAGAGAGATGACGCGCGCATACGCAGAGGCTACGCACTTCGACATCCTGGCTGAGAGTGTCTACCTCTGGCGAGTTCGCACCGAGGGTGCTCGCTCGATCAC
>JBJTNB010000140.1:0-7638 GCA_046073845.1 Micrococcales bacterium
TTCGAGCCATTCGATTGGGTCGATGACTCCGTGATGTTCTGTGTAGGCACTGATAACTACCGGGCGGCGAGTGCCCTCGTTGCGTTTCCAGTAGAGCCCTTTGATCGCGAGATTGTCGCTTTCGGTACCGCCCGAGGTGAACAGCACCTCGTTACGGTCGCAATTCAAGGCGACAGCAAGGCGGTCGCGCGCATCCTCGAGAATCATTCGAGTTTCACGCCCATAAGAATGTGTCGAAGACGGATTACCCAACTTGGCAGTCGCCTCAACATAAGTGCGCATCACCTCTGCGCGCACCGGAACGGTCGCCGCATAGTCGAGATAGATGTTCACCCAAACAGCCTAGTTAGTTGCCTTATGAATAAAGGGCACGCAGGTAGGCTTTTGCCTATGTCTGACCAAGGCGCTCCACTTGGAGTGAGTTTCGATTCCGGTGTGGGAACCATCCGGGTCTATTCGGGCTCTGCCCATCAGGTCTGGTTCGTGTTTCTAGACGACGAGAACCCAATGCAGGTAACTCGCGAAATCGAACTACAGCGAGGCGATTACGACATCTGGTCGGCTAGCGACCCCGAGATAAAGCCAGGCACAAAGTATGCCCTGCGCGCAGCCGGCCCAGACGGCCCGCGTGATGACTTCAATCAAGACCTGCTGCTTATCGACCCATACGCCAAGGGCATCAAGCGCGAAAATCAGCGCACTTACTACTGCGTGGCCATCGACGACAGTTTTGACTGGCAGGGCGTGGCCAAGCCGAATGTGCCACTCGACCGAGCAATCATTTACGAAGCGCACGCCCGTGGTCTCACCCGTGGCAACACCGCCTTGCCCGATGACATTCGAGGTACCTATGCCGCCCTCGCCCATCCGAGCACAATCGAGCACCTAAAGAAGATCGGCATAACCACCGTTGAGTTGCTGCCGATTCACCAGGTAATTAGCGAGCCTCGTCTGCTCAACATGGGGCTGTTCAACTACTGGGGCTACAACAGCATCAACTTCTTCACCCCGCACCACCGGTACGCCAGCCTGAGCGCACAAGCAGCCGGGCCGCAAGCGATTCTTAACGAACTAAAGACTGCCGTGCGCGAATTGCACCGAAATGGCATCGAAGTCATCTTGGATGTCGTTTACAACCACACCGCAGAGGGTGGCAACCGCGGGCTTACTTTTAGTTATCGCGGTCTAGATGCAGCTGGCTATTACCGCCAGGATGACGCTGGCAATTACCAAGACACCACCGGATGCGGGAACTCGCTGAACTTCGCCAACTCCCACGTTGTCGATCTCGTGATTGACTCGATGCGTTACTGGACCAATGAACTTCAGATCGATGGCTTCAGGTTCGACTTGGCGGTGACTCTGGCCCGAGATGAGAGCAATAGCTTCAATCCGAATCACCCGATTCTGCACCGCATTGTCGACGACCCCGACTTTGCTCAGTCGAAACTAATCGTTGAGCCATGGGATGTTGGCCTTGGCGGCTGGCAAACCGGAGGGTTCCCTGACCGCTTCAGCGAATGGAACGACCGGTATCGCGACAGCGTTCGCCGATTCTGGCTAACCGACGTTGCCAACGCGCGTAACAGTGGCCTGCACCACGAGGGCATCTCAGATATTGCCACCCGACTGGCAGGTTCTCGCGACATGGTAGACGGCCCTTCTGGCCCACTCGGTACCGTGAACTTCATCACGGCTCACGACGGATTCACACTTCATGACTTGGTCGCCTACAACCTCAAGCACAACCAGTTGAACGGTGAATCGAACCGAGACGGCAACAGCAACAACTACTCGTTTAACCATGGGGCCGAGGGCGAACAGGTCGACGACGAAATCAAAACGCAACGTCGCAAGGCTGCCCGCAATTTGATGGCAACTCTCTTGTTCTCGGCCGGCATCCCGATGATTACCGCCGGCGATGAGCGCCTGAAGACTCAGCTCGGTAACAACAACGCCTATTGCCAAGACACCGTGCTCAGCTGGATGAATTGGGATCTGGGCCAGCACCAGCAAGATTTTGAGGCCACTACCGCCCACCTGATTCAGCTTCGCGCCGATAACGCCGTACTTCGCCCACGGCACTTTAGTAACTTCGATGCGGCAACCCCTGACAGCGACCTTGCCCGCTGGTACAACACAGATGGCGAATTGCTAACTGAAGAGCAATGGCAAAACAGTGAGACGCGCACATTCTCGAAACTTTCGGCTCGCCTCGAGGATGACGGCACACGCAACGAGGTGCTGATGATCGTGCACGGTGCCGAAACTGAGCAAAGCGTGAAGCTGCCAGAAGATGCCAATGCCGCAGCCTATGAATTGGTATGGGACTCGCAACACGAGACGCCAACGGCCACGACTCGCATCAACCCTGGCACCGTGCTCGAAATGGCACCTGCAAGTGTCAAATTGCTAACGATTATTCGCTAGCACCGTGCAGGCTAACAATTCGGGGTTTCCACCGCCCGCTTACTGACTAGCCTTGAGAGCATGAGCATCGGTTACCGTCACGACGCCCCTATTGGCCGCCTTGGAATTCTTAACGTTCGCCCAGCCGTCGAGTCTGGGCGTTGGCCAGCCAAGGCATTTGTCGGCGAGGTCTTACCGTTCAGTGCGACAGTGTTTCGCGAAGGTCACGACTCAATAGCGGCCGAAGTTCTTCTGATCTCGCCAAAGGGAAATGAAAGCGTTTACCGAATGCACGCCGGCGCACCGGGCACCGACAGCTTTCACACCAGAGCCCAACTGACTGAGCAGGGTCGCTACAAGTTTGTGATTCGTGCTTTCGGTGACGATTTCGAAACGTGGCACCACAATGCATCCGTGAAAATCGCAGTCGGCATCGACGAAGAGCTGATGATGCTTGAGGGTGTGGCGCTACTCACCCGTGCTGCTGCCGAGGATGGCCGCTCGAACTCGAACGCCAAGGCCCTTGTTGCCCTCGCCGAAATTCTCGGCGACACTCGCATCAAGGCAAGCGAACGTCTCAAGGCTGCCGAGACCGACGCCGTACACAAGTTGATTGCCGCAGAGCCGATTCGATCGCTAGTAACACTCAGCGACGAATTCGAAATCAACTGCGAACGTGAATACGCCGGTAGCGCGGCCTGGTACGAATTCTTTCCACGCAGCGAAGGCGCTACCTTCGACGCGAAAACCAAAACTTGGACCTCGGGCAACTTCAAGACTGCGGCTAAGCGACTGCCTGCGGTCGCCGCCATGGGTTTTCAAATTCTTTACATGCCTCCAATTCACCCAATCGGTCGGGCGTTCCGCAAGGGGCCAAACAACACGCTGAACGCCGGCCCACAAGACCCTGGCTCGCCTTGGGCAATCGGCTCTGAAGCAGGCGGCCACGATGCAATTCACCCAGACCTTGGCACCGAAAAAGACTTCATCGACTTCGTGAAGGCGGCTAAACAGGCGGGCCTCGAGGTCGCTCTCGATTTCGCTTTGCAGGCAGCTCCCGAGCATCCGTGGGTTAAATCGCACCCAGACTGGTTCACCACTCGCGCAGACGGCTCGATTGCCTACGCAGAAAACCCACCGAAGAAATACCAGGATATTTTTCCGATTAACTTCGACAACGATCGCGATGGCATCTACAACGAATCGCTGCGCGTCATCAAACACTGGATTGCTCTCGGCATTCGAATCTTCCGCGTCGACAACCCGCACACCAAACCAATCAACTTCTGGGAATGGCTGATCGGCGAAGTTAATGCCGAATACCCAGATGTGATCTTCTTGGCAGAGGCATTCACCCGCCCAGCCATGATGCAGGCACTCGGCAAAGTTGGTTTTCAGCAGAGTTACACCTACTTCACTTGGCGTAACACCAAGGCCGAGCTAGAGGCATACTTGACCGAACTGGCCCACGTGAATGCCAACAATTTCAGACCGAATCTCTGGGTCAATACCCCTGACATTTTGACCGAGTATCTGCAGTTCGGTGGCGAGGCCGGTCACAAGATTCGCGCGGTCGTCGCATCGATGGCTGGTGCATCGTGGGGTATGTATGCCGGTTACGAACTAATCGAGTCGGTTGCTCGCCCCGGTGCCGAAGAGCACATTGACAGCGAAAAGTTTGAGTACAAGCCGCGCGACTGGCAAGCCGCCGAAAAGTCTGGCAAGACAATTGCGCCGTTCATCACCAAGCTCAACCAGATTCGTGCCGCTCACCCAGCTGTGCGCCAACTTCGAAACCTCGAGCTGCACGCCACAGACGATGCCGGCATCCTGGCGTTTTCAAAGCATCTGAGCGCAGAACACAGCGGCACCGGCAAGGCCGAAACAGTGATCGTGGTGGTCAACGTTGACCCACA
Source organism: Micrococcales bacterium (assembly GCA_046073845.1). Lineage (GTDB taxonomy): Bacteria > Actinomycetota > Actinomycetes > Actinomycetales > Microbacteriaceae > Rhodoluna. Next base: position 4,326 of record JBJTNB010000140.1, read on the forward strand.
CTCGGTTCGCGAAACAAGCGTTCACCTCGACCTGTGGCGTGCCGGCATTGCGGGCAATGAATTCGAGGTCAAAGACCTGCTAAGCGGCGAGACTTACGAGTGGAGCGCCAACAACTACGTGCGCCTCGACCCGCGCGAAAACCCTGCCCACATTTTGCTCGTCACGAAGGTCAAGTAACAATGCGTGAGATTCACCCGGATGCCCTGCACAAAGTAACCAGCGGAAGCTACCACGCGCCTCACGACTTGCTCGGAACCCACCCGGTCGATGGCGGTTGGGCCATTCGCGTGCTTCGCCCACTAGCCACCAAAGTGGTTGCCGAACTGGCTGGCTCGACGCAGGTCGAACTAAAGCACATTCAAGGCGGGCTCTGGCAAGGGCTTGTCGAGACTAAGACCACGCCCGACTACAGAATTTCGGCGACCTATGAAGATGGCGTCACATGGAAAACCGATGACGCCTACCGTCACTTACCTAGTATTGGCGAACTTGATCTGCATCTGATTGCAGAGGGTCGCCACGAAGAGCTTTGGAAGGCACTTGGTTCGCACGTTCGGGAAGTCCCAAGCGCACTAGGCGCAACCAAGGGCGTTGCGTTTGCCGTCTGGGCACCGAACGCTCAGGCCGTTCGAGTAGTCGGCGACTTCAACTCGTGGAACGGAAACCTGCACGCTATGCGCGTGATGGGTTCGACCGGAGTTTGGGAACTCTTCATTCCTGAACTTAGCGCTGGCACGAAATACAAATACGAGATTCTCACCAAGTACGGCACCTGGATCACCAAGATCGACCCGATGGCACGTTACGCCGAAACTCCGCCGGCAACTGCATCGGTGGTATTCGAATCCGGTCACAAATGGAGCGACTCGGCCTGGTTACAGGCCCGCCAAAATCGCGACGCCCTAACTTCGCCAATGTCGATTTACGAGATTCACGTTGGCTCGTGGCGTAAAGACCTCGGCTACCGCGGACTCGCCGATGAACTGATCGAGTACCTAACCAAGATGCAGTTCACGCACATCGAGTTCATGCCGATTGCTGAGCACCCATTCGCGCCGAGCTGGGGTTACCAGGTCACGGGCTACTACGCACCTACCTCGCGATTCGGCAACCCAGACGACCTTCGCTACCTGATTGACCGCCTTCACCAAGCCGGCTTCGGGGTAATTCTCGACTGGGTTCCAGCCCACTTTCCGAAAGACGACTGGGCTCTCGGCCGATTCGACGGCGAAGCGCTCTACGAACACGCCGACCCGCGCAGGGGTGAGCACCCAGACTGGGGAACTTACATTTTCGATTTCGGCCGCACCGAGGTTCGCAACTTCTTGGTAGCTAACGCTCTCTACTGGTTCGAAGAGTTCCACATCGATGGGCTCCGCGTCGACGCAGTGGCATCCATGCTGTATCTCGACTATTCGCGCGAGAACAACGACTGGCTGCCGAACCAATTCGGTGGCCGTGAAAACTTGGATGCGATTGCATTCATGCAAGAGGCCAACGCGACGGCATACAAACGCAATCCGGGCATCATGATGATTGCAGAAGAGTCGACGTCGTGGGGTGGCGTATCGCGCCCTACCGATCAGGGTGGTCTCGGTTACGGCTTCAAGTGGAACATGGGTTGGATGAACGACACGCTTCGTTACATCGAAAAAGACCCAGCCTGGCGCAGCCACCACCACGGCGAGCTCACCTTCTCGATGCTCTATGCCTATGACGAAAAATTCATTCTGCCAATCAGCCACGACGAAGTTGTGCACGGCAAGGGTTCGCTCTTGGCCAAGATGCCTGGCGATCGCTGGCAGCAGTTGGCAAATGTGCGCGCCTACTTGACCTTCATGTGGTCGCACCCGGGTAAACAGTTATTGTTCATGGGTTCAGAATTCGGGCAACAATCCGAGTGGAACCAAGAGCATGGCCTGGAGTGGTGGATTCTCGAACAGGCGAACCACACGGGTCTACAGAACCTGGTGGCAGAGCTGAACAAGCTCTATTTGGCCAACCCACCTATGTGGCAGCGCGACCACGATCACGCTGGGTTCACCTGGATTGACGGCGGCGCCTCGAATGCCAACGTACTGACTTTCTTGCGCTGGGATGCCGCGGGCAACCCGATTGCCTGCGTGATCAACTTCGCCGGCCACCCGCACTACGACTGGGCCCTAGGCCTGCCAAGGGCAGGCAAATGGGTTGAGATTCTCAACACCGATGCTGAGGTTTATGGCGGGTCGGGCGTTGGTAATTTCGGCTCTGTCGAAGCGAACGGTGAAGGCACTCACGGGCAACCACACTCGGCCAAGGTGACGATTCCGCCACTTGGCGCGATTTGGCTAAAGCCAGCTAACTAGAAAAGCAGCGAAGTTAGGCGGGCGCGAGCCGCAGTGACTTCTGGCGAAGTCTTGCCGACGATCTCGAAGTAACTGAGAAGGCGCTCTTTTATTCGCATCTTGAACTCTGCGTCGGCGTCGGCAAAGTTTTTCAGCAGCGCATCGAACCCATCGGCGTAGTCACCGATCGCGATAAGAGCATCGGCAGCGACCATCAGCTCTTCGTAATTTTGCGGAGCAGTGTTTAGCACGTGATCGACGTCTACCCCGTCGAGGCGCAACAGCAATGCGCTTTGAGCAAGACCGGCAACAGCCATGGTGTCGGCTGGTGCCTCGCGCAAAATTTGTTCGTATGCGGCAACCGCATCGGCGTACTTGCCCTGATTCAGCAGGTCGACTGCGATTTGGTGTACCGGCGGTAGTTTCGGCGCTGAACTCGGCTCTGGTGCATCTGCTGAGACCTCGACTCGGCCGACAATACCGTTGCTGGCAGCCACCTCGCGAAGTTTTTCAACGACCTGGTTTAACACCTCGACAGTTTGATCGCCCTGCGTCAACGGAACAGGTTGCCCTTTGAGCAAGCCCATAAAAGTTGCCGGTGAGGTTACTTGGAATGCCTCGGACAGTCGCGCGTGCTCATCGAGATTTACTCGTGCCATCAAAGCGGCACCGTCGAGCTTGGCGACAAGCTCCATTAGCTTCTGACTAAGAGTGCGGCTTGCTTCATCGCTCGGCGAATAGAAATCAAGCAACATCACAACCTGCTGCGAAACCGCGACGTAACTGCGCAAGTTGGTTTCGGTTAGCTCGATAAACAGCGAAGGCACTTTGATGGGCGTCAGCGGCTCTTGCGCGGTTGCCGACGAACTTGTTGCCCCCGAACTTGATGCCCCCGGGCGCGCAGCAGGCACAGATTGTTCAGCTGAAAAAGGCGAACATCAAATTCAGCCATACTCTCGGCGACCCGAACGTGATCTCTCTGGCC
>JBJTNB010000141.1:0-6923 GCA_046073845.1 Micrococcales bacterium
CAAGATTTTGGCAAAGCGCATGCAGCCAGACGAAGGAAAGGTCACCTATCGCAGCGGACTGCAGGTTGGAATGCTCGACCAGAGCGACACCCTCGACCCAGAGCTCAACGTGGCCCAGACCGTAGTTGGCGATCAACCAGAGCATCAGTGGGCCGGCAATCCGAAGGTTCGCGACGTCATCTCGGGCCTGCTAAACGACATCGACTGGCTGGCAACTATCGGCCAACTCAGCGGTGGTCAACGCCGCCGCGTGGCCCTTGCCCGCCTGCTGGCTGGCGACTGGGATGTCATCATGCTCGACGAGCCAACCAACCACCTCGACATCGAGGGCGTCGCCTGGCTCGCCCAGCACCTTAAGACTCGCTGGTCGGCAACGCAGGGCGGCCTGGTCGTGGTCACACACGACCGCTGGTTTCTCGACGAAGTCAGTAACTACACCTGGGAACTGCACGACTGCATCATCGACCCGTTCGAGGGCGGTTACGCGGCATACATTTTGCAGCGCACCGAGCGCGATCGCCAAAACGACGCCATCGAAACCCGTCGCCGCAATTTGCGCCGCAAAGAGTTGGCCTGGCTTCGCCGCGGTGCTCCGGCACGAACATCCAAGCCGAAATTTCGCATGGATGCCGCTGCCGAACTTATCTCCGATGTGCCAGACCCGCGCAACAAAATCGAATTACAAAAACTTGCCACAGCTCGACTCGGCAAAGACGTCATCGATGTCGAAAATCTGAATTACAAAATCGGCGACCGTGAGTTGCTGCACGATGTAACTTGGCGAATCGGCCCTGGCGATCGCTTTGGGTTGGTCGGCGTGAATGGTGCAGGCAAGACCACGTTGCTTCGCATCGTCGAAGGGTTGTTGGCTCCAACCGCAGGTCGAGTAAAACTTGGCAAGACCGTCAAGATTGCGACCCTCTCGCAAGAGGTTAAAGAGCTCGAACAGTTCTACGGCGAGCGCATTTTTCAGGTGATCGCACGAGAGAAAAATACCTTCGCTGCCGGCGACAAGGAATACTCGCCAGCCCAATTGCTCGAGCAACTTGGTTTCACCAGCGCGCAACTGCAGAGCCCGATTGAAGATCTCAGTGGTGGGCAGAAGCGCCGCCTTCAGTTCTTGCGATTGATGCTCGGCGAGCCAAACGTTTTGATTCTCGACGAGCCGACCAACGACCTCGACACCGACATGCTCGCGGCAATGGAAGACCTGCTCGACTCGTGGCCTGGCACGCTCATCGTCGTTACTCACGACCGGTACTTGCTCGAGCGTGTCACCGACATGCAGTACGCGCTGCTTGGTGATGGGCAGCTGCGACACCTGCCAGGAGGGGTCGATCAGTACCTCGAATTGCGCCGGCATTCGCTCTCTAGAGCTGGGTCTTCATTCGATGAGTCGAAGAAAACCACTTCGACTCAAATACATTCAGACCCTAGCTCCAGAGGCGATGCCGGCAATTCAGGCGCTGCGACTACCCAGGCAGGGGGCGCCGGGATGGGCGGGGCTGGCAGGCGCGAGGCCGAGAAGCGGGTCAAGGCCATTGAGCGTGCGCTCGAGAAGCTGGCCAGCGATGAGGTTTCGTTGCACGAAGCGATGGCGAAGCATGATCAGGGAGATTACGCGGGGTTGGCAAATTTCGCCGCGAAACAGAACGAGATGAACGACAAGCGCGACGAGCTTGAACTCGAATGGCTCGACCTAAACGAAAAACTCGGTTAGTCGGTTTTCTCGCCGCGCAAGATGGCAAGTTCGGCGGTCACGTATTTGTCGCTGCGACCAGCCGCCAAAATATCGGCATGAAGTTCGGTCATGTGTGCAAGGGACTGTTCGGTTCGACCAAGATTGCGAAGCGCCCAGCCCACCATGTACCTCGCCGGAAAAATCTTTGCTGGGTCGCCGCTTGTTCGGGCATCGCCCTGGGCGTCGAGAAAGCATGCATAGGCCGATTGCCAATCGCCGGCCTCGCTGTAAGCCATGCCGAGGTTGTTTAGGAACGTCACCGACCAACGTCGAACCAGCGGGTTTGCCGAATGCGCGACTTTGCCAAGTGCTTCTTTGCTGAACTCAATTTGATCGGCAAGCGGCAAGACCAGCGCGTACATGTGCATCGCATCGAAATGCAACGACTCAAGCACCGGGTCTGAGTTTTCTTCGTCTTCTTGGTCGCTCTGAGTCATTGCCAAAATGAAGTTGGCCATCGCTGGCTCGGTCTCGCCCTTTGAGCGGTGAAGGCGACCCATCTCAATTGAGCGCCAGGCCAGGGTGGTGTGATCGACGTCGGTGAGCGAGTCGATAAGGCGCATGCCATCGTCGAACTTGCCCTGCAGCCCGAGAGCGCGAGCAATCTGAGTTGAAACTACGATGCGATCGACGGCATCCGAGGTGTTTGCCAGCAAATCGCGAAAAACCACCTCAGTGGCGACTGGGTCATCAAAGTTCCAGAAGGGGCGCGGGTCGAGCATGGGCACAGGCTAACAGCCGCAAGCGACAATTCGTCTGGCAGACTAGAGGGGTGCGCGCGAAAGCCCGCATTGCCCCATGGTGTAATGGCAGCACCGGGCCCTTTGGAGGCTCTTGTCTAGGTTCGAGTCCTGGTGGGGCAGCAAGCAGTAGAAAGGGCGGCATGCCACAGAAGCATCTAGCGGTTGTCGTTCTCGCCGCCGGTCAAGGCACTCGCATGAAGAGCGCCACCCCGAAGGTCATGCACAACCTCGCTGGTCTTCCGCTTCTGGGCCACGTTCTCGTCACCGCTAAGGGCCTCGACCCGCAGCACGTCATCCCGGTTATTCGACATGAAAAAGAGTCGATCGCCGAATACATCGAAACCTTTCACCCAGGATGCCTCGTCGTCGAACAAGACGAGATTCCTGGCACCGGTCGCGCGGTCGAGTGCGCGATTGCTGCGCTGCCTGATGACTTCAATGGGGCAGTGGTTGTTACCAGCGGCGATGTTCCGCTGCTCGACGTGCTGACTCTCGAGGCGCTACTCGAAGAGCACATCGAGTCAGGTGCAGCCGCAACAATTCTTACCGCCATCATGGACGACCCAACCGGCTATGGCCGCATCGTTCGTCACACCGACGGCAGCTTCGACTCGATTGTCGAGCAGCGCGATGCGAATGACGACCAGCTCGAGATTCTTGAAATCAACGCGGGTGTTTACGTGTTCGACGCCGTCGCACTTCGCGAGTCGCTCGCCAAGGTGGGCACTCACAACGCGCAGGGCGAGAAGTACCTAACCGATGTCGCAAAGATTTTGGTCGACGGCGGCAGCAAGGTGCTGGCACTCGCCGTCGAAGACAACTGGCTCGTTGCTGGCATCAACGACCGTCAGCAGCTCAGCGAAGTGGCCGGCGAACTCAACGCGCGCATCTGCGAGTTTTGGCAGCTCGAAGGCGTCAGCATCATCGACCCTGCATCTACCTGGATCGACGTCACCGTACAAATCGACGCGGATGCCACGATCTTGCCTGGCACTTACCTGCACGGCTTCACCAAGATTGGTGGCGGGGCAACTGTTGGCCCAGAGGTCGTCATGCTCGACACCGAAGTTGGCCCAGGTGCATCGGTTGTCAAGGCGCACGTGACTGGTTCGCGCATCGGCGAGGGTGCATCGGTTGGGCCGTTCGCTTACTTGCGCCCAGGCACAGACCTCGGCAAAGACGGCAAGATCGGCACTTTTGTCGAGACCAAGAACGCCAAGATTGGCGAAGGCACCAAGGTTCCGCACCTTACTTATGTTGGCGATGCCGAGATAGGCGAGCACAGCAACATCGGTGCCGGCACGATTTTCGCGAACTACGACGGCATTCACAAACACCGCAGCACTATCGGTTCGCACGTAAAAACCGGTGCGCATAACGTCTTCGTCGCACCAATTAGCATTGCTGATGGGGCATACACTGCAGCCGGATCAGTGATTCGACGCGATGTTGCCGCGGGAGCACTCGGCATGAGTGTGACTCCGCAAAAGAATTTGCCCGACTGGGTGCTGCAAAAGCGCGCAGGAACAGCAAGTGCAGAAGCGGCCCAAAAGGCCAAGGACTAGAAAGCGAAAAACGTGAGCGCGAGCATCCTGGCTAAAAATGAGAAGCGACTTGTAATCGTCAGCGGCCGTGCGCACACGACTCTTGCTGAAGAAGTCGCCGAGCTACTCGGCACCAAAGTTTTGCCAACCACCGCCTACGACTTTGCCAACGGCGAGACCTTCGTTCGTTACGAAGAAAGCGTTCGTGGTGTCGACGCGTTCGTGATTCAGTCGCACGCTGCCGGCATCAACAACTGGGTCATGGAGCAACTGCTCATGTGCGACGCCCTCAAGCGCGCATCGGCCAAGCGCATCACCGTAGTTGCACCGTTCTTTCCTTACGCGCGTCAAGACAAAAAGCACAAGGGTCGCGAGCCGATCTCTGCTCGCCTGATGACCGACCTGTTCAAGACCGCTGGTGCCGACCGCCTCATGAGCGTTGACCTGCACACTCCGCAGATTCAGGGTTTCTTCGACGGCCCGGTTGATCACCTTTGGGCGCTTCCGTTGCTGGCCGACTATATCGGTGGCAAATACGCCACGGATGAACTCACTGTAGTTTCGCCAGATTCTGGCCGTGTTCGCGTGGCCGATATCTGGGCTGAGCGCCTCGGCACTCCGCTTGCCATCATTCACAAGCGCCGCGACCCAGACAAGCCAAACCAGGTTGAGGCTCACGAGCTCGTCGGTGAAGTTGCTGGTCGCACCTGTATTTTGGTCGACGACATGATCGACACCGGCGGTACCATCGTGGCTGCAGCTAAGGCTCTCAAGAACAACGGAGCCAAGCGCGTAATCGTGGCTGCAACCCACGCGGTCTTCTCGAACCCTGCGGTTGAGCGCCTTTCGAGCGGTGCCGTCGACGAGGTCGTTGTAACCAACACCTTGCCAATCACCCCAGAAAAGCAGTTTCCGCAGCTGACCGTGCTTTCGATTGCCCCGCTAATTGCCGAGGCGATCAAGGCCGTGTTCGACGACGATTCGGTTGCCAAGCTCTTCCCTGGCCACGCTTAATCATTTAGACTGCTTTTAGTACAACGGCGAGGGTCGTTCGAGAAATCGAGTGACCGTTATCGACGGGGCAAGCCCAGCTTTCAGGCTCGGGTCCTCGCGTAAAGCGCTTGAGTTGACCGAAAAGAAAGAAATCAAATGTCAGATGCAATCAAGGTAGTCGCAGAACTACGCACCAAGTTCGGCAAGGGCGCTTCGCGTCAGGCTCGCGCAGCCGGCCGCACCCCAGCCGTGATCTACGGTCACGGAACCGACCCAATCCACGTCACTCTTCCTGCTCACGAGATCGCTCTCGTTTTGCGTCAGAAGAACGCACTTCTCGACCTCGACATCGCTGGCAAGAGCCAGGTTGTTCTCGTGAAGTCAGCAACCAAAGATGCCGTTACTCAGGTAATCGAGCACATCGACCTAGTGACCGTTGTTGCTGGCGAGCGCGTGCACGTTGAGGTTGCTGTTCACATCGTTGGTGAAGCAATGGGTGGCCACACCATCGACCTCGTTCACAAGACTGTGAAGCTAGAGGCTGCCGCAACTTCGATTCCTTCGTTCGTAGAGATCGTCTTCAACAAGGAGGGCGATGGATTCCACATCACCGCTGCCGACGTGAAGCTTCCTGCGGGTGCAAAGATTGACCTTCCTGCTGGCGAAATCATTGCTTCGGTTTTGGTTAACGCCAAGGAGCACTCAGACGAGCTAGCAGCAGGCGCTGCCGCTGCTCCAAAGGCTTAATGCCAAACGAAACCTGGCTAGTAGTCGGGCTCGGTAACCCCGGGCCCGACTACGCCGGCAATCGTCACAACGTTGGCCAGATGGTTCTCGAGACCTTGGCCCACAGAATTTCTGCGACTTTCAAGTCACACAAGAGCAACGCTCTCGTGGCTGAGGGTCGCATTTCTATTGGTGGGCCAAAGGTGATTCTCGCCAAGCCGCTGAGTTACATGAACACCAGCGGCGGCCCGGTTTCATCGCTGATGAAGTTTTATGGGGTGCCAGTTTCGAATGTGCTCGTGGTTCACGACGAACTCGACATCGATGCCGGCGCCGTTCGCGTGAAGGTTGGTGGCGGTCACGCCGGGCACAACGGCCTTCGCGATATCATCTCGGCGGCTGGTTCACCCGAGTTCGCGCGCATCCGTGTTGGTGTTGGTCGCCCGCCTGGTCGCCAGGATGCCGCCGACTTCGTGCTCAAAGACTTTTCGTCGGCCGAGCGCAAAGACATGCTGCCGCTATTGCTCGAGATTTCTGCCGATGCGATTGAGGCCGTGGTTACTGCCGGCCCACTTGAGGCGCAGCAGAAGTTCAACGTTCGCTAGGCGAACTACCAGTAGACTGGACGCATATTTTAGCCAAAGGGGAAATACCGCATTCCATCCATAAAAAATCATCCATTTACATGCCCGCCATCGATCGTTTTATTGCGATTGGAGCGCGTAGAATTAATCAAACAGAATCAGCTGATGTTATCGATTTAGATTATTCGATCTATGATTTTCATTTTGAAGATAAACGTTTCAAGCGATTAGGAGAGGTGCATGAACCTCTTTTGAAAGAGCTAATGACTGGGGAAACAAGTAACTTCATGCTTGCTCTTGATCATTATATTATCATTTCTCCTAAGCATAATATCCCCGGGTATAATCATGATTTACTTTATATTATCGATGTGAACGATGATTTTAAAGCCTATTTATGGACAAATCCTGCGCGTTTTCAAATCCGAAAATTTGTGGAAGAACGTGGGATTACCTACAGCGTTTTTGTGCAAGGGAATTCTATCTTTTTACCGCAGGCACAGGAGACTTTTCCGTATGGATCTTATCAAGTAGTGGAGGTACCCATAAAAACCTTACTCGCAGAGAGTACTCCTTTAGGCCCGATCATGGA
>JBJTNB010000142.1:0-5840 GCA_046073845.1 Micrococcales bacterium
AGGGGTCACGGCATCGAGTGCGTTGATCGCGGTTTCAACCACTTGGTTAACGGTTTGCATTTTGCCAAAGCCGTCGCCGGTCTTGCCGTTGCTTGCAACATCAAAGAACTCGGTCTTGGTGCCACCCGGCGAAAGTGCAATGGCGTGAACGTTGGTGCCGCGTAGTTCACCCCAGAGGGCCTCGGTGAATGAGAGCACGAAAGCCTTGGTTGCCGCGTAGACGGCCATGTAAGGAACCGGCTGGTATGCGGCAGTGCTCGCGATGTTCACCACAACACCGCTGTTTCGAAGCTTCATAGACGGCACGAATTCGCGGGTCAGTTCAACCAGGGCCAGCACGTTCAGGCGAATCTGGTCGCCGATCTTGACTTCATCCATGGTTGCGAATTCACCGATTGTGCCGAAGCCAGCGTTGTTGATCAGAATGTCGACTTCCGTCTTCTTGCGAGCCAGCTGCTTGTGCAACGACTTTGCCGCGCCATCGACCGAAAGGTCGGCTGCGATAACTGAAACGGTGACACCGTACTTCGCTGTGATTTCTTTTGCGAGCACCTGTAGGCGATCTTTACGACGAGCAACCAGGATGAGGTTAGCTCCGCGAGCTGCCAGACGGTGAGCGAACTCAACGCCGATACCTGAACTTGCACCGGTGACCAGTGCGGTCTTGCCTCGGTAGTCGAGAGCCATTAGTGCTTGAAGCGTTCTTGGGCTTCGGCGATTAGCTTCTCTGCTGCTTCGCGGCCTTCCCAGTCGCCAACCTTGACCCACTTGCCTGGCTCGAGGTCTTTGTAGTGCGAGAAGAAGTGGAAGAGTTCGTCTTTGAGTTGCTGAGGAACGTCATTGATGTCTTGGATGCGATCCCAGCGCTTGTCTTTTGCAGGAACGCAAACGACCTTCTCGTCGATGCCGCCGTCGTCTTCCATGGTTCGGTAACCAACTGGGCGAACCGAAACGACAACGCCTGGGTAGACAGGGAACTCAAGCATTACCAATGCGTCTAGCGGGTCTCCGTCGCCACCGAGGGTGTTGTCGAAGTATCCGTAGTCGATTGGGTAAACGAATGGAGTGAAGAGCACGCGGTCTAGGTGAACGCGACCAGTTTCGTGGTCGACCTCATACTTGTTGCGGCTGCCGCGGGGAATCTCGATGACTGCGTCGAATGGCATTGGTGCTCCTCAATAGGCTTGTTTTCACCAACTTTACCGAAGGCGTTTTGCCAGATAGGTATCTATGCCACTGCGTCCGAGACTTACCCCGGCAATTGCCGATGTTCGTCGTGCCGTGCGAGAAAGCTGGGATGCCCACGGAGTCATCGAGGGCGATCAAATTTTGGTGGCCTGCTCGGGAGGGCCTGACTCGCTGGCACTGGCGGCCGCCGCGCAGTTTGAGGGGGCTCGGGCGGGCATCCTGGTTGGGGCGGTGATTGTTGAGCACGGGCTTCAGGCAGAGACCAAGCAAGTAGCCGAGCAAACTATGCGGGTGCTGACCGAACTCGGCCTAGGCCCGGTCGTGGTGCGCCCGGTTTCTGTGGGCAGCGTCGGTGGGCCAGAGGCCGCCGCGAGAGACGCACGCTACGAGGCGCTCGACGAGGCCGCGGCTGCATTCGACGCGAAGTTCGTCATGCTCGGGCACACGCAAAACGACCAGGCCGAAACGGTTCTGCTCGGTCTTACCCGCGGCTCGGGCACACGTTCGCTCGCCGGCATGGCAGAGGTCAACGGCCGCTACCTTCGCCCATTGCTTTCGATCAGCCGCGAAACCGTCGAGGCATTCTGCCAAGACAGCGAGCTAGAGCCTTGGCACGATCCGCACAATAAAGAGGCGCGTTTCACTCGCGTGCGAATTCGCGATCAGGTCTTGCCGATGCTCGAGGCCGAACTCGGTGCGGGAATTGTCGACGCGCTTACTCGCACGGCAGCTCAGGCACGAGAAGACGAAACCGCGCTCGCGGAATTGGCGGAGCACTACTTCAACGAATTCGTGAAAGTTCGCGCGACCGAACTCGAAATCAACACGGATGACTTTGCCACAATGCCGCTTGCCATTCGCCACCGAGTTCTCACCCTGGCACTGGCGACACTGGGCGCTCCGGAGTTTTCGCGAACCCACATCCTTGCTGTCGATGCCCTCGTCGATGCATGGCACGGGCAAAAAGCGCTGACTCTGCCAGGGGTTAGAGTAGAACGCATCGCGAAGGTTATTTCGCTAAAAAGCACGAAAACAATAAGACCAGGAGCCTGCTAGTGGACCTCGACAAAGTTGCCGGAGACATCACCAAGGTTCTGGTCACCCCAGAAGAAATTCAGTCGAAGGTCGCGGAACTCGCGGCACAACTCGACGAGTACTACGCCGGTAAAGACGTATTACTAGTCGGCGTGCTCAAGGGCGCCGTGATGGTGATGGCCGACCTTTCTCGCGCAATGCAGATTCCGGTTCAGATGGACTGGATGGCGGTTTCTTCTTACGGGCACGGAACCCAGTCGTCTGGCGTGGTTCGAATCCTTAAAGACTTGGATGCCGACCTCATCGGCCGCCACGTTCTCATCGTCGAAGACATCATCGACTCTGGCCTGACCCTGTCGTGGTTGATCTCGAACCTTCAGGCTCGTGGCGCCGCATCGGTTGAAATCGTTGCCTTGCTTCGCAAGCCTGACGCCGCCAAGGTAGCGGTAGACGTTCGCTGGATCGGCTTCGACATTCCAAACGAGTTCGTCGTTGGCTATGGCCTCGACTTTGCCGAGAACTACAGAACCCTGCCGGGCATCGCGATTCTCGACCCAAAAACCTATAGCTAAACGCTGCAAGCCTGACAGCTAAACGCTGCAAGCCTCACAGCTAACCTGCGTTCACCATCGGTGAACAACTCTGTTCGCGGTCGGCACCGGCAGGTAGCCTTATCCGGTGAATATCAAGAAGTTGTTTAGCGGCCCATTCCTTTGGGTCATCGCTGCTGTCGTCATCCTGTTTATTGGCTCTTCGATGATCAACACCTCTGGTGTTAAGACCGTCACCACCAGCCAGGGCATGCAGTTCATCACCGATGGCAAGGCCAAAAAGGTCACCGTCTACGAGAGCGACCAGCGCATTGATGTGCAGCTAAACACCGCCGACGCCAAGCTCGGCAAAGAAATTCAGTTCTTCTACGCTGCGGCTCGCGGCCCTGTCATCATCGATGCAATCGATGCTGCAACCATCACCGATGGCTACGACGATAACGTTCCTAACACTCCTTGGTATGTCTCGATTCTCGGCAGCATCTTTCCGTTCTTGATCATCGGTTTGATCTTCTGGTTCATCATGGGCAACGCCGGCGGTGGCCGCGGTGTCATGCAGTTCGGTAAGTCGCGCGCGAAGTTGGTTAACAAAGAGACCTCGAAAATCACTTTCGCCGACGTCGCCGGCTCAGACGAAGCTCTTGAAGAACTTCAAGAGATCAAAGAGTTTTTGAAAGAGCCACAGAAATTCCAGGCTGTTGGCGCAAAGATTCCTCGCGGTGTTTTGCTTTACGGCCCTCCGGGAACCGGTAAGACCTTGCTTGCCAAGGCTGTTGCTGGCGAGGCTGGCGTTCCGTTTTTCTCAATCTCGGGTTCGGACTTCGTTGAAATGTTTGTCGGTGTTGGTGCATCGCGCGTTCGCGACCTGTTCGAGCAGGCAAAGGCCGCAGCGCCGGCCATCATCTTCGTCGACGAGATCGACGCCGTTGGTCGTCACCGCGGTGCCGGTATCGGCGGCGGCAACGACGAGCGCGAGCAGACTCTTAACCAGTTGCTTGTCGAAATGGATGGTTTCGATTCGAAGACCAACGTCATTTTGATTGCAGCAACCAACCGCCCTGACATCCTCGACCCTGCACTTCTTCGCCCTGGTCGTTTCGATCGTCAGATCGGGGTGACAGCACCTGACCTAAAGGGTCGCGAGCAGATTCTTTCGGTGCACGCGAAGGGCAAGCCGATTGCCGAAGACGTTGACCTTTCGATCATTGCTCGTCGCACCCCTGGTTTTACCGGCGCAGACTTGGCCAACGTGCTGAACGAGGCGGCCCTATTGACCGCCCGCCAGAACGAGAAGAAGATCACCGCAGCCACCCTCGATGAGGCCATCGACCGCGTAATTGGCGGGCCACAGAAGAAGTCGCGCTCGATGCAAGACCAAGAGCGCCTGAACACCGCCTACCACGAGGCGGGCCACGCGCTGGTTGCGGCGTCGCTTAATAACAGCGACCCTGTCACCAAGGTCACCATTCTCCCTCGCGGTCGTGCCCTTGGCTACACCATGGTGCTTCCGCTCGAAGACCGCTACTCAGTTTCGCGTAACCAGCTGCTCGACCAGATTGCCTACGCAATGGGTGGTCGCGTTGCCGAAGAGTTGATATTCAAAGACCCAACCACCGGTGCGTCAAACGACTTCGAAAAGGCAACTTCGATTGCTCGCCAGATGGTGACTCAGTACGGTTTCAGCAATGCAGTCGGCTCGGTCTCGTACGGCAACGGCGGCGAGGTATTCATCGGCCGCGACATGGCACAACAGCGTGACTACTCTGAGTCGACCGCGCAGACCATCGACCGCGAAGTTCGCGCAATCGTCGAAGCCGCACACGACGAGGCATACAAGGCTTTGGTTTTGAACCGCAAGGTTCTCGACGCGTTGGCAAAAGAGCTGATGGAGCGCGAGACTCTGAACCAAGAAGACATTGCTCGCGTGTTCAAGTCGGTTAAGAAGTTGCCAAAGCGCAAGCAGTGGCTCTCGAGTGCAAAGCGTTTACCTGCGAAGGTTGGCCCAATCTCGATTCCAAAGCGTGCCGCTACCGCCGAAGTTGCGGCGGCTGAAAAGCCGGCTCGCAAGAGTTCGGCGCGCAAACCCGCTGCGCGTAAAACCACTGCACGCAAGACCTCGACAAAGAAGTAGTAATGGTTGATCGTCAGCGCATTCGCGACGCAGTTGCTGAATTGCTCTCGGCAATCGGCGAAGACGTGAACCGCGCTGACCTTGCATCGACTCCAGAAAAAGTTGCCGATGCATACGCCGTATTTTTCTCTGGTGTTGGCGTCGACCCAACCAGTGCACTCGGCGAAACCATTGCGGCCGAACACAACGAAGTAGTGATTCTCAAAGACATCGAATTCGTTTCGATGTGTGAGCACCACTTGCTGCCATTCACCGGTGTTGCCCACATTGCCTACTTGCCAACCGATCGCGTGGTCGGCCTTGGCCGCCTGCCAAAGCTGGTCGAGATCGTCGCCCACCGCCCACAACTGCAAGAGAATCTGACCGCCCAGATCGCCGATGCACTCGAGGCCGGCCTTGATACTCGTGGTGTCGTCGTAGTGGTCGAGGCCCGTCATCACTGCGTAGTTAGCCGCGGTGCCCGCCAACCAGAGGCCAACACCGTAACCATGGCCGCCCGTGGGGCATACGCCGAACCGATTGCTCGTGCCGAAGTCATGGCGCTGATTTCAAAATAGTCATGCAATTTCATCGGCCTCAAATCATGGGAGTGCTTAATGCAACCCCAGATTCATTTAGCGATGGCGGCCAGTATTCAGCACTCGACGATGCACTCAATCACGCGCGACTTTTGCTCGCAGCAGGTGCGAACATCATCGACATCGGCGGCGAATCGACTCGCCCTGGGGCTAAGCGAATTTCGCTCGAAGAAGAACAAAATCGCGTTCTTCGCCTAATCGAGCGAATTATTGCCGAACCAGCGTTTGTCGATAGCAAAGCCAAAATCAGCATCGACACCATGAATGCCGCAACTGCTCGCGCAGCGATTGCCGCAGGAGCCGCGATCATCAACGATGTCTCGGGCGGTCTCGCAGATGAAAACATGTTTGCGGTCG
>JBJTNB010000143.1:0-16655 GCA_046073845.1 Micrococcales bacterium
CACCGAAGACAATGGCCTTTCACGTATTCCGGCACTTGGCACCCGCCCGCACACTCACGCCGGAGCCGTATCGCTTGCAGCTGTTGAGATTGCCGAGCTACTTGGCGCGCGCTTCGTCTGTGTCTTCACCGAAGGTGGCGACTCGATGCGTCGCGTCAGCCGCTTGCGCTCACAGGTTCCAGTGCTTGCTTTCACTCCAAACGAAGACACCCAGCGTCGTCTTTCTTTGGTTTGGGGTGCATCAACCCACCTGGTCGGTCGCGTAAAGCACACCGACGAAATGATGGGCCAGGTCGACGAGATCCTGCTTGCCAAAGGCCTTGCCAAGGTCGGCGAAGAAGTGGTTGTCGTTGCCGGTACTCCGCCAGGCGTAGCTGGTTCGACCAACACCCTGCGCGTGCACCGCGTTGGCGACCCGAACCACTAGAAACAGGGCTAAAGCACCACGAGACTTAAAGCAAAACGCACCCGAGAGGGTGCGTTTTGTCTTTGTGCCGAAGGCGGGACTTGAACCCGCACTCCTTTCGGAAAAGCATTTTGAGTGCTCCGCGTCTGCCATTTCGCCACTTCGGCCGGCAACCTCTAAAGTTTAGGCCATTTACCCTGTTTCCGAAAACTCCCATAGGGTAGAGCCATGAGCGAAGCAGCCAAGCGTAGAGTCCTCGTCGTCGAAGATGAGGCGCTAATTCGTCTCGACACCGTCGAAACCCTGCGCGAATTTGGTTTCGAAATCATCGGCGAAGCTGCCGATGGTGAGCAGGCCATAGCGATGGCCGCAGATTTGAAACCAGATGTAATCGTCATGGATGTCAAGATGCCGAAGATGGACGGCATCACCGCAGCCGAGAAGATTCAAGATTTGCGCATCCCGGTTGTTTTGCTGACTGCGTTTAGCCAAAAAGAACTCGTCGACAGAGCCTCAGAGGCTGGCGCAATGGCCTACGTGGTCAAGCCGATCACGAACCCGCAGTCGCAATTGATTCCGGCAATCGAAATTGCAATCGCGCGCAATCTTCAGTTCGTCGCCCTCGAAGAGGAAGTCAAAGACATCACCGAGCGACTCGAGACTCGCAAGCTTGTCGATCGCGCCAAGGCTCTGCTCACCGAAAAGGCGAGCATGAACGAGCCTGAGGCATTCAGAGCAATTCAGAAGATGTCCATGGATCAGCGCGTAACTATGAAAGACGTCGCTTTGGTGATCATCGAAAAGTTCACCGAGAAGAAGGGCTAACTCGATTAGTTCGAGCGGTCCTTCAAGTAGTTGGTGATTCGCACCGTGCTTAGTCGGCGACCTTGTTCGTCAGTCATCACGATTTCGTGAAGCGTGAGGCTCTTGCCGAGATTCAAAGCTGTGCAGGTGGCAGTAACCAACCCGGATGCCGCGCTGCGCGTGTGCGAGGCGTTCACTTCGATACCTACCGCAACCTTGTCTGGGTAAGCCCAGACGTTTGCCGACATACTTCCTAGGCTCTCAGCCAAGACCACGTGAGCGCCGCCGTGCAGAATTCCGATGGGTTGGGTGTTGCCTTCGACTGGCATGGTCGCGACCGAGTATTCGGCAGAAAGCTCGACCAACTCGATGCCCATCTTGTTGGCGAGTGCACCCAGATCTTTGCGCTCTGCGAGCAGGGCTGCGGCTTCTGGAGAGGTCTTGATTTCGGCCAAGGTCGGGCCTTTCGCTTAGGCTATGGCTATGAATGCCAAGCCTACATTGCTGCTTATCGACGGGCATTCGCTCATGTTTCGCGCTTTTTACGCGTTGAGCCCAGACTCTTTTAGAACTCCAGACGGTCAACACACCAACGCCGTGCACGGCTTCATTTCGATGATGCTGAACATCCTTGGTCTTGAAAAACCAACTCACCTGGCTGTCGCATTCGATATTTCGCGCGAAAGCTTTAGAACGCTCGAGTATCCCGAATACAAGGGCACCCGCGGTGAGACCCCTCCAGAGTTCATCGGTCAGACCGAACTTCTTCGCGAGGCTCTTGACGCCATGAACATTTTGAACATCACTCGCGAGAACTACGAGGCCGATGACATCATCGCTTCTCTCGCAGATCAGGCCGCCGATGCCGGCTTTGAAGTATTCGTCGTCAGCGGCGACCGCGACACCTTCCAACTGATTCGCGACGAAACCACGATTCTTTACCCAGTCAAAGGCGTGCTCAACCTCGCTCGCATGAACGACGAAGCCGTTTACGAAAAGTATGGTGTGCATGCCAAGCAATACCCAGACTTGGCCGCGCTGGTTGGCGAAACCTCCGACAACCTGCCTGGAATTCCGGGTGTGGGCCCGAAGACCGCTGCGAAGTGGTTGCAGCAGTACGGTTCGCTAAGCGCAATTCTCGAAGCACAAGGCGAAATCACTGGCAAGGTGGGCGAGAGCCTTCGCGAATATCGCGAACTTGCCGTTCGCAACCGGCGACTTAACCACCTCGTGCGTGATCTGCCTTTTGATTTTGAATTTGAATCGCTTCGCCTTCGCGGCGTCGATGCCGAGAACGTAAAGACAGTGTTCGGCAAGTTGCACTTTAAATCGCTCACCGAAAGAGTTCTACGCTTGCGCGGCAGCGATGGTGCAGCAGCTGTCAACTCTGCTTCTAAAGAATCGTCAGCGACAGAGTCGGCCGACATCACCGAAGACGCTTCGGTTTTCGATGAACTCGAGATGCCAACGGTCGAAACCCTCGACTCAACGGCCGTCGCAGAGTGGTTGGCCGCTCAGACGACATCCGTGGCGATTGGTTTCAAGTGGGCCGAAGGAGCATTGATCGGTGTAGGTCTGGCGACCGAAACAGCCCGCATCGAATGGGCACCAAAATCGAACCAAGATGTCGCCGACACCATTGGCACGTGGCTGGCGGCCAATAACGACAAGGCAACATTCGACGAGAAGAACAACAGCCGCAAACTGCTCGATGCCGGAATCGCCCTGGCTGGCGTTAGTTTCGATGCGCTGCTGATGGCGTTTCTGCTCAATCCGGTGCGCAAGGGTTATGCCCTCGACGACCTTGCACTTGAATACCTAGGTATTCAGCCTGAGCGCAAAGTTAGCGAAACGCTGCTCGACTCTGACTCGCAAGACGCTTCGCTCGATGCCTGGCTGGTTGCCTCGCTCGCGCCGCGACTGTTTGAGAAGTTGCGCCTCAGCGAAAGCTTGCAGGCTCTCAATGAAATCGAATTGCCAACCTCGAAGACTTTGGCTCGCATGGAGCATTACGGCATAGCAATCAACCGATACCAGCTCGACGACATGTTCATCACACTCGGGCGAGAGGTCGACAAGATTGCAGCCGAGTGTTACGCGATCATCGGCAAAGAAATCAATCTGGCATCGCCAAAGCAGTTGCAGACCGTTCTATTCGAAGACCTCGGCATGACCGGCACCAAAACCGTGAAGACTGGCTTCTCAACCAACGCAGCCGCACTCAACGAGCTGTTCGAACAAACGGAACACCCGTTCTTGGCAAAACTTCTCGAGCACCGCGAGGTCTCAAAGCTTCGCCAGATCATCGAGATCATCATCAAGGCAATCGCCAAGGATGGCCGCATTCACACCAACTACGTGCAGACCGGCACCTCAACCGGCCGACTTGCTTCTGACTCGCCAAACCTGCAGAACATTCCGATCAAGTCAGAGCGCGGCAAACAGATTCGCGATGCCTTCATGGTTGGCGAAGGCTTCGACACTTTGCTGAGCGCCGACTATTCGCAAATCGAAATGCGCATCATGGCGCACCTAAGTGAAGACGAGGGTTTGATTGAAGCATTCAACACCGGAGAAGACCTGCACCGTTTTGTAGGTTCGCGGATCTTCGGCGTCGCACCAAGCGAGGTCACCTCTGCAATGCGCGGCAAAGTCAAGGCAATGAGTTACGGCTTGGTCTACGGTCTGAGCGAATACGGGCTGGCCAAACAGCTTCGAATATCTAACGGCGAGGCCAAACAGTTGATGGCCGATTACTTCGCAAGATTTGGCGGTGTGCGCCGCTACCTTGCCAAAGTGGTCGACGAGGCCAAGCTCGATGGCTACACGGTCACCAGTTTTGGTCGCCGCCGCCCATTCGACGATTTGCGCTCTAGCGTGTTCCAGGTGCGCGAAGCAGCCAGGCGAGCAGCCCTAAACGCCCCAATCCAAGGCACTGCGGCCGACATTATGAAGCTGGCCATGACCCGAATCGACAAGAAAATCGCTCTTTCGGGCATGAAAAGTCGCATGCTGTTGCAGGTTCACGACGAATTGGTGTTCGAGGTAGCAGCGGGAGAGCTCGATGCCCTGAAGACCATGGTGGTCTTCGAGATGCAAAATGTTGTCAAACTCAGCGTTCCGCTCGACGTTCACGTCGGAATCGGAAAGACCTGGGCTCAAGCAGACCACTAGGCCTTGTGGTTATTGACCGCTAGACTTACGGGGTGCCTTTTTGAGGCGCAAAATCCCTATCCAATTGCCGGATTCGGTCGCGTGCGACCAAGCCCGGCCTGAGTATGTCCGTAAGAGTAAAACAACATATGACAAACACCCCAAGCAAGCAGATCGCAGTCAACGATATTGGATCTGCTGAGGACTTCCTTGCCGCAGTAGAAGCAACCCTAAAGTTCTTCAACGATGGCGACCTAATCGAAGGCACCGTAGTCAAGATTGACCGCGACGAAGTTCTTCTAGACGTTGGCTACAAGACCGAAGGTGTTATTCCTTCGCGTGAACTTTCAATTCGCCACGACGCTGATCCCTCAGAGATCGTTTCAGTCGGCGACTCAATCGAGGCCCTTGTTCTTCAGAAAGAAGACAAAGAAGGCCGCCTAATTCTTTCGAAGAAGCGTGCACAGTACGAGCGTGCATGGGGCGACGTCGAGAAGGTCAAAGAAGCAGACGGCACCGTTACCGGTGTTGTTATCGAAGTTGTTAAGGGTGGACTCATCGTTGACATCGGTCTTCGTGGCTTCCTTCCTGCATCGCTCATCGAGCTTCGCCGCGTACGCGACCTAGGCCCATACCTTGGCCAGAAGGTCGAAGCAAAGATTCTCGAACTCGACAAGAACCGCAACAACGTTGTTCTTTCGCGTCGCGCTCTTCTAGAGCAGAGCCAGTCGGCAAACCGCAGCACCTTCCTAAACGACTTGGCCAAGGGCCAGATCCGTACCGGTGTTGTTTCGTCGATCGTGAACTTCGGTGCATTCATCGACCTCGGTGGCGTAGATGGTCTAGTCCACGTTTCAGAGCTCTCATGGAAGCACATCGAGCACGCATCTGAAGTTGTCGAGATCGGTCAAGAAGTTACCGTTGAGGTACTTGAGGTCGACCAGGAGCGCGAGCGTGTTTCGCTATCGCTGAAGGCAACCCAGGAAGACCCTTGGCAGGTATTCGCTCGCACTCACGCGATCGGTCAGTACGCACCAGGTAAGGTCACCAAGCTCGTTCCGTTCGGCGCGTTCGTTCGCGTTGCAGACGGCATCGAAGGTCTCGTGCACATCTCGGAGCTTTCGAGCAAGCACATCGAGCTGGCAGAGCAGATCGTTTCGGTCAACCAGGATGTCTTCGTCAAGGTCATCGACATCGACCTCGACCGTCGTCGCATCTCGTTGTCGTTGAAGCAGGCGAACGAAGAAGTCGACCCAGAGGGCACCGAATTCAACCCAGCGTTCTACGGCATGTCAGCTGACCACGACGAGTCTGGTGCTTACAAGTACCCAGAGGGCTTCGACCCAGCCACCAACGAGTGGAAGCCTGGCTTTGAAGAAGCTCGCGCTAAGTGGGAGAAGGAATACGCAGAAGCTCACGCCCGTTGGGAAGAGCACAAGCGTCAGGTCAAGGCAGCTCGCGAAAAAGAAGCAACCCTTCCAGAGGCTGGCTCAGCAGAGTCGACCAGCTCGTACTCGAGCGAGTCGAGCGACGCAGGCACCCTTGCAGGCGACGAGTCGCTTGCAGCATTGCGCGACAAGCTAAACGGCGCTGAGTAATCAGCAAACTCAATCGATGCGGGTCACGAAAGTGGCCCGCATCATTGTTTTAACTGGCGTTTAGGCTTAGAGCATGTTCTTAGTCGCGCTTACTGGTGGCATTGCCGCAGGAAAGTCCACCGTTGCCAAACGATGGGTAGAACTTGGCGCGGTTGAGGTCGACGCCGACGAAGTTGCCCGCGAGGTCGTCGAACCCGGCACCCTAGGGCTAGCCCGAATTCGCGAGACGTTTGGCAATGAAGTCATCGACGAGAACGGAGTGCTCGATCGAACGAAGCTTGCCAGTCTCGTATTCGGCATCCCAGACCAGTTAGCAAAACTAAACGCAATCGTGCACCCACTCGTGCAGGCAAGATCGCTTGAACTTATGAAGGCTGCGCCAGAGGGTTCGATTGTGGTTTACAACGTTCCGCTGCTAGTTGAGGCCGCACGCGACTCAGAGTTTGACTTCGTCGTCACGGTTGAGGCTCCAGAAGAAAAACAAATCGAACGAATGATGACTTCCCGCTGCCTAACCGAAGAACAAGCGAGAACGCGCATAGCCAGCCAAGCCAGCCCAATCGAACGCGCCAACGTTGCAGACCGCATTCTGAGTTCTAATCAGTCTCTTGAATTGATGCTGAACGATGCCGATGCGCTATTTCGCGAGATTCAACAATTGGCAGCCAAGAAAGCAGCCGCCGAGTCGAACGAGACGGCCAAATAATGGAAGCAACCCGGGCGCACAACAAGTTCGAAGTTGTCAGCGAATACAAACCGAGCGGTGATCAGCCGCAGGCAATTGAACAGCTGGCCGCAAGACTGAATGCCGGCGAAAGCGACATCGTGCTTCTCGGTGCCACCGGCACCGGCAAGTCAGCCACCACCGCTTGGCTGGTCGAGAAGGTTCAACGGCCAACCTTGGTGCTTGCTCACAACAAAACTCTCGCGGCTCAGTTGGCCAATGAGTTCCGCGAACTATTCCCGAACAATGCGGTCGAATTTTTCGTCAGTTACTACGACTACTACCAGCCAGAGGCCTACGTTCCACAGACCGACACCTTTATTGAAAAGGACTCATCGATTAACGAGGATGTCGAGCGCCTGCGTTACAAAGCCACGATGAACCTACTCAGTCGTCGCGACGTCATTGTGGTGAGCACCGTTTCTTGCATCTACGGTCTTGGTGCGCCTGCCGAATATCTGAATCAGTCGGTAGCCATTCAGGTGGGCGACAGGCTTGACCGCGATGCCCTAATTCGGCGATTCGTTGAACTGCAGTACAAGCGCAACGATTTCGACTTCTCGCGCGGAAACTTCAGGGTCAAAGGCGACACCATCGAGATCATTCCGGTCTATGACGAGTTGGCCACTCGTATCGAGTTCTTTGGCGACGAGGTCGAGGCGATTTATTCGCTTTCACCGCTGACCGGTGAAGTGCTCGGGAACCTGTCAACCGTGGCCATTTTTCCTGCCTCTTACTACGTTGCCCCGGCAGAGCAAATGGGTCGAGCCATCGAAGCCATCGAAAACGAACTTGCTGGTCGACTGCGCGAACTCGAGACCCAAGGCAAGCTGCTCGAGGCCCAGCGACTCAAAATGCGAACCAGCTTTGACCTTGAAATGATTCGAGAGCTCGGCTTTTGCAGTGGTATCGAAAACTACTCGAGCCACATCGATGGGCGAGAGCCTGGCGAACCGCCTTCGTGTTTGCTCGACTATTTTCCTGATGATTTTCTAACCGTCATCGATGAGTCACACGCGACTGTGCCACAGATTGGCGCCATGTATGAGGGTGACGCTTCACGAAAGCGCACGCTCGTCGAACACGGTTTCAGATTGCCTTCAGCACTCGACAACCGCCCACTTCGCTGGGACGAGTTCAAGCAACGCGTTGGTCAGACCGTTTACCTATCGGCAACTCCCGGAAAGTACGAAATAGGTGTTGCCGATGGAGTAGTCGAACAGGTGGTTCGCCCAACCGGACTTGTCGATCCGCAGATTGTGGTCAAACCAACCAAGGGGCAGATAGACGACCTACTTGAGTCGATCCGAGTTCGAGTCGCCAAGGATGAACGCATCCTGGTGACCACACTGACAAAAAAGATGGCAGAAGAGCTAACCGACTTTTTCACCGAGGCCGGCGTGCGCGTGCGTTACCTGCACTCAGACGTCGACACGCTACGTCGAGTCGAACTGCTTCGCGAACTGCGTTCTGGCGTTTACGACGTTCTAGTTGGTATCAACTTGCTTCGAGAGGGGCTCGACCTGCCTGAAGTTTCGCTTGTCGCCATTCTCGACGCCGATAAGCAGGGATTCCTGCGCAGCGCATCGTCGCTGATTCAGACAATTGGCCGAGCCGCTCGAAACATCAACGGCGAGGTTCACATGTATGCCGACCAGATGACCGATGCCATGAATAGGGCAATCGACGAAACCAATCGTCGCCGTGAAAAGCAAGAGGCCTATAACAAACTGCACGGCATCGACCCGCAGCCGCTACGCAAGAAGATCGCCGACATTACCGACCAGATTCTGCGCGAAGAAGAAGACACCGCCAAGATTCTCGAGAGTTCGCAACAGGGCAGAGCGAAGTCGTCGAAACTAAAGCCAGGCCAATCCAAGGCTGAAGCGCCGCGTAGCGCAAAGTCTCACGCCGGCAAGGGCCACGAAGAACTGGTCGAGGTCATCATTGAGCTTGATGCTCAAATGAAAGCGGCGGCGGCCGACCTACAGTTCGAATTGGCGGCCCGCATCCGTGATGAATTGGTCGAAATCAAGCGTGAATTGCGCATGCTCGAGCAGCACTAGCTGGGGGCAGCCGCCCGTTTAGACTTCTGGGGTGTCTATTACTGAGATCTCACACGACAACAAACTGGTCGTTAAAGGCGCGCGCGTTCACAACCTAAAAAATCTAAACCTTGAGATTCCGCGCGATGCCATGGTGGTCTTCACCGGCCTATCCGGCTCTGGCAAGTCTTCGCTCGCCTTCGACACGATCTTTGCCGAGGGGCAACGTCGATACATCGAGTCGTTGAGCTCGTACGCTCGCCAGTTCTTGGGTCAGGTTGACCGCCCTGATGTGGATTTCATCGAAGGTCTCAGCCCAGCGGTCTCGATCGACCAGAAGTCGACCAACCGTAACCCGCGCTCAACGGTGGGAACCATCACTGAAATCCATGACTACCTGCGCTTGCTTTGGGCCCGCATCGGGGTTCCTTACTGTGCCGAGTGTGGCGAAAAGATCGTCAAACAGACACCGCAACAGATTGTTGACCAGATCCTCGAACTGCCCGAAGGCACCCGTTTTCAGATTCTTGCTCAGATTGTTGATCAGAAGAAAGGCGAGTTCGTCGACTTGTTCCGTGACCTCGTCACTCAGGGTTACGCTCGTGCTGTAGTCGATGGCGAGGTTGTTCAACTTGCCGAGGCCAAGCCACTGAAGAAGACCTTCAAGCACGACATTTCGGTAGTGGTCGACCGCCTGGTTGCCAAGAAAGACATGATTCAGCGACTAACCGACAGCGTTGAAACGGCATTGAAGCTCGCCGGTGGTCGAATTGTTATCGACTTCGTTGACGAAAAGTCACCAAGCAAAAAGACTCGAGTGTTCAGCGAGAAGATGTCGTGCCCTAACGAGCACCCACTTTCGCTCACCGAGATCGAGCCGCGTACTTTCTCATTTAATGCACCTTTTGGAGCTTGCCCAGACTGCTCGGGTCTCGGAACAAAGATGAGCGCCGATGTCGACTTAGTCATCGGCGACCCAGATGCCTCGATAGCCGATGGCGTGCTGCTTCCTTGGTCGAGCCCGAATGGCAAGTTGTACCCGTATCTAACTCGCATGATGACCGCGCTGGCTAAGGATCTTGACTTCAAGCTTTCGACGCCTTGGAACAAATTGAATGAAGACATCCAAGAAGCCGTGTTACACGGCAATAACTTCGATGTTCAAGTGAAATGGAAGAACAAGTACGGTCGCGAACTTCGTTACACCACTGGCTTTGAAGGCGTAATTGCTTATGTTGAGCGCAAGTTTCTAGAGACTGAGAGCGACTACGCTCGTGCAAAGTGGGCGAGCTACCACCGCGAGGTGCCTTGCCCAAGCTGTAATGGCAGTCGCCTAAAGCCTGAAGTTCTGGCAATCAAAGTGGCCGGCAAGTCGATTGCCGAGGTTGCGGGCCTAAGCCTTGCCGATTGCTTCAAGTACTTCAACGGCATCAAGCTCGACGCTCGCGACGTAAAAATTGCGGCACAGGTGCTGCGCGAGATCAAGGCTCGCCTCGACTTCTTGCTTGCAGTCGGCCTCGACTACCTAAGCCTCGAGCGCGCTGCGGCCACGCTAAGCGGCGGTGAGGCCCAGCGCATTCGTCTGGCCACCCAGATTGGTTCTGGCCTAACCGGAGTGCTTTACGTGCTCGACGAGCCGAGTATCGGTCTTCATCAGCGCGACAACCGCCGCCTAATCGACACTCTGATAAAACTTCGCGACCTCGGCAACACTCTGCTCGTGGTCGAACATGATGAAGACACCATCCAGGCATCTGACTGGATTGTCGACATTGGACCGGGTGCTGGCGTGCACGGTGGTGAGGTAGTTCACTCGGGCTCTTACAAAGACATTCTGAAAAACCAGAAATCGATAACCGGCGCGTTCTTGAGTGGCCGAGAAAAAATCGAGACCCCGAAGACTCGTCGCCCGATCGACCCAAAGCGCAAACTAAAGGTCGTAGGTGCACGCGAGAACAACTTGAAGAATATCGACGTCGAGTTCCCTCTTGGTGTGTTCACGTCGGTAACTGGCGTTAGCGGCTCAGGCAAGTCGACCCTGGTAAACGACATCCTGTATGAAACACTCGCGAATCGATTGAATGGCGCTAAGGGGGTGGCCGGCAAGCACAAGCGAATCGATGGCATTGACCAGCTAGACAAAGTGATTCACGTAGACCAGGCTCCGATTGGTCGAACCCCGCGAAGTAACCCAGCCACCTACACCGGCGTATTCGATCACATTCGAAAACTCTTTGCAGAAACCAACGAATCCAAGGCTCGTGGCTACCAGCAGGGTCGTTTCTCGTTCAACGTGAAGGGCGGTCGCTGTGAGGCCTGCGCCGGTGACGGAACACTCAAGATCGAGATGAACTTCTTGCCAGACGTATATGTTGCCTGCGAGGTTTGCCACGGAGCTCGTTACAACCGCGAGACGCTTCAGGTTCAATACAAGGGCAAGAACATCGCAGAGGTGCTCGAGATGCCTATTGCAGAAGCCGCGGAGTTCTTTGCACCCGTAACTGCAATCGCGCGCTACCTCGAGACCTTGGTTGAGGTTGGCCTTGGTTACGTGCGCCTGGGGCAGAGCGCTACCACACTCAGTGGTGGCGAAGCCCAACGCGTTAAATTGGCAACCGAATTGCAGCGCCGCTCATACGGTCGAAGCATCTACGTGCTCGACGAGCCGACCACCGGCCTGCACTTCGAAGACATTCGTAAGTTACTGCTCGTTTTGTCTGGCCTTGTCGAGAAGGGCAACACGGTTATCGTGATTGAACATAACCTTGACGTAATTAAGAGCAGCGACTGGGTAATCGACCTTGGCCCCGAGGGAGGTGCTGGCGGCGGCCAGATTCTCGCCACCGGAACCCCAGAGCAGATCGCCAAGGTCAAAGAATCGTTCACCGGCAAGTTCCTCAAGGAAGTGCTGGCCTAAGTGGCGAACGAGCTGGCCTGGCGCCCAAAGACGTCAGAGATTCCGGCAGCCCCAGGGGTCTATCGCTGGTTCGATAAACGTGGGCGAGTGCTCTACGTTGGCAAGGCCAAGAACCTTCGCTCGCGTCTGCAAAGTTACTTCGCACCACTAGACACCCTGCACGAACGAACCAGACGCATGGTTACCCGCGCAGTTGACCTACAGTGGACAATCGTCAAGAACGAATACGAGGCGCTTCAGCTCGAATTCATGTGGATCAAGCAGTTTGACCCGCCTTACAACGTGGTGTTCAAAGACGACAAGTCTTACCCTTACCTCGCGGTTTCATACCAGGATGAATTTCCTCGTATCTTCGTAACTCGAAATCGCGATGCCGCGGGCCTTCGCTACTTTGGGCCATTCACCAATGCCTGGGCACTTCGCGAAACTCTCGACACCCTACTCAAAGTCTTTCCGGTGCGCAGTTGCTCTGACGGAACCTTCAAGCGAGCCGCCAGCGCAGGCCGCCCTTGCCTACTAGCAGACATCGGTAAATGTTCGGCTCCCTGTGTGGCGCGCATCGAATCCGCCGAACATCGCGCCAAAGTAAACGCCTTGCTCGAATTCGTCGGTGGCGGCGACGACAAGTTCATCACTTCGCTGCGCACTCGAATGTTTGAGGCTAGCGAAGCCGAGCAATACGAACTCGCCGCGAAGTTACGCGACGATGTCACTGCCCTTGAACACATCTTGCAAAAGAGCACGGTGGTGTTCACAGACGATACCGATGCCGACCTGATCGCAATCGCTAACGACGAGTTGGCCGCAGCCGTTCAGTTGTTCATCGTTCGCGGTGGGCGCATCCGTGGTGTTCGTGGTTGGGTGGTCGACAAAGAACTTGAGCGCACACTGCCCGAGCTAGTCGAATACGTGCTGCAAAACATCTACACGCCAGAAAAAACCGGAATCGACGTCGATGTACCGAAAGAAGTGATTGTGCCAGCGCTGCCAGAAGACCAGGGCGCGCTTGAGCAGTGGCTTCGTGAACTGCGCGGTTCAAAGGTTGCAGTGCGAGTCGCTCAGCGCGGTGATAAACGGGCATTGGCCGAGACCGCACTAACCAACGCTAAGCACTCGCTAATCAAATACAAAAATCGCCGAAGCGCAGACTTCACCGCAAGAGCCGACGCACTCTCCGGTATTCAAAACGCGCTGAACCTAGCCGATGCGCCGCTTCGCATCGAATGCTTCGACGTCAGCCACCTAGCCGGCACCGACGTCGTGGCCTCAATGGTGGTCTTCGAAGATGGCTTGCCGGCAAAGAGCCAATACCGCCGCTTCTCCATCGAGTCGACCACAGACGACACTGACTCGATCTACCAGGTGCTCATGCGCCGCCTCAAATACCTGAAGAATCCAACCGAGGATTCCGAAGCCGATCCAACCAAGTTCAGCTATCGGCCGAACCTGCTGATCGTCGATGGTGGCCAGCCACAGGTGAGCGCCGCAGCCAGAGCCATGCGCGATTCTGGCATCACCGACATCGCCATTTGTGGCCTTGCCAAGCGTCTCGAAGAGGTCTGGCTGCCGGGCGAGAGCTTTCCCGTGATTTTGCCGCGCGCTACCGATGAGCTATTCATGATGCAGCGCATCCGTGATGAGGCGCACCGCTTTGCCATTACCTTCCAGCGCAAGAAGCGTTCGAGTGCCATCGGCTCCCAATTGAGTGAGATTCCTGGGCTCGGCGATAAGAGGGTGGCAGCCCTGCTCAAGCACTTCGGTTCGGCTAAACGTTTGAAGTTGGCCACAATCGACGAAATGGCCGAGGTCGCTGGCATCGGCAAGGCTTTGGCCGCCGAGATTACAGCTCGGTTAAATCCCTGATTTTTGAACTTCGGGCGTGTCGCAAAGGCGTAGAGTTGCTACGACACGCCGAAGGGGAGCCATGAATCAAGAGCGTAAAGCAGAGCTGCTGGTTGTCACCGGCATGTCTGGCGCTGGCCGCTCAACGGTGGGTAACGCACTCGAAGACCTCGGCTGGTACGTAGTCGACAACCTGCCTGCGCAAATGCTCGGCCCAATTTCGGATCTCTTCTCGATGGCCAAGAGCCCGCTGCCGAAACTCGCAGTAATCATGGATGTACGCGGTGGCGAATTCTTCGGCGACCTACACGACAGCCTGGTAGCGCTTCGTCAAACCTCGGTCAATCTTCGTTTGCTGTTTCTCGAGGCAACCGACAACGCATTAGTCAAGCGATTCGAACAGGTTCGCCGCCCGCACCCGCTTCAAGCCGACGGCACCATCCTCGATGGCATCACTGCTGAACGCAACCGACTACTTTCAATTCGCGAATCTGCCGATGTCGTGATCGATACTTCTGAGCTAAACATTCACCAACTGAGCAACAAGATTTCAGATTCGTTCTCGCTCGAAGAGACCAAGAAACTTCAGGTCACGGTGATGAGCTTCGGTTTCAAATACGGATTGCCCGTCGACGCCGACCATGTTGCCGACATGCGGTTTTTGCCAAATCCGTTCTGGGATGAAGCGCTGCGGCCGTTCACTGGCGAAGACCGGCAGGTTGCCAACTTCGTGCTTAGTGCTACCGGAGCTGAGGAGTTCATCGAGAACTACCTTGCTGCTCTCAAGCCGGTGCTTCGTGGCTATACGCAAGAGAACAAAAAATATGCAACCATCGCCATCGGTTGCACCGGTGGCAAACACCGTTCGGTAGCGACCGCAAAGAAAATTGCAACCGAATTGGCGAAACTAGATTTTGTTGCCGTGAGTTTGAAACATCGCGATTTGGGTAGGGAATAAGCAATGGCGCTGACATACGAAGTAAAAGACGAGCTGAGTCGAATTCAAATCATCAAGAGCGACGTGCGCTTGGCCGAGCTCTCGGCGATTCTGCGCTTTGCGGGTGGTTTGCACCTGATTGGCGGGCGAGTTGTGGTTGAGGTTGAGCTCGATTCATCTAACATCGCTCGTCGAGTTCGTAAAGACTTGGCAGAGATGTTTGGTATCGACAGCGAACTTGCTGTGATCGCCCCAAGTGGCATTCGACGCACCAGCCGCTACCAAATTCGCGTTATCAATCAGGGTGACCTACTTGCGCGTAAATCGGGGCTTATCGATGGCAAGGGCCGCCCGGTTCGTGGCCTTCCGGCTCAACTCGTTTCGAGCACCATTCCCGAAGCTCAGGCCGTTTGGCGCGGGGCGTTTTTGGCACACGGCTCACTGACCGAGCCTGGTCGCTCGGCAGCGCTTGAGGTCACTGCGCCTGGCAACGAGGCTGCAATGGCGCTGGTAGGCATCGCGCGCCGACTCGGCGTGGTGGCTAAGGCCCGCGAAGTGCGCGGTGTTCACCGCGTCGTGGTTCGAGACAGCGAGGCCATTTCGGCGATGCTCGTACAAATGGGCGCCCACAGTGTCGTGCTCAAGTGGGAGAACGCCAGAGTGCTACGCGAAAGTCGTGGCTCTGCAAATCGACTTGCTAACTTCGACGACGCCAATCTTCGCCGCAGCGCGCAGGCAGCGGTTGCTGCAGGTGCTCGAGTCAACCGTGCGCTCGAGATTCTCGGCGACACAATTCCAGACCACCTTCGATACGCGGGTGAACTACGCCTAAAGCACTCGAACGCAAGCCTCGATGAACTTGGCCACCTGGCCAATCCACCAATGACCAAGGATGCAGTAGCTGGCCGAATCCGCCGTCTGCTGGCCATGGCCGACAAACGTGCCGAGGAACTCGGCATTCCACTAACCGACGCCGATCTTCCTGAAGACGCCGAATAAAGGAGAAACAAATGACTAAGTACTCGCTTCCAGAACTGACTTACGACTACGGCGCCCTTGAGCCACACATCTCGGGCAAAATCATGGAGCTTCACCACTCGAAGCACCACGCTGCCTACGTAGCAGGCGTAAACGGCGCACTCGACGCACTCGAAGAGGCCCGTGCAAAGAACGAATTCGGCGCCATCAACAAGCTTCAGAAAGACCTCGCGTTCCACCTCGGTGGCCACGTGAACCACTCGATCTTCTGGAAAAACCTGACCCCAAACTCAGAGGGTCGCCCAGAAGGCGAGCTTGCAGCAGCAATCGACGAGTTCTTCGGCTCATTCGAGGCCTTCCAGGCCCACTTCAACGCCGCTGCTTTGGGCATCCAAGGTTCGGGTTGGGCCTTCTTGGCCTGGGACTCGCTGGGTGAGCGCCTAATCATCGAGCAGCTGTACGACCAGCAGGGCAATTTGGCTGCAGCCACCGTTCCTGTGCTCATGCTCGATATGTGGGAGCACGCGTTCTACCTCGACTACAAGAACGTCAAGGGTGACTACGTGAAGGCCTTCTGGAACATCGTCTCGTGGGCAGACGTTTCGGCTCGCTTCGACGCTGCTCGCAAGCAAACTAAAGGCCTGCTGCTAGGCTAGAACCATAGATTTTCCACCCAATGGTGCGTGGCAAACCCCCAAGTATGTAACCTCGGCGCCGCCTGTTTGGCGTCATGAATCTGGAGAAAATCATGACAACTCGTGTTGGAATTAACGGTTTTGGCCGCATCGGACGCAACTTCCTGCGTGCAGAACTAGCCAAGGGCACCGACCTAGAGATCGTTGCAGTAAACGACCTAACCGACCCAAAGACCCTCGCACACCTTCTCAAGTACGACTCGATCACCGGTCGCCTAGACCAGGATGTCTCGGTTGACGGTCAGAACATCATCGTTGGCGGCAACGTCATCAAGGTGCTCGCAGAGCGCGACCCAGCCAACTTGCCTTGGGGAGAACTAAACGTTGACATCGTTATCGAGTCGACCGGTCGCTTCACCAACGCAGCCGACGCCAAGAAGCACATCGAGGCAGGCGCCAAGAAGGTTCTTATCTCCGCTCCAGCAACCGGCGAGGACGCAACCTTCGTAATCGGTGTAAACGAGCACCTGTACGACCCTGCAAACCACCACATCATCAGCAACGCGTCTTGCACCACCAACTGCTTGGCTCCGCTAGCTAAGGTCTTCAACGACAC
>JBJTNB010000144.1:0-6988 GCA_046073845.1 Micrococcales bacterium
ATGCGCAAATTCCGCATCCTGGCTGCTATCGCAGCGTTTTTCCTCTCGACAACCCTGACTTCGGCACCCTCAACGGCAGCAGACTTGGTGGTTCCGAAAACTAGCTTCGCGATCTGCGACACGACCCATCTGACATACTGCATTGAATCGGTGAGCATTCAAGCGATCGGCGGGGCAGCTGAGCCGCTAACTTTCACACCTTCGGGCACTGCTATTACCGGCATTGCCCCAACTGTGCCTTCGGCCACTCCTGGTGTGGCAGGCAGTGCAACGCTTGCTGGTACCTGGTCGAGTGCAACCTGGGGAGCAAATGGGCATGCTGACGCAGGCTATGACGGCATCTACATCGATGCCAAGGCTGCCAATCAGTACACGAACTTTTTGTTTGTGAATGTTCGCCCTGTAAAGCTTGACCCTTCAAACATTGCAAAGAATTCGGTGATTGCGGCAGGTTCGACTAATGCCAGTTCGCTGAATGCCAATGAAGCCGTAACTATGAAGATTCGAACTGGCCTCTTCCAGTCGGGTGTCTCAATTGCCATTGCGTCGAGCTCGACGGTTACTGCTGGCTCTGACATAAATGGCACGAATTTGACCATAACTGCGTACCCAACCGAGGTTCCAGTGGCTGCATCTACTGCAGCTTGCACCGGTGATGCTGGTGTGGCAGTCCACAAAACAAACCAGTTGATGATGACCTTTGCCCCGGTGAATGATCCAACCTCCGGCTTTGGCGTGGATGGCGTTTCTGGTGGCATGTCTGTTTCGACCAATGGAGCTTGCCTAGCGTCGACCCCAGTTTGGGATGCTGCTAATTCCGTGCTTACTTGGAGCGTCGCTGCGCCTCACTTTGCCCCAGATGGAACGACAGTCAACAAAGGTTTCTACAAGGCTGTCATCCCGGTTAACGATGCCGCATTGCTTTGGGGTTTGACTGACCCAAAGAAAGCTGCCCAAGCGCTGACCGTCTCAGTAACTGACGATAATGGAACCCCGTCAACTGCAATCAACTCAATCTCTGTTAAGAACAACAAGATTTTGATTGAAGCTAGTGGCTTTCACTATTCCAAGCCAACTATCAAGATCAAGAAGAACACCAAGTTCACTGGTTTTGCCGTCAAGAAGTTGCTGACTTGCAAGAAGGCGTCTTCGACAATCAAGTTCAAGGGCTATGTCTGCCCGACTGGTTACACCAAAGGCTAAAAGCAATGCTCCTTAAAAAACCGCTCCTAGTAGTTATATCAGCGGTGGTTTTGGCTCTAGCTGGCGGTTCTGTCATTGCCCAAGCCGACCCATCGCTTTCAGATCAGCACATTTACTTTGGCGGAGGCACTCCCGGCGCTAAGAAACAAGCCTGGTTCTGGGCTGAAAACGCAGCTGCTAGCACTCCGTTTTCGGCCAACCCCTGGGATGCTTCGTTGACGCCTTGGATGGCCGCCCATGCAAAAGAAGACTTCCCAACGGTCTTGGCTCTTTGCGTCGCCCCGTCCGACTTGGGTTGCATTTCGGACATTTCTTACAGTCTCGATGCCGGGAGCACCTGGCAAAAGCCTGTGCAGGAACTATCGCCGGGCCAGCGGTCTTTTATTGACGGCCATTGGACTGGCTCTGCTTGGGAGTACTTGTTCACATCCAACTATCTCGCTGATGCAAGTAAAGGACTCTTTCAGAGCGTTAGCCCAAATTACTTTGCCTTGCCAGGTGCTGACAACTCAATCGGCAATCATTACTTCATAAACGCAGTTGTGCACAGCGCGGTCGCAGCTGGTTCGAAAAAGGCTGTCATGCAGGGTATTGACTTACTTGTTCAGGCCGGTAAAGCAACGGAACCAGGATTTAAGCAGACATTCTGTGATGATCCAGATAAAACCTTTATCGAAGCATCAAAGCCACAAACGCAAAATACACCAAACGGCTATTGCTTCGAGGCTGTGAATATACCCTCGAACGTTCGTTTCAGGATGTCGGTCAACCTGGGAACTCGGCTAAGCGAACTGTCCGGTTGGTTTGATGGCCGTTTAGGGAATCCGTCAATAGATTTCGGAACGGCTAAAGCTGGTGTTATTTCTGTGGAAGGCGATCCAGTATCGGTTGACTATGCCCAAACCAAGTCAATCGATTCTTCTAGCAAACTCTATGACGTCACACCTGAAATTGAAAAGTTACAAGGCGACTATGGAACACGAGGGGTACTCGAACCTCGAAACGGCATGGCCACTTTTACGAAAACCAGCTCGATAATTCCTCTAAAGGCAGCAGCTACGAATACCGTATGGCGCATTCAAAGTTGGAAACAACAAGTAGGAATTTCAAAGTGTAAAAGCAATCCCGGCGTGCAAGGAATCGTGTTGACGAATGCAATGACCTATTCCCCAACGCCGCCGACGCTCAATGCATTGACCGGAGACATGAGTTTTCAGGTGGCTTCAGCACATCAGAACCCCGACGGCACTCTAAATAAGGGTGAGTACAGACTCTTGCTTCAGCAAGGCCTCGTGAAATGTATTTGGGGTTCAAAGTTAACCGGCTCAGCGTCGATCTCCGTCACTGATAACAACGGTGCAAGTGAGGTGGCCACTACGAGTCTCGGGACATCAAATGGTTGGACTCAGTTTTATGCGGTTAATTTCCACTATTCCAAGGCGACCATCAAAGTTCGTCTAAATACTAAGAAGTAAGTAACGCATGGCTTGCAATCGCGCTAGTAACGCCTGACGCTAATAACGCCTAGCGTTATTATTTTGTCGTGATCGTTTCGTTCGCCGATAAACGCACTGAAGCCATTTGGTTGCGTGAATCGACGAAGCGCATTTCACCTGAATTACAGCGACTTGCCCAGTGTAAATTGCGTGTGCTTAACCGAGTCGTTCGAGTCGAGGAACTGCTCATCCCACCTGGCAACCACCTCAAAATGGCTTCGGGCGACCTACCTGTGCAGTGCAGCATCCGTGTCAATGATCAATGGCGAATCTGTTTCACCTGGACACCAGCCGGGCCTGAAGCAGTTGAGTTAGTCGACTACCACAAGGAGGAACCATGGCAAAAGTGCATGCACCAATTCACCCAGGAGAGATCCTGCTTGAAGAGTTCATGAAGCCTTATGGCATCTCGCAATATGAGGTTGCCAAGGTGATTGGCGTTTCACCTCGGCGCATCAACGAGATTGTGCACGGCAAGCGGTCCATCACAGCCGACACCGGCCTTCGCCTCGCCCGCGCCTTCAGCATGAACGATGCTTTCTTCAGTGGGCTACAGGCTGACTACGACCTAGAAGTTGAGCGCGATCGCCTCGATGAAACGCTTGACCAGATCTCGGTTTTGCCAGCGGTTGCGAAGCAACTTACGAGCGCTAACTAATCATCAGTAAGTCTGCGCCCTCGTCGCCAATGTCGGCGGGCGGCACTAGGTTTGGCCTAAAGCAGAACCTCGAAAGGGTGGGTTTCAAATGTGGATGGCCGGTTGCCTATTTATTGTCTTGATCGTGATGGTTGTGAACCTTCTGGCTCAGTCTTTTAACGGTCAGCTCGACGTAACGAGCCAGGTGGCGCTTTGGGGTTCGGTCGCGCTCATCATCTTCGCCATCGTCAAGGCAAGCAAGGGCAAACACACTAAGAACTTGCAAAACCTTAACAACACCGTGAGTCAAATTCAGGCGTGGATGGCGAACCCGGTGCAAAACGAATCGACCTTTCTGACTGCCAAAGGCGAAAAGACTTTCTTCAATCTCGAGAACATCGACCTCATGGAATACCAGAGCACTGGTTCAACTTTCGAGTCGGTTCACGGCGGCGTGATTTTTCCGATTGTTGGTCGTGTGCGCGGGGTCGCCGGTGTCTCGAAAGGCGAGAGCACCAAAAAGCCGGAGGCGCTAACCCCCGTCGACAAGGGTCGTGTTGTCATCACCGACAAACAAATTGTGTTTATCGGCGAAAAAGAAAATCGCGAATGGTCGTTCGACAAATTAGTAGATGTGCAAGCGGGGCCGAACGGACTCTGGGCCAAGTTGGCCGCAAGCAACCAAAAGAAGAACGCATTTTTACAGCACCTTGAACACGATCAGGTTCCGGTTGGTGCCGCAATTGGCATCGCGACTTCTTGGGTTACCGGTTCAGAAGAGACGGCAATGACTTACGCGAATAATTTGATTGCAGAATTTAACAAAACAATTGCCGAAAACACCAAACCTGCAAAGAAGTAGCCACTAGCTCGGGTTGATTGCGTTGGCGACGATGATCGAGAAAACTTGGTCTTGGCGATGGTTGCCGAGGAGGCGGCCACAATCTTCACGGCGAAAGCCCAAGTCTGGCTTGCTGAAGATAGGCTCTGAACATGAACATCTTGCTTGAGAACCTCAACCCATGGGCGATCTTGGTTAGCTCCGTCGTCTCTTTCGTAATCGGCGCCATTTGGTTCGGCCCGAAGACCTTTTACCCAGTCTGGATGCGGGCACTCGGCCGCGAAGTGCCAACTGAGCGTGTTCAAATGAGCGGCGGCGAGACTGCCTTGATGTTTGGCGGAACCTACGTTGCAGCTCTTATTCAGGTAGTCACACTTGACCTAATTCTTACCCTCGCGCGTGCAGCAGGTGGCCCGCTTTCGTTGCCAACTGGTGCCTTGTTCGGTTTCATCTTCGCCACCGGCCTCGGAGCATTCGGCTCGCTCAGCCACCGCATGTTTTCGCAGCCAAACTTTAGGGTCTACCAGTCGCTCAAGGTTTGGCTTATCGAAGTCAGCCAGGATGTCGTTTGCCTCACTATTGCGGGTGTCATCTTGGTTGCTTGGCTCTAATCGGGCAATCACATGAGCGCTGCTGAGATTGATGCCTTTCTAAAGGGCGTTGAAGAGCCAAAGCGTTCGACGCTGTTAGAAATGCGCAAGCGCATCCTTGAAGTCGTGCCCAACGCCGAGCAAGGCATCAAGTATGGAATGCCTGCCTTCATGCTCGACGGCAAGTGTTTTGCCTGTATCGCTCCGTTTAAGAATCACCTGAACTATTCGCCGTATTCGGGCAGCGTGCTTAGTGTGCTTTCTGATGACCTCGCGAATTACAAATATTCGGCTGGTTCACTGCAGTTCGCAATCGATAAGCCGCTGCCTAAAAGCCTGGTCAAGAAGTTGATCACCGTTCGCCTCGGCGAGATTAAGAACGGCAAGCCGAAAAAGTAACCCGACTGGGGTGCAGAATTCGGTGATGGAGCAATGAACTGGTTTAAGCGTTGGACCCATGGCCTGAATCCTTGGTTACCCTATTTGCTAACCACATATGAGTTTCAGGTAATCAGAGGCTCGCGAGTCGACGCGCTCATATTTGGTTTAGCCTGTCTGCTACTTTTCGCGGACTGGAAAGGCTTCATTCCGTGGGAGCTGCCTGAGCGGCCAAAGTTCAGTAAGTGGGCGCTCGTTGTCGGGCTAGCCGCATCGGCAGGCATCTTGTTTTTATCTCCTAGGGCATCGCTTGCCGACATCGTTCTGTTTATCGTGATGTTGCCAATCGCACTGACCCTGGTTTATTACCGCGACCACGGCCCGCTACCCAAAAGCACGCCAGCGATCAAGCTTTCGATGCGGCTCTGGGTAGGCATCATGGTTGGCATGGCGCTGTGCGAGCTGTTCGCGTTCATTTGGGCGAGCGTCTTTCGAGACGATAAGAACTTTCCGACGGTTTCGGTGCTCATGGAGCCTGTCTTGGCCAGCCCCATAGGTCGCACGATTTTTCTAGTGCTCTGGATGCTCGCGGGTGCGTACCTGCTCGGCGTTTGGCGAAAGCGGGGTAGTCGTGTCGATTCCGCTGCTTGAGTACTTGATCGCCATTGGTGGTGCCGTGGCCCTTTGGTTGATTGGGCGTCGCTGGCCCGACAAGCTCGCGCCAATCGGCAAGGTCGTTGACCGGGTGATGCACCGCCGTGGCACGCGCCTGGCCGTGATCATGATCTGGTGGTGGCTCGGCTGGCACTTCTTTACGATGTAGGGCTGGCTTGCCCGAAGGCATGAGTGCTTTGCAACAGAATTGAGTCAGGCCGTTTTGGCAACTGAAGGAAATGCAATGTCGCAACAAATTGTGGGTCACTGGATCAATGGGCAGCACGTCGAGAGTAAATCGGGCCGTGCCGCCGAAATTTTCGACCCTGCCCTCGGTGAGGTGACCAAGCACGTTGCGCTCGCGAATCAAGCCGAAATTGTGCTCGCGATTGAGGCTGCGGCGACAGCCTGGCCCGATTGGCGTGATGCACCACAGTCACGCAAGCAGGCAGTCATGTTTAAGTTCCGTGAGTTGTTGAACGAGCGCAAAGGTGAGCTCGCTGAGATCATTACTAGCGAACACGGCAAAGTTTTGTCAGACGCGCTCGGTGAAATCTCGCGAGGGCAAGAGGTTGTCGAGTTCGCTTGCGGAATGCCGCACCTGCTCAAGGGGTTTTACACCGAAAATGCATCAACAGGAGTTGATGTTTACTCGACCCGCCAGGCTCTTGGTGTCGTCGGCATCATCAGCCCGTTCAACTTCCCGGCAATGGTACCGATGTGGTTTTTCCCGATTGCAATCGCAGCCGGTAACACGGTGGTGCTGAAGCCATCTGAGAAAGATCCGAGCGCCGCGATTTGGTTGGCGCAACTTTGGAAAGAGGCGGGCTTGCCAGATGGCATTTTCAACGTGCTCAATGGCGACAAGGATGCCGTTGACGGACTGCTGACCCACCCGAAAGTGCAGGCTATTTCGTTCGTCGGTTCGACGCCGATTGCGAAGTACGTTTATGAAACAGGTTCGAAGCATGGCAAGCGAGTGCAAGCTCTTGGCGGCGCGAAGAATCACATGTTGGTCTTGCCAGATGCCGACCTGGATCTAGTTGCTGATTCGGCCATAAATGCAGGCTTCGGTTCTGCGGGCGAGCGGTGCATGGCAATTTCGGTCGTGGTAGCGGTTGAACCGGTGGCGGACGCTTTGATTCCGAAAATTGTCGAGCGTATGAGCAAGCTGCGCACCGGCGATGGC
>JBJTNB010000145.1:0-4044 GCA_046073845.1 Micrococcales bacterium
TCACCGAGAGGCTCAACCGGTTGCCGCGACACATCTCAATGCATCCGTGCGGTGTAATTCTTGGTGATTCAAGTTTGCTAAAACTCACTTCGATTGAACCAAGTGGCATGGGCCTGCCGATGAGCCAGTTCGACAAAGACGACATGGACCCAATGGGCATGCTCAAACTCGACGTGCTCGGTGTGCGCATGCAAAGCGCCATGGCCTATGCGGTGCGCGAGATTGCCAGGGTCAGCGGCGAAACACTCGACCTCGACGCAATCGACCGAGCCGACCCAGAAACCTTCAAGAACATACGCAGCACCAATACCCTCGGCATCTTTCAGATTGAGAGCCCTGGTCAGCGCGAGCTGACCGGCAAGCACCAGCCAACCGAGTTCAATGACCTGACCATTCAGATTTCGCTATTTCGACCTGGCCCAATGAAGGGCAACATGATTGCCCCATACCTCGATGGCAGGCATCACTTCGCCCAACCCGACTACATGCACAAAGACCTCGAGCCGATTCTGCGCGAGACCTTTGGCGTGGTGGTCTTTCACGAGCATGTGCTTCGCATTCTGAATGTCATGACCGGCTGCACGCTGGCCAAAGCCGACGAACTGCGTCGTTCACTCGAAGACCCAGCCGTCAAACCTCAAATCGAAAAGTACTTTCGCACCAAGTGCACCGAGCGCGGCTATACGCAGGTGGTCATCGATCGGGTTTGGCAGGTGCTCGAGGGATTTTCGAGCTTCGGCTTCTGCAAGGCAC
Source organism: Micrococcales bacterium (assembly GCA_046073845.1). Taxonomy (GTDB): domain Bacteria; phylum Actinomycetota; class Actinomycetes; order Actinomycetales; family Microbacteriaceae; genus Rhodoluna. The sequence continues at coordinate 754 of JBJTNB010000145.1, forward strand.
ACGGCGCCGCGTTCGCATTGCCGACCTATCAAAGTGCCTGGCTCAAAACCCACTACCCAGTCGAGTTCATGGCCGGGCTATTCACCCACGATCCGGGCATGTATCCGCGCAGGCTACTGCTCGCCGAGGCCAGACGGCTCGGGGTTCGAGTGCTTCCGGTCGATGTCAACAAATCAACAGACGAATACCTGGTCGAGAAAACCGAACCTCGTGCGGGCACCGAACCTGAGCTCGCGGTTCGCCTGGCCATCAACGACGTCACCGGAATCAGTCAGGCCGAAGTCGATCGCATTCTTGGTGAGCGACCGTTCGCCGATATCGGGGACTTCTACTCGAGAGCCAAACCGAGTCGCAAGACCTTCGAAAACCTAGGTCAACTCGGCGCACTCGACAGCCTCAAGCTCGGCGACTTTGGCCCGCAACACAGCCGAGGCGACATCATGGCCATGGTCAAAAAGCTGAACTCGGCTAAAAAGCGCAAACCGTAAGAGCAAGATGCCCCGACCCTAGATTTCGATTTCGGCGACCTGCCGCAGGGCAACCCCGAACCGAGTCGCGCCGAAAAGGTTGAGGCCGAACTACGCCTGCTCGGGCTCGACTACACCGAGCATGTTCTCGAGCAATTCCGCCCGATGCTCGACGAAATGGGGGTGGTTCGCTCAAGCGAGTTGGCAAACCTGCGCAGCAAGAGCGATGTGCTGGTTGCCGGCGTTCGAGTTGCCACGCAAACTCCACCGATGCGTTCTGGCAAGCGAGTGGTGTTTCTCAGCCTCGACGACGGCTACGGTTGCTCAGACGCAACTTTCTTCGAAGATGCACAAGCAAGGTGCAGTCACATTCTGTTCAACACAAAGTTGCTGCTGGTCGCCGGCAAGACCCGCCGCACCGGAGTGCGCGGAGTCTCGCTAATGGCCGAGAACGCCTGGGATCTACGCGACCTATGGGCGCAGTGGCAGCCTAAGCAACCTGAATTGAGCGCTTAGGCGACCTGAATTGAACGCTTCGCGAGTCCCATGAAGTAACCCTCAATCATGGTCTCGACTTTTTGCTCAGGGTCCATCGATGCACCGAGAGTCACAAACAACGGGGTGAAGTGTTCAACGGTCGGGTGTGCGTAAGGCATGCCAGGCGCATCGGTCTTGTACTTGATCAAAGTTTCAATGTCGCCACGGTCGAGTGCGTCTTTCGCCCAAAGGTCAAACTCCTTCGACCAACCAGGTGCTGCCGCATCGACTCGCCAGTCGCGAATGAATGGCAAACCGTGAGTCATGAAGCCAGACCCAATCACGAGCACACCTTCATCGCGAAGCGGGCGAAGTCGACGGCCAAGTTCTAGCAATCGAACCGGGTCGTGGGTTGGAATGCTCAATTGCAGCACTGGGATGTCGGCATCCGGGTACATGACCTTCAAAGGAACCCAGGCTCCGTGATCGAGACCGCGCGATGGGTGCTGGTGCAACGGCTCGGTGTCTGGCATGAGCTTTGCGACCATCTCGCCAAGCCAGCTCGCATCGGGTGTGCCGTACTTCATGTTGTAGAACTTCGGAGCAAAGCCACCGAAGTCATAAATCAGCGGGGTGTTCGCATGGGTCGATGAAATCGCAACCGGTGCGCTCTCCCAGTGTGCCGAAACGATCAGGATCGCCTTTGGCTTGGTCAGGTTGCCAGCCAGGTCGGTGAGCCCGCTCGACCACTCAGTGAGCTGACTCATCCAAAGGTCGTTCTCAAGGAGCGGAGGTGCACCGTGCGAAATGTATAGAGCTGGCAACTGGTTCATGCCTTTAGTAAAGCCCCCCTTGACTAAAAAGTCAAGCGGCTAACCGCGCGTCGAAAAACCCTACTTGGCGTCGAACTCAGCCAGAATGGCCAAAGTATTCGAGGTGCCAATTCGATTGGCACCAGCCTCGAGCATGTCGATTGCGGCGTCGAGGGTGCGAATGCCGCCAGAGGCCTTCACGCCAAGGCGGTCACCAACGGTGGCACGCATGAGGGTAATCGCCTCGACCGTTGCGCCACCAGAACCGTATCCGGTCGAGGTCTTCACGAAGTCGGCACCGGCAGCCTCGCTGATCTTGCAACCTGCGACGATCTCGTCGTCGGTAAGCGAAGCGGTCTCGAGAATCACCTTCACTGTGGCGTTGTTCGCGTGAGCTACTTCGCAGACAATCTCGATGTATCGACGAACTGCGTCTTCTTCACCTGAGCGGAACTTGCCCAACGGAAAGACCATGTCGATCTCTTTGACGCCGTTCTTGACGGCCTCGACAGCCTCTTCAGCCAAGATGTGCCGCGAAACGTTCGCGTGCGGAAACCCGATTACCGAGCAGAGTGCAACTTCTCCCCAACCGCCAACGCTAGCCGCGGTCGAGAGATTTATGCCGGCCACCACATAAGCCGCGCACCCGGTTTGCTGTGCCAACTGCGCGTTCTTGATTACGTCTTCCTTGGTGGCCTCTGGCTTGAGCACGGTGTGCTCGAGTGTGGCTGCAACTTGCTCTTTGGTGTATCCGCGGTAGGTCATGAAATCAGTCTAAGTTGGTGCGGCGCAATTCACGGTGAGCACGAATGATCGCCCAAACCCCGAGCAAGGTCATCACGACCAAACCCGTTGCGCTCATAAGTCCGAACGCTTTCGCCATCTCGAGATACCCGGCACCCTGAGCTTGAGCAGTCTCGGTGGTTTGCAAATCAAGACCCAAACCCAGGATGGCGTAGAACACCGCGAAGAAAATCATGAAGACACCGCCGGCCACGAGCACAAGCCCGCGCACATTGAAGTTGCGACCTGCGCGGTGCAGTGCATCCGAGATTAGAAAACCGCTCACACCGAGCGAGATACCTAGAAGTGGCAAGGCCCAAATCACAAAGGCCGAGATGGCCGCAAAAAGCAACGCGAAGCCGTAACCGAACCTCAGCAGCCGAACTAATCGCTCCCGTAACTCCAAAACATCGCTCCTGTCTGACAAATCAAATCTAGGCTTTAAGAGTGCAAATCACAGTTCGCGTAAAGCCTGGGTCGAAAAAGGGCCCGCTCGTCGAAGCCGACCAGGATGGCACTCTCACGGTTTATCTGCGCGAACGGGCGGTCGACGGTGCCGCCAACGATGGGCTCATCGAAGTACTAGCCAAGCACTTTGACGTGGCCAAGCGCGATGTAGAGATCACCTCAGGTCACACCTCGCGCATCAAGCGCATCCGTGTTTCTGACTGAACCCAACCTGGCCAAGAGAAAACCCTCGAGCCTGTGACTCGAGGGTCTTGTTTGTGGACCTAAGGGGATTTGAACCCCTG
>JBJTNB010000146.1:0-10059 GCA_046073845.1 Micrococcales bacterium
GAGCAAACCGAGTCATGCTTTACAAAACGGCTAAGTATTCGATTGAAGCACCGATGCTGATCGGCGCTGCGTTTGCGGGGTCAAGCGCAACAGCCAGGCACTCATTGAGCAGTTTTGCCATTCCGCTAGGTCTCGCCTTTCAACTTCGCGATGACGTACTTGGTGTTTATGGCGACCCAAAGGTGACAGGAAAGCCGGCTGGCGATGACCTTCGAGAAGGAAAGCGCACGGTCCTTGTGGCACTTACCAGGCAGGTGCTCGAAGGCAAGATTGGCGAAATGTTTGAGCAAATGCTTACTGCCAACGACATTGGCCCAGATCAAATTGCTGTGATGCAACAAACCATCATCGGAACAGGCGCCTTGAAAAAGGTAGAAACACTAATTAAAGAATTGGGCGATGAAGCGCTAATCGCGCTAGCTGGGTTGCCAATCAGCGCGTCTGCGAAAGATGGCTTCGATCAGCTCGCCCGTGCCGTGATGAACCGCGAGAGCTAACCGCTAGAAAGCTAAAGCCTGCGCCAGTCTTCGGATTTCGGTCTTTCGACCCGCAGCAAGAGCCAGTAGCGGAGTCGTGCCCAGCGAATCATGTTGCGTAAACAACCAGGTGACGGCGTCTTGCGTTGTATAGCCGGAATCCATGAGAACGAGCAGAGTTCCACGAAGGCTTGGTAACGGTTCAGTGCCTGCGATTGCCTCAGCAGGCACTTTTCGAACACCATCGATTCGAACTTCAATCAAGTGATGATCTTCAATCAATCGATGCACGCGACCAAGGGGAATATTGAGGCGCTCGGCGACCTCAGGAATTGTCAACCAGACCTGTTCTGACGAAAAAGCTTCAACCACAGGTCAAGCCTGCCACACCGACCGATTTCCCGCTAATCCATTGGCATCGGTGCGACCATATCGTGCAACCCCAAGGAATTATGACTGACTCAGGCGAAACCCAACGCACCAACAAACCAGGACTGGTTGTTGGCGCTTTGCTAACCACGCCAATAGCCATCATCTCGGCCACCGCTGGCGCAGACCCAGCCCTTGCTTTACCAGTTGCACCTGATTCAGAGGTCGCTGCGTCATCGCTTCTTGAAATCAGCTCTGGTTCTTCAACGATCAGCGCAGGTTCACAGGCGTTGCACACGGTTCAGCCCGGTGAAACCGTGGCAGCTATTGCCGCTGCCCACGGTTTGGGAGTCAAGGCATTGTTAGGGCTGAATCAACTTTCAGATTCAGCACTGCTCTTCCCGGGTCAGGTTCTTCGACTTGTTGGCGATACAACCGAACCAAGTGTGATCTCAAAAATGGTGGGGCCGACGCAACACGAAGTTTCCGAAGGCGAAACTCTGCACGCGATTGCAAACCACTACAACGTGAAACTATCTAATCTGCTCGCTCTAAACGAGTTGAGCCCACAGTCAATTCTCTTTCCGGGGCAAGTTCTTCAACTGCGTGAGGTCACGCCAATAGCGCGCACAATGAAGTCCGCGACAAGAATCAACGAACATGCCGTGATTGAAGGCGAAACGCTGACTTCTATAGCAAGGCATCACAAAGTTTCGTTGACTGCGCTGCTGAAGGCAAACAAACTCTCGAGAACATCTCTAATCTTTGTCGGTCAAATTCTCGACATTCCAGAAGTTAAGTCAGCGCCTGCGACTACTTCAGAGAACTTCGGGAACACCATTGGTCAACCGACATCGGTGTGCTTATTCCACGGGTTCCACAAGATTCAACAAGGCGAAACGATTTCACGCCTCGCTGCGAAATACGGATTGACCCAACAGTCGCTGCTTACGGCCAACCGTCTCACGTGGAACTCCACCGTTTTCATCGGGCAAAAGTTGGTCATCCCTTCTGCCCACGCCGCCCTTGACTGCCCATCGCTCACTGTTCTGAGCGATGAGATGAGCGCAAACGCAAAGCAGATAATCGATATTGGGCGCAGCCTCGACGTTCCCGACTACGGCATTGTGATTGCGCTGGCAACCGCGATGCAAGAGTCGAGCCTTCGAAACGTGGCCTTTGGCGACCGCGACTCTGTCGGTCTTTTTCAACAGCGCCCTTCTGCTCACTGGGGAACGAAGCAGCAAATTATGAACGTGGACTATGCCACGGCGGCTTTCTTTGGCGGCGCAAGCAGCCCCACTCGAGGAGTGGCTAGAGGTCTACTCGATATCCACGGATGGCAGAATTTGCCGCTAACTGAGGCTGCGCAGGCCGTACAAATTTCTGCTCACCCTGCCGCCTATGCCAAGTGGGAGCCAAGCGCCTGGAAATGGTTGATGCAGCTCGACTCGCTCGAGGACTCATAGTGCAATTGCAAGGTCGGCTTATCAGCGGACGCTATCGCGTCGAGAAACTAGTTGCCCGTGGTGGCATGGCAACTGTCTACCTGGCCATTGATACACGACTTGATCGCCGAGTCGCCCTAAAGGTAATTCACCCGCATCTGGCATCCGATGCGAATTTCAGAAGTAAATTCGTTCGCGAAGCCAAGATGGCCGCGCAGCTTTCACACCCGAATTTGGTGAACGTATTCGATCAGGCCATCGACGACGACGTGGTCTACCTTGTCATGGAATATGTGCAGGGAATAACACTTCGCGAGGCTCTGAATGATTTCAAGAAACTCGAGCCCGCCAAAGCTCTTGAAATATTCGAGCCAGTAATCGCAGGCCTCGCCGCCGCGCACGGTGCTGGCATTTTGCACCGAGACATCAAACCCGAAAATGTTCTGCTTTCCGATGACGGAAAAATCAAACTTAGCGACTTCGGCTTGGCCCGCCCAATTTCTGCTCACACACAAACCGGCGGGGTGGTTGGCACGGTCGCATACCTGTCACCTGAATTAGTTTCGCGGGGCCAGGCCGACGCGCGCAGCGACATCTATGCAGCCGGAATCATGCTCTTCGAGTTGCTGACCGGAAGTCAACCGTTTCAAGGCGAACAGGCTGTGCAGATAGCCATGCAACATGCGAATAGCTCTGTGCCAGCGCCTTCAAGCGTTCTGCGGGGTATACCTGAGCTACTCGACGAGTTGGTCCTGTGGGCGACGGCAAAAAACCCGGATGACCGTCCAAGTGACGCGGTGGAACTACATGCTGTGGTGTCCCGCGCAAATCGCGACTTGCAGCGTGGCACCACGGGCGAACTTACCGAGCTCTTGCGCAAGACGATTGCTCTAGGGTCGGCGACTACTCGATTGCCAAACTTGAATGTCGAGAGCGCAAATCAGACGGTGCGCCTAAACGCGAACGCGCCTGAGACTCCGGGCGGCGCGAATGCGACGGTAGTCTTGGCCGATTCCGAAAATGCGCAAGACGCACCCGACACCAACACGTACGGCTCGAGACACCGAGCCCTGAAAATTCTGATTTCGGCTGTCATTACGGTGCTTTTCGGACTCGGCGGTGGATGGTTCTTCAGCGCCGGCCCTGGCGGTTTCTCGGTGCTTCCAAATGTGGCTGGCAAGACTCTACAGCAGGCCACCGCTACCCTAACTTCCTCTGGCTTGCAGTTGGTGGTGGTTCACGATTCCTCGAAGTCAGTACCAGCCGATTCGGTAATCTCAACCGACCCTGGCGCCGGTGCATTGATTTTCGGCTCGAAGGTTACTGTGCATGTCTCGACAGGCCCGAAGTTAGTGGCCGCGCCAGCAATCATGGGCAAGACGCTGGTCGAAGCCACGGCCCTCATTTTGCAAAGTGGCTTTAGCCTGGGTGAGGTTTCTTCTTGGTTCAACGAGGCAAGCATCGGAACCGTTTACGCATTCAACGGTAGCGACGGTAGCCCTGTACCAGAGGGATCAAAGATTGACATCGAAGTTTCGCTCGGATCCATTCCGGCAGTTGTCGGAATGAACCAAGCGACCGCCACCAATGTGCTTCAGGTTGCTGGTCTATCGGTCAAACAAGTCACTCAGCAATTCAGCGACACGGTCTCAAAGGGCAACGTGATTTCACTGATACCCACGAGCAACCCCATCGGGAAGAGCGGCCAAGTCAACCTCGTGGTCTCAAAGGGTACCGATCTGGTTTTGATGCCAAACGTTGTCGGTCAAACTATTGCAGCAGCACAGGGCTACTTGAAGTCACTCGGCCTAGAGGTGATTGTCGATACCAACCAACTCACCAGCAAATGGGGAATTGCAAAGGTCAAGAAGACTTCACCAAGTGCTGGCACGAAGCTGCGAATCGGCGATAGCGTCACGATTATTTCGCGCTAAGCAACCGCGCGACGACGACTAGCGCTTGGCTAATGACTCAGCTACCAAGAATGCAAGTTCGAGCGACTGCATGTGGTTCAGTCGAGGGTCACACAGCGATTCGTAGCGTTGTTCAAGCGACGCCTCATCAATTTGCTCAGAACCACCAAGACATTCGGCAACATCATCGCCAGTCAGTTCAACATGAACGCCGCCAGGGAAAGTGCCTGCAGCTCGGTGCACTTCAAAGAAGCCACTTACTTCATCCATGACGTCGTCGAAACGACGGGACTTGTAGCCGTTCTTGGTGGTAATTCCGTTGCCGTGCATCGGGTCTGTGATCCAAAGTGGCTGTGCATCCGAGTCGCGAACCGCCTCGACCAACTTAGGTAGAGCGTCGCGAATCTTGCCGGCACCCATGCGAGTGATGAAAGTCAAACGGCCTGGCTCGCGCTCAGGGTCAAGTTTTTCAATCAATTCGAGAACGTCAGCCACATCAGTGGTTGGGCCGAGCTTGACGCCGATTGGGTTACGAACACGCGACAAGAAATCAACGTGTGCGTGGTCGAGTTGACGGGTTCGCTCGCCAATCCAAATGAAGTGACCGCTCGTAATGTAAGGCGTGCCGGTTCGCGAGTCGATGCGAGTCATAGGTCGCTCGTAGTCGAACAACAAACCCTCGTGCGAGGTGTAGAACTCTGTTGTGCGCAGTTGCTCGAAATCGGCACCGCAGGCTGCCATAAATTTGATGGCACGATCAATCTCAGATGCCAGAGATAGGTAGCGCTCGTTTGCTGGGTTGTCAGCAAAACCCTTGTTCCACTCGTGGACCGAGCGCAAATCAGCAAAGCCACCTTGAGTGAATGCACGGATGAGATTGAGAGTCGAGGCCGAGGTGTGGTACGCCTGCAGAATACGCCGAGGGTCGGCAATACGCGACTCAGGAGTGAAGTCGTAGCCGTTGATGATGTCGCCGCGGTAAGCCGGAAGAGTCACGCCATCGCGAGTTTCGCTGTCGCTAGAACGTGGCTTTGCAAACTGCCCCGCCATTCGACCCATCTTGATGATTGGCATCGATGCGCCATAGGTCAATACCAAGGCCATTTGAAGAATGGTTTTTGTGCGGTTGCGAATTCGATCAGCAGTTGCATCTGCGAATGTTTCAGCACAGTCGCCACCCTGCAGCAAGAAAGCCTTACCCGATGCTGCCTGTGCCAAACGCGATCGAAGAATGTCTACCTCGCCAGCGAAAACAAGCGGTGGCAATTTTGAAAGCTCCGCACGAACGTTTGCAATCGCTTCTTGGTCTGGCCAGGTTGGCTGTTGAACGGCAGGCAGGTTCAAATAGTTGTCGAGCCCAGCAAGAACAGCAGGATCAACAGCAACTACTTTTTCAACCATTTGTGCACCTAACCGCGAGCAGCTGCTGCGCGCTTTTCTTTTACCGACGATGCGTAAGCATCGACGTACTCTTGACCGCTTAGTTTGCGAAGTTCATACATGATCTCGTCAGTAACGGCTCGAAGAACAATTCGATCGCCTTCCATGCCATCAAAGCGAGAAAACTCAAGCGGCTTACCAACCACAATTCCAACACGACGAATTCTTGGCAGACGCTTGCCAATTGGCTGCACTTTCTCGGTGTCAATCATCGCCACGGGAATCACCGAGACCTTTGACTCAAGCGCCATGCGGGCAATGCCAGTGCGACCTCGGTACAGCTTTCCATCTGGCGAGCGAGTGCCCTCTGGGTAAATGCCAAGCAGCAGCCCCTGGCTCAACACGCCCAATCCGGTATTGAGCGACGCCTCAGAGGCCTTGCCACCAGATCGATCAATGGGCAGCTGACCGGTTGACTTGAAAAACCAGCGCACCAATGCACCCTTGAGCCCCTTGCCGGTGAAGTACTCGCTCTTGGCCAAAAACACGACTGGCCTGCGGGTCTGCAGGGGTAAGAAAATCGAATCTGAAAACGAAAGGTGGTTAGAAGCCAGGATGGCGGCTCCGGATGTAGGGATGTTTTCCATGCCTCGCACCCAAGGGCGAAATATTAGGCGCAAAAGCGGTCCGAGCAAGAGGTTCTTCAGAATGAAGTAAGCCATCTGAACCTCCGTGCCGAAATTGCCTAAAGGCCTAGTTTATCTTTGCGACCAGGCCAAGCGCACTAGGTCTGCTGCCCCAACAACCCCTGCATCATTGACAAACTCAGCGGTCCTAATCTGAAGTTCTGGTCTAAAACCGTGCGCTGGCATGTTTGCCAGGTAGGCCTCGCGGATTGGCTGCAGGAGCAAGTCGCCGGCCGCACTTACACCGCCACCAATCACGACGATTTCAGGATCTAGCACAGCCGACAGAGTGGCGATCGTTTGCCCAAGCCAAGAACCAAGTTCCGAGAGGAGGCCGAGAGCGCCATGGTCACCTTCGATTATCGCCTGATAGACCTGCTCGCCTTTGAGCCCACCGTGCTCAGCACGAAGTTGGCGCAACCTCTCACCCGCAGAGCCTGCTGAGTCTGCAAGCCCTATGGCTGAACGAAGCAAGGCGGTTCCTGAGCCATATTGCTCGATGCATCCTCGAGCCCCACAGCCACAAGGTCGCCCCTCTGGAACCACACGGATGTGACCGAGTTCGCCCGCGATGCCAAAGCCACCACGCAGCATCCTTGAATTTGAAATCACCGCGCCACCGACGCCGGTTCCAATGGTCAACATGACCATGTGTTTGCAACCCCGGCCCGCCCCGTAACGATATTCGGCCCAGCCGGCCGCGTTAGCGTCATTCTCAAGCAAAACTGGAATATCCAGTTGCGCTTCAAGCTTGGCCTTGAATGGCTCGTTTCTAAAACTCAAATTTGGTGCGTAAAGGACTTCTGCCTGGTTTGCATCAATAAAGCCGGCGAATGCCACACCCGCACCAAGCACTTTGTGATCTGCGGAAAGGTCTCGAATGAGGTTCACTACGGCAGAAACAATTTCATCGGCACTACCGGTCGGAGTAGCAACGCGCGACTCACGCACAATGTTGCCGTCTTCGTCGACCAAACCACCGGCGATCTTGGTTCCGCCAATGTCGATTCCGATTGCGTGCATCTAAGACCTTTCGATTGGGTCAGTTTAGCCGAGCCTTCGGCACAGTAGAGTTGTCAAAAGTCAGCAAGGAGGCGCAATGCAAGAAAAGGCCCTGCCCGCCCTAGTCGTTTCTGATGAGAAGTCCAATATCACCGACTTGCTCTTGGCCCGAGCTGCAAAGACACCAAACTTGGCACTCTTTGCCAACAAAGATGGCGATTCTTTCAAGGATGTCACCGCCGATGAGTTTCTGACCGAAGTTCGCGCCGTTGCTAAGGGCCTGATTGCTATTGGCATTCAAAGCAGCCAGGCCGTAGCCATCATGAGCCGCACTCGCTACGAGTGGAGCTTGCTTGATTTTGCCGTTTGGTTTGCCGGTGGTGTTTCTGTACCCGTCTATGAGACATCTTCAGCCTCTCAACTGGAATGGATCCTTTCGAACAGCGACAGCGTGGCGCTCTTCTACGAATCCGAAGAACACGCCGAGCGTTTCGAGCAAATCAAACACAGCGTTCCACTGACTCAGACTGTGCTTCATCTTGATGAAGCAACTTTGAAAGATCTCAAGATCCGCGGAAAAGAAATTACCGACAATCAGCTTGAACAACGTCGCACCTTGGCGCAACTCGGTGACTTGGCAACCATCATCTACACCTCGGGCACAACCGGAAAACCAAAAGGTTGCGAACTGACCCACCGCGGTTTCGTCGAACTTTCGAAAAATGCAACTCTTGATCTCGCTGACGTGGTTGTTGAGGGGCGAGGCACGGTTTTGTTCCTACCCCTCGCCCACGTTTTCGCCCGCTTTGTTGAAGTCCTATGTGTGCATGGCGGTATCCGAGTCACGCACGAGCCGGATGCGCGCTTGGTTGGCCAAACACTAGAGGCAGCCAAGCCAGAGTTTCTCTTGGCAGTGCCGAGAGTGTTCGAGAAGGTCTATAACTCTGCAGAGCAAAAAGCCGAGTCAGGTGGCAAGGGGGAAATCTTCCGAACAGCCGCTCAAGCTGCAATTGCTTGGTCAGAAGCCAAAGAGCACGGGCACGTGCCGTTCAAGCTTTCAATCATGCACTTTGTCTTTGACAAACTGGTCTACTCAAAACTACGCAAAGCAATGGGTGGTCGACTTCAATACGCAATTTCTGGCGGTGCGCCGTTGGGTGCCCGTCTTGGCCACTTCTTCAGAGCTGTGGGAGTCATCGTGCTCGAGGGCTACGGCCTAACTGAGACCACCGCACCAGCGACCATTTCTCGACCACAGAGTGCACGCATCGGAAAGGTTGGCTTGCCGCTTCCGGGCACAGCAATTCGCATTGCAGACGACGGCGAAGTTTTGGCCAAGGGGCATCACATCATGCGTGGTTACTGGCGCAATGATGCCGCGACCCATGAAGTGTTGCATGATGGTTGGTTCTCTACCGGCGACATCGGATCCCTTGATGCTGATGGGTTCTTAAGTATTACTGGCCGTAAGAAAGAGTTGCTCATTACAGCAGCGGGTAAGAATGTTGCTCCAGCAGTTCTCGAAGATCCGCTTAGAGCCCACCCATTGATTGGTCAGGCCGTGGTTATCGGCGATCAGAAACCGTTCGTGAGCGCCATTATTTCGCTCGACTCAGAGATGCTTCCGATATGGTTGGCGAACCACGGCGGCGACTCAACTATGACCATCCAACAAGCAGCGAAATCCCCCTTAGTCCTTGAAGCGGTTCAAAGCGCTGTTGACCAGGTGAATGACAACGTTTCGCGTGCAGAGTCGATTCGAAAATTTGAAGTCATCGATTCCGAGTTGACCGAGGCCAGCGGCCACCTAACCCCAAGTTTGAAGATCAAACGAAACGCCGTCTTGGCTGACTTTGCAAAGGTTGTAGACCGAATTTATTCGGCCAAGCAAAACGACTAATGTCGCAAGAACCACTCTTGTGTGCGGAGTGCTTTCATGGCCTCTCGCTTCTCATCAAGCTCTAGCCGATCTAAGTAGAGGATGCCATCTAGATGATCGCATTCGTGCTGCAGGGCCTGGGCTAACAGGCCATTGCCAGAAAATTCGACTGGCTCGCCGTTCTGGTCAAACCCCTCAACTCGGGCGAATTCAAAACGCGGGGTTTTGTGCCACAGGCCAGGAACCGAAAGGCACCCCTCATCAACGAGTTTTTGGGGCCCGGATGTCTCAACCAAAGTCGGATTGAAAACGACGCCCACGCGGCCATTTACGTTGAAACTGAACGCGCGAAGATTTACACCGATCTGGGGAGCCGCGACACCAGCTCGACCTGGCAATTTGGTGGTCTCGATCAAATCCTCAGCCAATGCCTTGATCGATGAATCAAAAACCCGAATCGCGTCGCACGAGGTCTTCAACACCGGGTCGCCAAATAGGCGAATATCCCGAACAGCCATTATTGGCGCGGGCTGGCGAGCCCGTCGACAACAAGCGCTGCCAATTCACGAGCCGCTTGCTGCGTACCTAGTTTCAATTCACCAAACTTGATAACGGAACCAGCGGCAAGTGCGTGGTCATAAGGAATTCGTACAACAGCCCTAACGCGCGTCTTGAAATGTTGTTCAATTTCATCGAGCTTTACCAACTGAGTTGCCTGCGTAGCCGTATTCAGCGCAACGACAGCATTACGAACAAGATCGCCGTAACCATTAGCTTCAAGCCAGGTCAAGGTCTCCGATGCCAACCGGGCCTCGTCAACCGAACCACCAGAAACAATCACCAAGGTGTTTGCGCGCTGCAGAGTAGGCCTCATTACTGAGTGAACGATGCCGGTACCGCAGTCGG
>JBJTNB010000147.1:0-7961 GCA_046073845.1 Micrococcales bacterium
GACAACCTTCGCAAGGCATTGCTTGGCTAGTCGCCAAGCGGTCAGGGTCTAAACCAGGCCCTCACCAAGCTTGAGATCAAGGTCGGGAGTAACAACTCCCGGCCTTGTTTTCGTTAACCGTAAAACGTATGGGCCTTCTGCCGGTGCAGTCAGTCGGACTCGGTCGCCCTCGTGGGAACTGTCGATTGCGATGATCGCGGTTTCGAGCAGCTCGAACAATTCGTCTTGGGTGACTCGAAGCGAACCACCCTGATCGTTGACCTGAACTTCTGCGCCACGAGCACGGGCATTTTTCATAGCCTTGGCAACCTCTAGGGTGACCAAGTGACCACCTGCGAGTTCGTCGCGCAGGTGCGCATCGAGTTTCACAATTTCTTGCCGCTGCTGCTTGGTCAACTTTTTACCCTCAGCAATCAGTTGCAGTGTTGGCATTACTTCGGTCATCAGGCGAGAAATTCGAACGTCGTGTTCAGAGCGTGATACCGAGGCAAGTTGTCGCGCTGCTTCAACTTCAAGAGTTTCGTTTTGGATGCGATCGATATCGGAACTCGCTCGCTGCAATCCAATTGAGATCGCAATCGATGCACCAATCAAAAGCTCAGCCCCGATGACTCCGCTTCGTGGAATAGATGTCAATCCGCCAATGGCGAGCACCTCGGCGAGCAAAATTGCTCCGCCAAAGGCTGCCAACAATTGGAACCCACGAACGGCGATGACGCCCAGCAAGATTGCGTTGGCGGTTACGTACCAGGTGTCGTAATCGCCAGCTGGTGGGCCGGAATGTTCGGACTGCATGATCAGAGGTTCGGCTGCGGCGATGACAACAGCAAGAAGCGCGAGCCAAGAAGGAATGCGCAATCGACGCGAGAAAGTCAGTGAGGCCACCAAGACGACGAAGTATGCGAATACTGCTAGAGCCACCAGCTGCTGGTCGCGAAAATGTGCGATGTGCAGAAGTACGAAGATGCCAAGCAAAATGCCGAAACCGCCGGCTAAACCCGAAACCAAAATGCGCGAGACCCTAAGCATTCTGATCACCTCGAGCCGAGTGCTTCACTTCGAAAATCCAGCGAGTGCCCTCAGCCGTCGACAGATTTACCTTGATTTCAAAAGCCCGGCATCGAGCCAAGATCACTCGGCGAACCCCTAGGTTTGCACGGCTGAGATTCGAGATGCGAAAACCGTTTCCGTCATCTGAGACAGTGATTTTCAGCCCAGAGGCCGTGTTCTGCAGGGTCACTGAATGTTTCGAAGCAGCATTGGCGTGCTTTAGGGAGTTGAGGGCTGCCTCTACCGTTACCTCGGCCAAAGTCACCGCCTGCTCGAATGGCACCTGACTGACGTGCAGTTGCTTGGCCCGATATTCCACACCAGGAGCCTGGCTTTGCACCATGTCGCGAAGAGCATCGACAAAGGTTGCTGTGCTGACTGGGGCATCGCCATCTGGAACGCGCTTGCTCTCGCGCTCAAGGCGGCCGATTGCATCATTGGCTGCAGCCGCAGCCGCCGCTCGATTTTCAGAGCTGTCGGGAGTCACGGCCAAGGCAAGACTCGAGAGCACCTTGCCGTGAGCGATCGCGTCGATGCGAACGCGCTCACGTTCGATTGCTCGCAGGGTTGTCGATTGTGCGACTGCATAGAGACGCTTTTTATGTGCCTCATCGACCTTGGCACTTTGCTGTCGAAGGGCCATCACTAAAAGAGCCATCGAAGTGCTGAAGAAGAAGGAATACAGCGAGTCTTCGAAAGCCTCGGCGAACGGAGTCGAGCCACCAACCGGTGAAGTTCGAATCACCAACCACATAATCGGAATCAAAAGCATTACAGCCAGCGCCACAAACTCACGGAATGCGCCGACCGCTGCAAGAGCAGAGAAACCAATCGCCCACCATACCCACGGCTTGAAGCCAGCTGGCAGCGCACCCAGGTTGTCGACTTCGAGTGGCCAAGTCGCCAAGGCAAACAGGGTTGAGAATGTGAGAGCCCTATACCAAAACTTCATGTCGCCAATGAAGAAGGCACCGATCACGCTGCCAAGCTGAGAGACGACAACCATGAGGAATGGAACCCAGAACCAAAAGCCATGCAGGTAAGCACGCTGACTAAGAGCGTTGCTGAAAAGTTCGATCGAAAGTAGAGCTGCCGCGACCGCAAACATGCGCGCCAGCAGACCGTCAATGCGGTCAAGCGCGAATGGGGTTGCTCTAGCCGGCATAGACCAAACTCGCCACCGTTTCGATGTGGTGGGTGTGAGGGAAAAGGTCGAACGCACGAAGAGAATTCAACTTGTAGCCACCGACAATTAGTTGCTTCAGGTCACGGGCAAAAGAAACCGGGTCGCAGGCAACGTAGATGATGTGGGCAGGCTTGAGGTTCACGAGCGACTCGACGACCTTCGCGCCAGCACCGGCGCGCGGTGGGTCGAGCACCACGGTGGCGGCATCCAAGTTCTGCTTCTTCTTCACCATGTCGAACAGGTACTTGTCGACCGGGGCGGCCAGTGCACCCGCGTTTGGTAGGTCTGCCAGATTGGTCAGGGCATCCTCGGTGGCTCGCTTTGAAAGCTCGACCGAAGTGATGCGGGTATCGCTGCCGAACTTAGCCGCGAGCGCGCCGGCGAACAGTCCAACACCGCCGAATAGGTCTTGGTTGTTCGCTTTCTTGTCGAATCCGGCAGCCTCGGCCGCCTGCGTCACAGCACCAGAGAGCACCTCTGCAGCCTTGCGGTGCACCTGCCAAAAACCGCCGCCAGAAATTCTGAAGGTGCGGCCGGCAGCACGCTCAACCAAGCGCTCGTCGCCCTTGAGCTTGTCGTCGACCTTCCACTGCAACTGACCGGTGCTCGACGCCGCAATCTCGATCTTCTTGACCTTCGACCAGTTCTTGTTGTGAATGCCAACTTCGCGAATCTCTTCGACTGCAAGCGGAATGTCGCGCACCAAGACCACGTCATGTGAGCGCTCCATGTATGGGCCGGCATCGCCGAGTTCGTTTACATGCAACTGGATGCGCGTGCGATAGCCGAGACCATTCGCCTCGTCGTCGCCAGGCGCCGCCTCGACTACGGGGCGCAGTTGCACCCCGGCCATGCGCTCGAGGGCTTCTTCGATTACGTCGGCCTTGAGTTCGCGTTGACGCGAAAGTTTGATGTGACCGAATTCGGCACCGCCTGCACCGCCCACGCCGGCTTGATCCCAGACGTGCTCAACGCGGTCAGGCGAGGCCTCGAGAATTGCCTGCGGTTCTGCACGGCAGAACGAGCCACCCTTGTCTTCGTAAATCAGAACGCGAGCCTTTTCGCCAGGAAGCACGTGTGAAACGAAAACCACACGACCTTCGTGGCGAGCGACAAAGATGCCACCATGTGCGACCTTTTCGATCTCGACGTCGATTACTCGACCTAGCCAGTTGGTCTTTGGGGCGTTCACTTCATTACTCACCCGTCAAGAGTGCCAGAGTATCTGCATGACCGAATTGGTACTTGCCAGCACCTCGCCCGCCCGATTGGCGCTGTTGCGAGCTGGCGGCATCGAGCCGATTATCATCGCCCCAGGAGTTGACGAAGACGCAGCCGCGGCGCGGGCTGAAGCGGCTGGCCTGATTAGCTCAGTTGGCGATCTGGTACACGTGCTGGCAAAGGCCAAGGGCGAAGCCGTCGCCGGCAACCCCGCAACGTTCGGCCGAGTCATCGTGGCCTGCGACTCATCGCTAGAACTAGACGGCGTCTCGCTTGGCAAGCCACACGACCCCGAAGTTGCCCGCGACCGCTGGCGCCAGATGCGCGGCCGAAGCGGGATCCTGCATACCGGCCACTGGGTAATCGACAACCGCAACCCTCAGTCTGGCCAACTACCTCCAGCGACAGGCCGGGTGACCAGCACTGTCGTGCACTTCGCCGACCTCTCGGATGCCGAAATCGACCTGTACGTAGCCACTGGCGAACCCCTCAAGGTGGCCGGCGCGTTCACGATCGACGCCCGTGGCGGTGCGTTCATCCGTGGGATTGAGGGCGACAGTCACAGCGTCGTTGGCCTTAGCCTGAGCGCCCTGCGTGAGGCCTGCCTGCAACTAGGCGTCGAGTACACCTCGCTGTGGACCTAACTAATAAAGTTGGTTCTTATGACGACTAACCCGTTGAAAATCACCAAAGTCCTTATCGCCAACCGCGGCGAAATTGCAGTTCGCATTGCGCGAGCCGCCAAGGATGCCGGTATCGCCAGTGTTGCCGTCTACGCAGACCAAGACCGCGACGCCATGCACGTGAAGCTGGCCGACGAGGCTTACGCGCTTCACGGCACCACCGGCCCAGATACCTACCTCGTCATCTACAAGATCATCGACATCGCGAAGCGCTCAGGCGCAAACGCGGTGCACCCTGGTTACGGCTTCTTGGCAGAAAACGCCGACTTCGCTCGTGCGGTTATTCTTGCCGGACTAATTTGGATCGGCCCATCGCCTGAAGCAATCGAACAACTCGGCGACAAAGTTTCGGCTCGTCACGTTGCAGAAAAAGTTGGCGCACCGCTGGCCCCTGGAACCTTGAACCCCGTCTCAGGCGCAGAAGAAGTTCTCGATTTCGTTCGTCAGTACGGCGTTCCGGTTGCAATCAAGGCTGCATTCGGTGGCGGCGGTCGCGGCATCAAGGTCGCCTACCGTGAAGAAGAAGTCGCAGAGCTGTTCGAATCGGCAACTCGCGAAGCGATCGCTGCTTTCGGTCGCGGCGAGTGCTTCGTCGAGAAGTACCTCGAGAAGCCGCGCCACGTCGAGACCCAGTGCCTCGCCGATGCATACGGAAACGTCGTTGTCGTTTCGACCCGCGACTGCTCGCTGCAGCGTCGCCACCAGAAGCTTGTCGAAGAGGCTCCTGCCCCGTTCCTCACCGATGCACAGACCGCGCGTTTGTACGAAGCATCGAAGGCAATCTTGAAAGAGGTTGGCTACCAGGGCGCCGGCACCTGTGAGTTCCTAGTCGCCCAGGATGGCACCATTTCGTTCCTCGAGGTCAACACCCGTCTGCAGGTTGAGCACCCGGTCTCTGAAGAAGTCACCGGTCTCGACCTGGTGCGCGAGCAGTTCCGTCTGGCAGAAGGCGGCCGCCTCGACTATGACGACCCGAAAGTCACCGGTCACAGCTTCGAGTTCCGTATCAATGGCGAGGATGCCGGTCGCAATTTCATGCCAGCACCTGGCCCGGTCAAAGTTTTCAAGGCTCCTAGCGGCCCTGGCGTTCGCGTCGACACCGGTGTTGAAAGTGGCGACGAGATCTCGGGTTCGTTCGACTCGATGGTTGCCAAGCTGATCGTCACTGGCCCGACTCGTAACGAAGCACTCGCCCGCGCTCGCCGCGCACTCGACGAGATGCAGGTCGAAGGATTGCCAACTGTGCTTCCGTTCCACCGCAAGATCGTGAACGACCCAGCATTTATCGGCACAGAGCCTGGCGGTTACAACGGTGGCGAAATCGGTCGCTTCGGAATTTACACTCGCTGGATCGAAACCGAGTGGACCAACGACATCGAACCTTGGGCCGGAGTGCACGACGGTTCAACCGCAGACAGCGACGAGCGCAACAAAGTTGTTGTCGAAGTCGATGGCAAGCGCATCGAGGTTTCGCTACCAAAGCGATTGCTCTCTGGTGGCAGCGCACCCGCAGCAGCCGGCCACGCACCGAAGCGCAAGTCGTCGGGTGGTGCATCCGGTGGTGGTGCTTCTGGCAACGCCGTCAAGGCTCCGATGCAGTCAACCGTTGTCAAGATCGCCGTTGCAGTTGGCGACACCGTTTCAGCTGGCGACCTAGTTGTGGTTCTTGAAGCCATGAAGATGGAGCAGCCGATGAACGCTCACAAGGATGGCGTCGTCAAAGCGATTGGCGCCGAGGTCGGTGCGACTGTGCCGGCTGGCACGATGCTCATCGAAATCGAATAGCGATTTTCGGATTACTGGTTGGTTGCTCTTGCGACCATTCGCCATGCATAACCATTTGCACAAGTTCTTGCATCAGTTCTGATGCAAGAATTTGTGCATTTGTGCATTAAGCGCGATTCGCCAGCACAGCATTCAAGAGATCAGCGCCAAAGCGCGCGGCCGCAGTTCAGCAATTCAGCAATCCCGCAATCACGCAATTAGTTTTGCGGCAAGTGAAGTGCGCGAGCCGCGTCGGTGATCGAACCGGTGAGCGACGGGTAAACGGTGTAGGTCTTCGCGACCTCGTCGACCGTCAAGCGGTTTTCGATTGCAATCGCGATCGGGTAAATCAACTCGGATGCCTTCGAGCCGACGACCACGCCACCAACGACGGTGCCGCCGGTCGAACAAATCAACTTGATGAAGCCTTCTTCGATGCCCTGCATCTTGGCGCGTGGGTTCTCGGTGAAGTCGATCTTGTGCACAAATCCGTTGGTCTTGCCGTCGGCGATGGCCTGCTCTGACCAGCCAACCGAGGCGATTTCGGGCGAGGTGAAGACGTTCGAGGCCACGTTTCGTGGGTGGGTTGGGGCGGCGATGTCGCCAAGGCTGTGGAACACAGCGGTGCGGCCCTGCATTGCCGAGACCGAAGCGAGCGGAAGCGCGGTCGAGCAGTCGCCAACCGCGTAGACATTCGCACGAGTGGTGCGCGCAACCTTGTTGGTCACAATGTGACCCGTTTCGGTCAGCGCGATGTTGGCCTCTTCGAGCCCAAGACCAGCGGTGTTCGGAATTCCACCAACGGCCATCAGCACATGCGAACCAGTGATGACTCGACCATCTGCCAAAGTAACTTCGACATGGTCGCCCTTGTTTACCGCCGACTCGGCGCGCGACTTTTCGTAAAGGTGCATGCCGCGCTTTTTGAAAATCTCTTCGATGAGACGGGCCGCATCCTGGTCTTCACCAGGTAGCACCATGTCGCGCGACGAAATTAACGAGACCTCGCAACCGAGACCGTTGAACGCCGAAGCGAACTCGGCACCTGTCACACCAGAACCGACCACAATCATGTGCTCTGGCAATTCGGTGAGGTTGTAAAGCTGCTTCCAGGTCAGAATGCGATCGCCGTCAGGTTTCGCGCTCGGCAATTCGCGCGGAGTCGCACCGACAGCAACGATGATGGTCTTCGCGTCGAGGCGTTCTTCTTTACCATCAGTGTGAGTTGCGATTACGAAGTGGTTTGTGTCGAGGCGACCCGAACCGTGAATTACACGCACACCTGCATCCTTGAGGTTTTCGAGCATGTCTGCAGACTGTGCATCAGCGATGTCGCGAAGGCGCTTGTTAACCGTAGCCAAATCGATTTCGATCTTTGGCGTTACCGCCTTGCCCTCGGCCGAAAATGAAATTCCTAGTTCGGCCGCCTGCTTGACCGCCTGAGCTGCGTCGGCGGTAGCGATCAAAGTCTTAGAAGGAACCACGTCGGTGAGAACGGCATTGCCACCGATGCCCGAACGCTCGATCAAGGTGACCTTGGCACCAAGCTGGGTGCCGGCTAGGGCTGCCTCGTAGCCGCCTGGGCCGCCGCCGCTGATGACAATGTGGTGTTGGTTAGTGGTTTCGCTCACTCCCCCATTCTGCCAGCAGGGCGCCGAAGGCGGTTTAGGCTAAAAAGCATGAGCAGCAACGTTTTCGACGATGAAACCCTGAACCCATTCGACTTCGCCAAGCAGGCCGCGGCAAAGATTGCCGAACTAACCGGAATCGCCAGCCACGACATCGCGCTCGTGCTCGGCTCGGGATGGGCCAAGGCAGCCGACCTAATGGGCGAGACCGTAGCCAGCATCAACGCGGCCGAGGTGCCTGGCTTCTCGAAGCCGCACGTTGAAGGCCACTCACCGACCATTCGTTCGATCAAACTTCCGAGCGGCAAACACGCACTCGTTCTCGGTTCGCGCACACATCTGTATGAGGGCAAGGGCGTTCGTGCGGTTGCGCACGCGGCACGAACCGCAGCAGCCACCGGCGCGAAAATCATGGTGCTCACCAACGGC
>JBJTNB010000148.1:0-3233 GCA_046073845.1 Micrococcales bacterium
TTTTTCGTCGGTGGTTTCATCTAGTGAAAGCTGCAAGCAGTCGTTGCCGCGAACCAGCAGAGTGATGTTCTTGGCGCGTGCCTTTTCGTAAAGTGCGTTGGCGTCGACATCGCAGAGTTCGAGAGTGTCGAAGAACTTGTCGTGCGCCAGTTTGATGCCGGCCGACGTCAGACCGCTTGCGAGGCGAGTGGTCTTCGAGTGCACCTCGTGTGCAATCGCGCGCAAACCTGCCGGGCCGTGGTAGACGGCATACATCGCGGCCATCACTGCAAGCAAAACCTGAGCGGTGCAAATGTTTGAGGTTGCTCGCTCGCGACGAATATGCTGTTCGCGAGTCTGCAGGGTTAGGCGATAGGCGGCAGCGCCATCCTTGTCGACTGAAACACCGACCAAGCGGCCAGGCATCGAACGTTCTAGGTCTTCGCGAACCGCAAGGTAACCGGCGTGAGGGCCACCGAAGCCCATCGGCACGCCAAAGCGCTGGGTGGTGCCAACCACGACATCAGCACTGAGGTCGCCTGGGGCGACCACCAGGGTCAATGCCAAAAGATCGGCAGCGGCAATAGCCAAGCCACCCTGAGCCTTGGTCGCGGTGATGATCGGCGCTAGGTCGACCAAGCGACCAGAGGCGCCTGGATACTGAGTCAGCGAACCAAAGTGCTCGCCGGCGGGGGCGCTAGCAGCTGCGTCGAAGTATTCGATCGAAATGTCAAGTGGTTCTGCACGGTGCTCAAGCAGCGCCTTGGTCTGCGGTAAAACGTCGCTGTCAACGAAGAACACGTTCGACTCGTTGCTGGCCGAGCGCTTTGCGATCATCATTGCCTCGACGGCTGCGGTGCCTTCATCGAGCATCGATGCGTTTGCGGTCTTCATGCCGGTTAGGTCGGTGACCATTGTCTGAAAGTTGATCAGCGCTTCGAGTCGACCCTGCGAAATTTCTGGCTGGTATGGCGTGTAAGCGGTGTACCACGATGGGTTTTCAAGAACGTTGCGCTTGATCACACCAGGGGTCAGTGTGCCGAAGTAACCGAGACCGATCATCGAAGTGGTTACGCGGTTCTTGCCGGCGAGCACGCGCAACTCTGCGAGTGCCTCCGCTTCGGTGCGGGCTTCATCCAAGGTGGATTCACCGCGGAACTGAATTACCTCAGGTACGGCGGCACCCATGAGCGAGTCGAGCGAACCGTAACCAAGCAACTGCAGCATGCGCTGCTGCTCGGCCTTTGTGGTGCCGATGTGACGATATGAAAAGTTTTCGTGTTGCTTTGGCATTTACTACTCGCCAGTGAGTGCGTCGTAGTCTGCCGCGCTGAGCAAGTCGGCCGGTAGCGCATCGAAGCGCACCTTGATCAACCAGCCGCCGCCGAAGGCATCCGGGTTAACTAACTCAGGCGCACCAACAACTGAATCGTTGATTTCAACAACTTCACCATCAACAGGAGAGTAGAGCTCGCCAACCGACTTCGTCGATTCGATCTCGCCACAAATTTTCATGTAAGTGGTGCGCGCACCAACCTTTGGCAAGTCGACGAAAACTACGTCACCCAACTTGTCGGCCGCATAGGCGGTGATTCCGATTGTGGCAACGTCGCCGTCGACTAAAAGCCACTCGTGCTCTTTGGTGTAGTGAAGGTTGGCTGGGTTTGCCATGGTTAGCGCTCTCTCTTGTAGAAGGGCAGATTCACGATTTCGAAAGGCATTTGTGAGCCTCGAACATCTACGATAACCGCGTCACCAACCTGCTTTTTACCAGCAAGGATGAGCGCCATCGCTACCGGGTAGCCGAGCGTTGGTGAGAGTGCGCCGCTGGTGATCACGCCCAGTTTCTCGCCGGTTTCGGGGTCGAGAACTTCGTATTCGGCTCGGGCGGCTCGCTTGCCTTCGCCTTGTAGGCCAACCAGTTGGCGCTTCGGGTTCTCGCCCAGTTTGGCCAGGGCCTTCTCGCCAACGAAGTGGCGATCGGTCAGGCGAACCACTTTGCCGAGACCAGCCTCGAACGGGGTGATGTCTTCGCCAAGTTCGTGCCCATAAAGAGGCATGCCGGCTTCGAGGCGCAGAGTGTCGCGGCAAGCAAGGCCGCAAAGGGTTAGGCCGTCGGTCTGACCTTCAACCAGGATGGCCTTGAAGGTAGCCTCAGCTTGCTCGCTGCCGACCAGCACCTCGAATCCGTCTTCGCCGGTGTAGCCCGTGCGGCAGAGGTAAACGCTCGAACCAGCCAGGGTCGCAGCCGCAATCGAGTAGTACTTGAGTGGGCTTAGGTCGGTGTCGGTCAGGCGCTGCAAAATGCCTGCTGCTTTCGGGCCTTGCACTGCAATCAATGCCCAGTTGTCGCTGGCATCTTCGAGCTCAACAACAAATTCATCGCGGCGGTCGCTCATGGCGTGAAAGACAGGGTGGCGGTTACCAGCATTGGCGACAACTAGAAAGTTGTGTTCGCCGAGTCGGTAGACAATAAGGTCGTCGATAATGCCGCCATCCTGGTTGCAAATCATCGAGTACTTTGCGCGACCGATAGCGATCTCAGACGCCAGGCCCACGAGCGCGTGATCTAGAAACTCGGCAGCCTGTTCACCAGAAACAAAAATCTCTGCCATGTGCGAAATATCGAAGATGCCGGCCGCGTTACGAACCGCAGCGTGCTCTTCTAGGTCGCTGCCATAACGAACCGGCATTTCCCAGCCGCCGAAGTCGGTGAAGCTTGCACCGTGAGCTGCGTGAACGGCGTGCAGAACTGTTTGCTGTGACATTTGTACTTTCGGTTATTCGGTAGGGATTGAATCGAGAATTGTGCGAATGGTTTCTGCAGTGGTCAGTGGGTTTACGATTGCGAATCGCAAGTTGGTTCGACCGGCGTGCGACGAAGGCACCACGAATGCGATTTGGTCTCTGAGGAGTTTGTCGCTCCAGGATTCGTAGTCGGTTTTAGACCAACCATGCTTTTCAAAGACCACAACTGAAAGTTCTGGTTCGCGAACCAACTCAAGGTCGTCGCGCTGACGAATCAAATCGGCTGCAATTCGAGCAACCTCACAGTTTGCTGCAACCGCTTTGCGATAGGCATCGACACCGTGGGTTGCGAGCGAGAACCAAAGAGGTAAACCGCGCGGGCGACGAGTCAGGTTGATCGCGTAGTCGCTCGGGTTGAACTCGCCAGATTCGGTCAAAGTGTCGAGGTATTCACCGTGTTGAGTGTGAGCCCGGCGGCCCTGCTCTGGGTCGCGGTAGATCAGGGC
>JBJTNB010000149.1:0-2452 GCA_046073845.1 Micrococcales bacterium
AGCTCTGGGTCGCGGTAGATCAGGGCACAGGCATCGAACGGGGCGAATAGCCACTTGTGCGGGTCGACGATCAGGCTGTCTGCGTGCTCAACACCCTTGTACAGCGGGCGTTTGCTGTCATCAAGGATGCCCGCCAGCCCATAGGCACCATCAACGTGCAGCCACTTATCGTGGCGCTTTGCCACCTGGGCAATCGACTCGATGTGATCGACGATTCCAAAGTTGGTTGTGCCTGCTGTTGCCACCACGGCAAAGATTCGCGAGGCATCGTCGCCTGCAATCGCAGCCTCGACGGCATCGCCGTGAAGGCGGCCGTGCTCATCTGACTGTGCCTTGATGATGTCTACATCCATCACGCGGGCAGCGGTCTTCAAACTGCTGTGAGCCTCACTGCTGCAAACGAAAGCCAGTCGCTTGCCTGCTGGTGCATCGAAGTTGAATCGTGCGGCAACCAACGCAGAGAGGTTTCCGATCGTTCCGCCTTGCACGAACACGCCACCGGCTTCGGTTGGCAAACCGCACTCGCGCGCCAACCAGGCGAGCACTTCGTTCTCGGCATAGACGGCGCCCGAGCCTTCCATCCAGGATCCGCCATAAATTGCAGATGCCGAAACAATCAAATCGAAAAGTTTCGATGCCTCGGTTGGTGCAGATGGAATGAACGAAAGATACCCAGGGTGGTCGGTGCTGATTGTTGCCGGTGCGAGTACGAGCTCGAAAAGTTTCAGCGCCGCGATTCCGCCGAGGCCCTTGTCGGTGATGGTTGCGCCAGCAAGTCTTGCTAGTTCTTCGTGTGGCTGTGAGTGATCCAGAGGTGGCGGTGAATAGCTGAGGCGATTGCGAGCGTATTCAAACACTGCTTCACGCAGGTCACCTGAGTGTTCGTGCATCTTTGCACTTTCTGGAGTCGGCATTTGGTTTAGGCGTTGCCCTCTTCGTCGCCAGCAGGGCCTTTGGCGATTTCTGCTCGCACTTCATCCATGTTGACCGCGCGGACTGCACCGATCAGTTCGTCGAAGTTGGCAGCCGGTAGTGCACCCGCGCGGTTGTAAAGCATGATGCCGTCGCGGAACGCGAGCAAAGTCGGAATCGAAGTGATGCCGAGCATTGCCGAGAGCTGCTGCTCTTTCTCGGTGTCGACCTTCGCAAAGATGATGTCTTCGTTTTTGTTGCTGGCTTCTTCGAAGATCGGTCCGAACATGCGGCACGGTCCACACCACTCTGCCCAAAGGTCGACGAACACGATTCCTGGCGAGGTGACGATTTCGCCGAAGGTGGTTTCGTTTAGTTCGATGGTTGCCATTTGGCGCTCCTTGCTGTTTGTGCCAACACGATTCCGACGATCACGATGCTCGCACCGACTGTTTGTGCCACATCGATTCTCTCGCTTAACCAGAGGTAGCCGAACACGAATGCAAATACAGTTTCGGCCGTGCTGGCAATGCCGACCCCGGCCGCGCTCAGGTGGCGAAGGGCTAGAACCGTAAAGAGCATTGGGGCAAATGAGGCGGCCACGGCCATCCATGCCAGTAGCACCCAGGTAGGCAGGGTTGCGCTGCCGAGATTTCCGCCGAGCTCGACCAGTCCGTCGAAGCTCACGAAGCCGGTACTGGTGATTGCCGCGGCCACAGCCCAGAACAGGCTCGATGCGGTGAACGAGTAGAAGAGTGTCGAGAGCGGATCGCGGGTGCGCTGCAGTCGTTCACCCATGATGAAGTAAATGCTCAACATCACTGCCGCCATGAAGGCCCAGCCAACACCAACGGGGTTTAACCACGAATTCCACGGATGCGCCACAATCACCAGCCCAACCAGCACTAGCGCGACTGCCATCCATAGGCGGTTGTGAACTCGCTCCTTGAAGATGAGCAGGCTGGCCAATGGCACCATGACCACTGAGGTGTACTCAATAAGGAGTGCGGGGCCAACCTGCATGGTCGATACTGCGTTCGAGTATGCCCACTGCATCAGAGCGATGCCGAGCACGCCGTAGATAGCGAACAGGCCCAGCTCGCGCCCGCCGATCTTGAAGGCGCGACGGTTGGTGACCAGCAGCGCGAGCCCGGCAATTACAGCGACCGCAAGGCTGCGGAATAGCACGAGCTGTGACGGGGTTATTCCACTTTGAACCAGCACCTTGGTGGTGCTCGCGTTCAAACCAAAGAGCAACGATGAAGTCAGCGCCAAGACCACACCAAGGGTCGGATGCTTGCGATTCGTGCTCACCGAAACAGCCTAAGGTAGTGCGATGACCAGTTTTATTCTTGGCGGCGGGTGCTTCTGGTGCCTCGACTCTGCTTACATGCAGTTCAACGGAGTGACCGATGTTGAGGTCGGCTACATGGGTGGCCAAACCACCGAGCCGACCTCAACATCGGTCACTCCGTTGAACTGCATGTAAGCAGAGTCGAGGCACCAGAAGCACCCGCCGCCAAGAATAAAACTGGTCATC
>JBJTNB010000150.1:0-5480 GCA_046073845.1 Micrococcales bacterium
TTTCCCGCAGTTATCCCAGAGTCAAGGGCAGATTGCTCACGTGTTACTCACCCGTTCGCCACTAATCCACCGGAGCAAGCTCCAGCTTCATCGTTCGACTTGCATGTGTTAAGCACGCCGCCAGCGTTCGTCCTGAGCCAGAATCAAACTCTCCGATAAAAATGTTTTCGATCGCAAGCGACCGAAGTTTTTCGAAAGCGCCGGAAAATGGCGCCTCAGTTTGATTTGACTAAATAGATGTCATTGCTGACTTCTGTCTAATCCAATATTTTCTCCGACTAATTGCAAGCAATCAGCCAGGAGGTTCTTGGCATCGACATTGTTTTTTAAGTGCACACTGTTGAGTTCTCAAAGATCGGATGCTGCGACAGAAATGGGGCTGCCATTTCCGCAGAGCAACTTCACTAACTTAGCAGAAATTCATCGTTTGTCAAAATCTGACACGGACTTTTTTTTGCCAAGCTCCCAGACGCCTGGAACACGCTAAAAATCAGGCTTTTCGGCCCAATAGTCAGATGTGACATTTGTCTGGATTTGTTGCACTTGAGCCGGCTTCCTAATCAGGACTGCCAAACTTTGGGCGACAAGGAACTACATTACGTGTTGGTAACGAAGGTGTCAAATCGAAATGGCCCTTTTGGGGCCATATTTTGTACTTTTTTTCGAATTTCTTTTGGATACCAATGGGCCAGAGCGGAGTAAAGCGATTCTGGCCCGGCGCACAGGTGGGCAGTCGGGCTAGTTGGGCTAGGTGGGCGGAGCTGTGGTGCGGGGACCGCTGCCACCGTGGGGTAAGGCTGTGGGCGCTAGGCGGAGAAAATGCCGGCAAGGGTTTTCTTGCCACGACGAAGCACTGCGAACTTGCCATGAATAAAAGAGCTGATGGTGGCCTGCTCATCTTCAATCTTGACGTTGTTAAGGTAGACACCGCCCTCTTTGATTGCACGACGGGCAGCCGACAGGCTGTCGATCAACCCAGTGTCGACGAGCAAGCTCGCCAGCGCAGTGCCAGCGGCGGCTTCGACATTTGGCAACTCGCGGAGTGCAGACTCGAGCGTTGCAGCATCGAGAGTTTCAAGTTCACCTTGACCGAAGAGCGCCGCGCTGGCAGCGATGGCTGCTTCGGCATCGGCGACACTGTGTACGAGTGAAGTCACTTCGAACGCCAGACTCTTTTGTGCTGCGCGAAGGTATGGTGCATCGGCGGTTTGTTTTGCAAGGTCTTCGATTTCTGCACGCGTCAGGAAAGTGAACACTTTGAGTCGGTCGACAACGTCGGCATCTTCGACATTGAGCCAGAACTGGTAGAACGCGTAAGGTGACGTGAATTCGCGATCGAGCCAGACAGCGTTTCCTTCTGACTTGCCGAACTTTTTGCCATCGGAGTTTGTGATCAGAGGCGTTGCAAGAATGTGCGCACTCTTGCCCTCGACTTTGTGAATGAGGTCGGTGCCAGAAGTCAGGTTTCCCCACTGGTCGCTACCACCGGTTTGCAAAACACAGTCGTAGCGACGGAACAATTCGAGAAAGTCGAGACCCTGCAAAATTTGGTAACTGAACTCGGTGTAGCTGATGCCGTGTTCAGAATTGAGTCGCGCGCTTACGGCATCCTTGGAAAGCATTTTGCCAACACGAAAGTGCTTGCCGATTTCGCGAAGAAAATCGATTGCAGAAATTGGTTCGGTCCAGTCGAGGTTGTTCACGAGGCGAACAGCGTTAGCACCTTCGCTGGCAAGAAACCGCGAAGCCTGACGTGACAGTTTTTCAACCCACTCGCCTACTGTTTCTTTCGTGTTGAGCGTGCGCTCAGCAGTTGGACGTGGGTCGCCAACCAAACCGGTTGAGCCACCGATGAGAGCCAATGGCTTGTGGCCAGCTAGTTGCAGGCGACGCATGGTTAACAACTGCACCAAGTTACCGAGGTGAAGGCTGGCAGCGGTTGGATCAAAGCCGCAGTAGTAGGTAATCGAGCCCTCAGTCAGAGCCTTACGCAACTGCTCTTCGTCGGTTGAGATTGCAACGAGCCCACGCCACTTCAACTCGTCGAGCACATCGGCGAATGATGAGTCGTTGCTTTGTGCTGCAAGGACTGAAGCGTTGCTGTTTGCGTTCATTAGATCTTCTTCGGTGCGATTTTACGAAGGGCCTGAATCTGCTCGAGCACACGTGGAAGCGCTGTGCCACCAGCGCCTTGACGAGCCTTGATAGAGCCACCGACGGTTAGAACGTCGCGCACATCTGGTGTGAGCTGCGCAGAAATGTTTGCCATTTCGCTATCTGGCACTTCGTGCAGATCGAGCGAGTGCTGCTCGCAGTAAGCCACCAGCTTGCCAGTGATTTCATGAGCATCGCGGAATGGAACTTTCTTTTTGACAAGCCACTCGGCAACGTCAGTTGCAAGTGAGAAACCTTCTGGCGCAAGCATCTCAAGTCGGTTGCGATTGAAAGTCATTGTTGCAACCATGCCAGTGAATGCAGGGAGCACTAGGTGAAGCTGATCGCAGAGATCGAATACTGGTTCTTTGTCTTCTTGCAGGTCGCGGTTGTAGGCAAGTGGGAGACCTTTGAGAGTTGCAAGCAGTCCGGTGAGGTTACCAATTGCGCGACCCGCTTTACCTCGAGCTAGCTCTGCGATGTCTGGGTTTTTCTTTTGCGGCATGATCGACGAACCTGTCGAGTACGAGTCGCTCAACTTGATGTAATCGAATTCGCGAGAAGCCCAGATGATGATCTCTTCGCTGAAACGGGAAAGGTTAATCGAAACCATAGTTGCGATAAATGCAAACTCGGCAACGACGTCGCGGCTTGAAGTTGCGTCAATCGAGTTCTGCGTTGGTGCACTTAGACCGAGTTCGGTTGCAACCAGATTCGGGTCGAGCCCAAGGGTATTTCCCGCGAGCGCGCCGGCTCCGTATGGAGAGAGCATGGCTCGTGCTCGCCAATCGCGCAGGCGCTCAAGATCGCGAACTAGCGGCCAGGCGTGAGCGAGAAGCTGGTGAGATAGCAACACCGGCTGAGCATGCTGAAAGTGTGTGCGGCCAGGCATAGCAACCCCTAGGTGTTCCTCTGCCCTTGTGACGAGTACTTCGATGAGGTCGAGCACCTCTACGTGCAGACGCGAAGCCTCGTCGAGCAAGTAGGTGCGAATTAATGTGGCGATCTGGTCGTTTCGTGAGCGACCAGCTCTGACCTTGCCACCCAATTCAGGGCCGGTGATCTCGATAAGGCCACGTTCTAGCGCCGAATGGACGTCTTCATCCTGGAGTTTGGCGGTAAAACTGCCGTTTTCGACTCGACTAAGAAGCTCAAGCAGGCTGCGATCAAGCTTTTCGTGCTCTGCGCTGGTTAGGTAGCCGGCGGTCATAAGGGCCTTGATATGTGCTCTAGTGCCGGTGATGTCGTAGCGAGCTAGACGCCAGTCAAAGTGGACGGATCGGCTAAGCGCGGCCAGAGACTCGGCCGGCCCGGACTCGAAGCGGCTGCCCCACAGTGAATTTGCGTCGTTCATTGTGCCCATTCTATTCATTGGGCTCGCGCAGACCGGGTTGCTGCAGGCTTCGTCGAGTTAGTGAGTGTGCTCAGCTAAGAAGGTCATGAGGGCTTTTTGTGCGTGAAGTCGATTCTCGGCCTCATCCCAGATGACCGACTGTGGCCCATCGATGACCTCGGCGGCCACTTCGTAACCGCGGTAGGCAGGGAGGCAGTGCATGAATATGGCCTTCGGGTCGGCCTTTGCCATCAATTCAGCATCGATTGTGAAGCCTTCGAAGTCTTGGATGCGCTTGGCCTTGTCGGCTTCTTGGCCCATGGAGATCCAAGTGTCGGTGACTACCACATCGGCATCTTGGATGGCCAGAGTCGGGTCACCGTGAACCGCCACAGAACCACCGGTCTCTGAGGCAATGTGCTCGGCTCGGGCCACGACCTTTGCCGAAGGTAGGTACTCGGCTGGAGCGGCAATCGAGACGGTCATGCCAGCCATGGCGCAGGCAACGAGGTAGCTATTGGCCATGTTGTTGGCCCCATCGCCGATATATGCCAGTTTCAGTCCGGCTAGTTTGCCTTTGTGCTCTTGGATGGTCATTAGGTCGGCCAGCAGCTGACACGGGTGCCAGTCGTCGCTGAGCGAATTTATGACTGGAACCTTTGAATTAGCGGCCATCTCTTCGAGACCCGCCTGAGCGTAGGTGCGCCAGACGATGGCAGCAACCTGGCGCTCTAACACCTTGGCAGTGTCGGCTACGGATTCTTTGCCACCCATCTGGCTGGTGGCCGAATCGATGATCAGCGGAATTCCGCCGAGATCGGCGACGCCCACGGCGAATGAAACGCGGGTGCGGGTTGAGGTTTTGTCGAAGATCAGGGCGACGGTCTTTGGGCCTTCGAATGGGCGCTCTGAGTATGGAGACTTCTTGAGTTCGATCGCACGACGGATGATCGCTGCCTGCTCTGCAGGAGTGATGTCATCGTCTTTTAGAAAGTGGCGAACCATTTGAAGACCTCTCGAAAACAAAAAACTCGCCAAACAACTTGTCAGCGAGAACCTTTAGCGTAGCACCATGGTTCCGAAGCCAGAAAGGGTGAAAATCTCGAGCAGAATGCTGTGCGGCGTGCGGCCGTCAATCACGTGAGCCTGCGGCACCCCACCGGCCACCGCCTGAAGGCAGGCTTGCATCTTTGGGATCATTCCCGACTCTAGCTTTGGTAAGAGCGCTTCAAGTTCGGTCGAATTGATCTCAGAAACCAGCGAGTCGCGATTTGGCCAGTCAGCGTAGAGGCCAGGAACATCGGTGAGCACCATGAGCTTGTCGGCACCAAGTGCGACGGCGAGCGAAGCAGCTGCGAGATCTGCATTTACGTTGAGCAACTGACCGGAGGCATCAGGTGCGACGGTACTAATAACAGGGATGCGCCCGGCATCGATTGCTTCGAAGACTACGCGCGGGTTCACCTGGCGCACCTCGCCAACTAAGCCGATGTCGACAGGGCCATCTGGGCTTTCGAGTTCAACGATTTCTGCACGGAACAGATTGCTGTCTTCGCCATTCAAGACCGATGCCTCTGCCCCAGCTTCACGAATCATTGCGGCGAGCGATTCGGAAATTTCGTTTCGAAGAACGTCTCGGATCACACCGATTGACGCGGAAGTGGTGACACGGAAGCCGCCGCGGAACTCAGACTCGATGCCAAGTTCAGCAAGTTTTGCCGAAATCTGCGGGCCACCACCGTGAACTACAACAGGCTTGATTCCGACCCAGCGCAGGTAAGCCATGTCTTCGCAGAAGGCACGCTGCAGACTTTCATCGACCATCGCGTTGCCGCCGAATTTGACCACCACCACCTTTTGGTGGAAACGCTGCAACCAAGGCAACGACTCGATCAAGGTCTCTGCCTTGATGCGAGCGACCTCGTTATTGGATTCTGCTGCTGAAATCATTAGCTCGAGTATGCGCTGTTCTCGGTCACGTATTCGTGAGTCA
>JBJTNB010000151.1:0-4313 GCA_046073845.1 Micrococcales bacterium
GTCGAGCATTCCAACCTGCAGTCCGCTTCGATAGGTGACCTTGCCTTCGTCAGGCTGCATGCGCTTTGCCACAATTTTGAGCATGGTCGACTTGCCATCTCCATTACGACCAACGATGCCGATTCTGTCGCCATCGTTTAGGCCAACGGTGATCGAATCGAAAACGCGTTTAGTCGGAAATTCGTGCGAGATATTCTCGGCACCGAGCAAGTGAGCCAATCAGTCAACCAACTCTGCGCCGACGACCGGGCCTTTCACGGCAAACGCATTTAGCCCACGCTTGCGAAGCTGCTGTGCGATGTCGAGCGCGCCAAGTTCGCTGCCGATGAGGGCCATCACAGTTGGGCCGCTGCCACTGACCATCGCGCGAACCGCACCGAGCTCAAGTGCTAGGTCAATTTTGTTTTGCAAGTCAGGGCGAAGCGCGAGTGCGGCCTCTTCAAGATCGTTATGCATGGCTCCGGCGAGATCCCAGACGTTGCCAGATTGAAGCGCACGGATGAGCGAACGAGAAATGGTCGGTTCTGCAACCGCGCTTGGGTTTTCGCCTCGAGCGGTTCGCAGTTCGTCAAGCTTGCGGTAAACCGCCGGCGTCGACAAACCCTGCTCGTCGAGAATCAAGACGAGGTGAACATCACGCACCTCTTCGACCTCGGTTAGGTTCACACCAGAACCGCTACCGATTGCTGCGCCACCGACAATGGCAAACGGAACATCTGCCCCGAGGCCTGCGGCCATGTCAATCAAGTCTTCGCGAGAGAGTTTTGCATCGAGCATCTGGTTTGCAACTAACAGGGCCGCTGCCCCATCGGCAGAACCACCACCCATACCACCGGCGATCGGAACTCGCTTGTCGATTCCAATTACGAGCTTGAGGGCTTCTGCTGTGCCGGCAAGTTCGGCCACGCGCTTGGCCGCCTTGACCACCAGGTTGCTCTCGTCGGTAGGCACAGAGAGTAGTTCAAAGGCGTCGAAATCGCCGGTCACCTTAACCTCGTAGACCGATGAAAGTTGGGCGCTGACGGTCTCGCGCAGGTTGACGGCCAGGTAAAGACTGGCTACCGAGTGGTATCCGTTGGCCGCTAGCGGGCCGATTCCCAGATAGAGGTTGACCTTGCCCGGTGCGGTTGCCACGGCCACGCGCTCGGGCATCAGGCGCGAGTTCAACATGGCGAAGAGCTCGAACCAGAAGATTTCGTAATCGATGCCGGCGCCGAGCTGCGAGTTGCTAGGTGCTGCCTCGTGTTCGATGTCGAGACGTTGCACACCGGCCGCCAATTTTGAAACACGGATGAACGCGCGCGAGTTGTCGCGAAACGCCACCAGAAACTCGTTCTCGTTTGTGGTGAGTACGCGCGGGTTGATGTTGCCCGGCCAACGATCGACATCGCTAAGAATGAGTTTCAGTGGACCTTCGGCACAGGCGATGTGCCTGGTGAATTGGTACTGCAGTTGTTCACTGCGTTTTGCCAGTTCGCTCATTTTGCAGCCTGTGCAATTCTTACGAACGCGTGCACATCGAGAGCTTCGCCACGGGCCGAAGGGTCGACGCCAGCGCGAACCAAAATATCTTCGGCGGCAGCGGCGCTACCGGCCCAGGTCGAGAGTGCCTGGCGAAGTGTTTTGCGACGTTGCGAGAACGCGGCATCGACCACCGCGAAAGTTTGCTTACGAAGGTCTTCACTGCCAAGGGCTGTCTCGCGCTTCACGAAGTGAACCAGCGCGCTATCGACGTTTGGCACCGGCCAAAAGATATTGCGCGAGACATTGCCGGCTAATTCGGCATCGGCATACCAGGCGAGCTTCACGCTTGGCACTCCGTAAATCTTGTTGCCAGGTTTTGCAGCAAGACGGTGAGCAACTTCGGCTTGAACCAAAACCAACCCAAAGTTGATCGAAGGGAAAGTCTCGAGAAAGTGCAACAAAACTGGAACCGAAATGTTGTAGGGCAGGTTCGCTACCAGAGCCTGCGGTTCAACCGGCAGCCCTTCAATCTCGAGAGCATCGCCGCGAACAAGAGTGAAGTCGGCACCTGGCGCGCGCTTGGCGATTGTGGCATCTAGTTCATCGGCAAGCTTTGGGTCGATCTCGACGGCAATCACCTTGTCGGCCGATTCGATCAGGCCGAGAGTCAGCGAACCAAGGCCAGGGCCAATTTCGACTACGGTCTCGTCGCCATAAAGCCCTGCCGTACCAACGATTTTGCGAATGGTGTTCGGGTCGGTGACGAAGTTCTGACCTAGCTTTTTTGTGGGCTGAACGCCGAGACGAGCCGCCAATTCACGGATGTCGTTACCGCCTAGAAGTTCAACGTTGGTAGCCAAGGCCCGACCCTACTGCTCGGCCCAAGAGCCGTAAACGCGCTCGGTGTTGACGGTGATTTGGGTGGCAAGGTCGTTGACCGAACGACCGGTGACCTCGGCGGCGAAGCGCAGGGTCACAGGCACTAGGTATGGGGCGTTGGTGCGGCCACGGTATGGCTCTGGTGCCAAGAACGGTGAATCGGTTTCGATGAGCACTAGCTCAGGTCGCGCGTTGATCAGTGACTGGCGAAGGTGCGAGTTTCGCTTGATGGTGATGTTGCCCGCGAACGACATGTACCAGCCGTACTCGTTGCAGATCTCGGCGAGCGATTCATCGCCTGAGTAGCAGTGGAACACCACGCGCTCGGGCGCACCGACTCGCTTCAGGGTTGCGACCACATCGGCGTGAGCATCGCGGTCGTGAATCATCAGAGCGATGTTGTTTTCTTTTGCGAGTTCGATGTGCTGCTCGAAAGAATATTTCTGCAGTGCAACTTCGTGATCACCCTCGGTGCGAAAGAAATCTAATCCTGTCTCACCAATAGCACGCACGCGCGGCTGCTTGGCCAACTCTGCAACTTCTGCAATCGCTACCTCGAGGTCGCGCTGGTTGCCGTAAAGCGGCGCCTCGTTTGGGTGCAATGCAACCGCAGCCAAAACACGTGCATCTTGAGTTGCCGCCCATGCCGACCACTTCGATGACTCGAGAGTTACGCCAACCTGAACCACACCTTTGATGCCGACCGAGGTGGCCTTATCGAGAGACTCCATCCATGGCATTGGGTCGTCGCCGTTTTCGTCGTAGCGAAATTCGAGGTGAGCGTGATTGTCGTAAGTGCCGACTTCGAGCGGCTCAGGAAGCGGCGGGTACTCGTAGGCCATGGCCTACTTTTCGTCTTGCTCGACGCGCGGGAACAGCGGCTCTAGTTCACCAAGAACCGCACCAGCACCGAGTTGGCCCCAGTCGCTGGCGGTTGCCAAAGGCTGGTCAGCCAAGTCACCCAGCGAACCGCCAATTGCAGCCCAGAGCTTCGCGGTCGCCTTTGGCACGATCGGCGCGAGCAACACTGCAAGCACTCGAAGGCCCTCAACACAGGTGTAAAGCACGGTCGCCAGGCGCTCGCGCTTTGCCTCGTCTTTGGCCAAAGCCCAAGGCTCTTGCACGGTGATGTAGTTGTTTAGCGCGTCGACGAGAGTCCAGATCGAAGCAATCGCCTCATGGATGGCCACGTTCTCAACGGCCGAGTCAGCATCGGCAACCGCCGCGCCAACGATTCGCTGTATCTCTAGGTCATCCTCGGTGTAGAAACCGGCCGCAGGCACGACACCGTCGAAGTACTTGTGCACCATGGCGATCGAGCGCGAAGCCAGGTTGCCGAAACCGTTTGCGAGCTCGGCCTGGTAGCGAGCGCTCAGGTCTTCCCACGAGAACGAACCATCTGAACCGAAGGCGATCGCCTTCATGAAGTAATAGCGGAACGCATCTGAGCCGAAGATGTCGGTGATCTGCTCAGGTGCAATACCGGTGAGCTTCGACCTCGACATTTTCTCGCCGCCGACTAGCAACCAACCGTGACCGAAAACCTGACGAGGTAAAGGCAACTCGGCCGCCAAAAGCATCGCAGGCCAAATGACTGCGTGAAAACGAAGGATGTCTTTACCCACGATGTGAGTGGCCGGCCAGTAGCGTTCAAACTTCTCGCGCGACTCGGCATCTTCTTCGCCGAAGCCAATTGCCGTGATGTAGTTCAGCAGTGCGTCGAACCAAACATAGGTGATGTGCGAGTCGTCCCAAGGAATGTCGATGCCCCATTCGAACTTCTCTTTCGAGCGCGAGATTGAAAGGTCTTCGAGACCGCGGCGCACGAACGAAACTACTTCGTTGCGAGCGCTCTCTGGCTGAATGAAAGTCGGGTTTGCTGCGTAGTGATCTAGCAGGGGCTGCTCGAATTCGCTGAGCTTAAATAAGTAGTTGGTCTCGGCAAGTTTCTCGACTGGTTTCGAGTGAAT
>JBJTNB010000152.1:0-3602 GCA_046073845.1 Micrococcales bacterium
GCGGCCGGTCTTGGCAACCGCGGCGCAACCCGACTCGAGACCAGCCTGAACCGCATCAACGGCCTCGTCTAGGCTCAGCCCACCGCGTAGGTGCTGCTCTGGCGCCCAGCGGATCTCGCCATAAATCACGCCATCGGCAGCCAGATCGAGCACGAATTCGTGGGCGATGCGCTCAAGGTTGGCGGCGGTTTGCATGACGGCACAGGTCACGTCGAAGGTCTTTAGGTAGTCGACCAGGTTGCCCGAATCTGCACTCTCGACAAACCAGCGGTCAAGTTCGTCGACCGAAGTCGCTGGCAACTCGAGACCAGGCACTCCAGCGGCCAGCTCGATGATGGTCGAGGCACGCAGGCCGCCATCCAAGTGGTCGTGAAGCGAAATCTTTGGCAGTGACTGCAGACTCTTGCCGGTCAGTTTCATTGGGTCATTCCTTGCTCGCTGGTGAGTTGCTCCACCAACTGATTGATCTGATTTGAAAACTCTGCGGGGTAGGCAATGGAGTGCGCGTCGGTCAGCGCGACTCCATCATTGGTCAACGAATTCACGTCGATGGCATTTGGCCCAGGAGTTGCAGTGTGACCGGCCAGCCAAAACGCGATGAAGTCATAAAGCGACGAAACATTTTTAGTGCGAACCACCGAAGCCAGGATGCGCGAGGCATATTTTGAAGTCGTCGAACGCAACGCCCAATCGAGTTCGCTACCAATGAGCTGCAGGTTGGTGAACGGTTCGGTAACCGTGGCCACGGTTTCGAAATCTTTTGCTGACAAAACAAACAGGCGGTCAACGCCTTGGTTATACAAACCAGATACGGTTTGGCGAATCGCTTCGCTCGCCGGCGCAATCTTTGGCACTGGGTAAGTTGCGATCAATTTCGTGGTCACACCTGAGTGAGTTTCGAAATAGCCGACACCTTTGGCAAAGGCATTCGCAAGTTTGCTCTGCAGCGAAACCTTCGGTGAACCAATCGCAATCAAAGTTGCGACAACATGTGTCTTCGAACTCATCGCAGCGAGGTACCCCGCTTCAAAAGCTGCCTGCCCAAGTTGGTTTGCGATCGAATGCACGTTGCTCAAAATCATGGTGTGCGAACTGGCTTCAGCCGCCGAACTTTCAAAGTGATGATCGGTGGTTACGAATTGCACCTCTGGGTGTGCAGTCGCAACAACATTCACGTCGGCGGTCAAGAAATCGCCAGAGCTGATGACCAAAGAACAGCCACCGGTTGCGAACTCGCTCAGACGCTTCTGCGCGCTGGCGTGGGTTCCGCTTGCCGCCATCTGGTCGACATCAAGCGCAATGCCGAGGGCCACCTTGGCCTTCTGCAGAGCCACGAAGGTCTCGCGGTTTAGCCCCTCGTCATCCCAGCCGGCTTTATCTGCAAGGGCACAGAGCTTGCCCCCAACCATGGTGATCTCAGGAATCGGCACCTCGGCAGAGCAGGCGGTTAGCCCAATCAGCGCTGCCGCGCTGGCCGCCAAAATGCGTAGTTTCATGCCGATGCCTTCGAGCCTTAGAGCAGTTCGCTGTGGCCGGTTGCCTTGAGGGCATCGACAAGCGACTTGACTCGCTGCGCGTGTTCTTTGGTGGTGACCAAAAGTGCATCTGGGGTGTCGACAACGATGATGTCTTCGAGGCCGATCAGCGCAACCAAACGATTGCTCTCTGAAACCAAAATGCCGCTGGTGTGATCTGCCAACACTTTTGCATCGCCGAGAACCGCGAGATTTCCGCTACGACCCTGCGACTGCAATTCTGCAATAGCAGCGAAGTCACCAACATCGTGCCAGGTGAAATTGCCAGGTACGCAGGCAACTAATCCCGCCGCTGCTGCCGGTTCGGCAACAGCGTAATCAATCGCGACCTTTTTTAGGCCGCCCCAGATCTTTTCGACAACTGAAGCGCGTGATGGGGTGTCCCAGGCTTCTGCCATTTCGAGAATCGATGCGTGCAACTGCGGTTCGCTCTTCGCAAGTTGCTCGAGCAACAACGCGGCCGGTGCGATAAACATTCCGGCGTTCCAGAGGTAGTTGCCAGAAGTCACATAGCGTTTTGCTTTTTCGATGTTTGGCTTCTCGACGAACTTCAGCACGTGCTTGGCTGTCGCTGCTCCTTCGATGCTCTCGCCCATCTTGATGTAACCAAAACCCACGGATGGCTCGGTCGGCTCAATGCCGATCGTGACGATCTTGCCGGTGGCTGCAACATCGACGGCCTCGCGAACCACCTTGTGAAAGGCGGCAGTCTCAACAATTACGTGGTCGGCGGCGAATGAGCCGATGATTACGCCAGGCTCGCGCTTTTCAAGAATTGCCGCCGCGAGCGCGATGGCTGCGGTTGAGTCTTTG
The DNA here is from genome assembly GCA_046073845.1 of Micrococcales bacterium. Lineage (GTDB taxonomy): Bacteria > Actinomycetota > Actinomycetes > Actinomycetales > Microbacteriaceae > Rhodoluna. Next base: position 2,349 of record JBJTNB010000152.1, read on the forward strand.
GGTGACTTCTCGAGCACCAGGTTCTTGGCAACCAAGTCGTCGAGTTGGTGCATGACGGCATCCTCGTGGACTTTGCCGGTCACCACCATAATTCGGTCGGCCGGGGTGAGGCCACGAAGGCGATCCCAGGTGTCTTCGAGCAGGGTCTGGCCAGAGCCGGTCAGGTCGTGCAGAAACTTAGGTTGAGTGGCCCTTGAAAGTGGCCAAAGTCGGCTGCCAATGCCTCCAGCGGGAATAACACTGTAGAAGCGATTGATTGGTGAAGTCATGGGTAAAAACCTAATCGAATAAAGGGCAAAGGCACAGACCGGCCCCGAATTTGCGGTTTAGACTTGACCACGCAAAGGCTTCATTGCTGAAGAAATCACCTTAGGAGGGCGTAAGTGCCTCAAAAGCCAGCCGGCACCCTGTACCGCGGCAAAGTTGGAATGTGGTCGTGGGTACTCCACCGCATCACCGGCGTTGCCATCTTCTTCTTCTTACTAGTGCACGTGCTCGACACTGCCCTAGTTCGACTCAGCCCCGAGGCCTACAACGGCGTCATCGGCACTTATAAGACCCAGATCATCGGTCTCGGTGAGCTCGGTTTGGTTGCCGCGATTCTGTTCCACGCTCTCAATGGTGTGCGCATCATCCTTGTCGACTTCTGGCCTAAGGGCACCAAGTTTCAGAACCTCATGTTCTGGATTGTCATTGCGATCGCCGCGATTTTGTTCGCAGGCTTCGCTCCTATCCACTTGATGCACGTATTTAGCGAGAAGTAAATGTCAGTAGTCATCGAACAACCAAAGAGCCCGCGCAGCCGCAAGGCCGCCAACTGGGAAAAGTACGGCTGGATGTACATGCGCTTCTCAGGCGTCATCCTGCTGATTCTAATTTTCGGTCACCTCTACGTGAACCTGCTCGATCCAGCACACGAAGGCATCAAGTCGATCGACTTCGCATTTGTCGCAGGCAAGGGGGCAAGCCCGTTCTGGAAAATCTGGGATGGCCTAATGCTTTGGTTGGCACTCATTCACGGCACCAACGGAATGCGCACTCTGGTGAACGACTACGCCGAGAAGGCAGCGGTTCGCAAGACCCTGCAGGTTATCCTGCTGGTCACCTGCGTGGCCCTGATTATTTTGGGTACCTTCACCCTCACCACTTTCGACCCATGCCTGGATCCAAACGCCCACAGCTACCTTCCTCAGGTCTGTAAGTAAAAGGAAAAAGATTGAGCACCCCTAAGGTTCACACCCACCAGTACGACGT
>JBJTNB010000153.1:0-8307 GCA_046073845.1 Micrococcales bacterium
GTCGTCTAGCGGGGCTTCAACGATTTCAATTCGTGAATCAAGTCGCTCGCGCGCAATCGCGACAACCGACGGATCGACCACCACAGTTACCGGCTCAAACTCAACGATCGCGTTGGCCACGGCGCTCCACGCCGAGTACATACCATCGATGCCGGCAGGGTCGTCGCCCATTGTGTAGCCGGGGCGCGGGTAGGCCATCCAGGTGCGCTCGTGTTCGTGCCATTCGGCTGGCATCATCCATGTCGTCATTAGGCAGCGACCTCTCGAAGCTTGTTACGCATTCCCAAAATGTAAATTACCGCAGGCAGAATCAAGCCGACCTCGAGCGAGATGTCGATACCGCCGATTGCGTTGTTGATCGGGCCAACATAGAAATCGGTGTAGACAGTCAAAATCGCTGCGAAGAATCCGGCACCGAATGCCCCGATGCCAACCCAGTTGTAGCCATTGCCATACCAGTAAGTGCCGGTCGCCGAAGCGCGCTCGAGCGCTGGGCCATCGTAGCGATTACGACGCAAATACATGTCGGCGAGATAAACGCTCATCAGCGGCGCCACGGTTACAACAATCAGCTGCATCAATGTGTTCATGGCGTCGATGAAGTCCCAGACCACAACGGCCATTAGCGTGATGAAGATTCCGAATATTCCATCTGCAATCACCGTGACCGAGCGGCGCAACTTCACCCCAAGGGTCTGCAGCACGAGGCCAGAGCTGTAGGCCGTCAACGCGTTGTTGGCAATCGTGCCGACGATCACGGCAACCGTGAACAGTGGCGAGAACCAGGTCGGCAGCACGCCTTCTATCGCGGTCTGTGGGTCGCCTGCGTTCATTGCCGCCGTTACATAAGCACCCAGGATGCTCAGTGCAGCGCTCGGCACGAAATAGCCGATGGCAACCGATGCCACGATGTTGCGCATCTTCGAGTGCACCGGAAGGTAGCGAGCGAAATCGGCACCGTTTGTGTAAGAAATTGGAGTGCTCGCAAGGAGCGCGATGCCGGCGAAAGCCATCACCCAGAAATCCGTGCCGGTTAGTGGTGGCACTTGATTCGGATCGCCCTTCACAAGGGCAATTAGCAATACTGCGGCAACGCCGAAGATCACAAGGAACGACCACGACATAATCGCGTAGCTCTTGGTGATGAAGTTGTAACCGTAAACGCTCACGACCAAAGTCACGACTGCCAACGCGGTAATGATTGCCGCCTTGGTAAGCGTGTCGGGTTCAATGCCCCAGCGCTTCAGCACGGCGAACAGAATGTAGGCGGCGCTCGTCCAGTTAATGGCTAGGAACATGACGTTCACCATCCATCCGGTGAATACCTGGTTGATCAGGTTGCCGCGAGGGCCGAAGATTGCGCGCTGAATGACCTGGCTTGGGGTTCCCGACGCTGGCCCCGATGCCGAAACGAATCCGGTCATGATTGCGAACAAGTTGCCGATCACGATTACCGCGACGGCCTGCCAAAAGCTCATGCCGAGCGAAATCAGAATGCCGCCCATGGCAAGCACGAGATAGTTCGCCTGAGAGGTCGCCCAAACTCCAATCAGCTGCCGTGGTCGGCCGTAGCGTTCGTGAGCTGGGATGTGGTCGATGCCGTGTGCCTCGATTCCGATTCCGCTGTCTAGCGGAATACCGTCGTGCATCTTCGGGGAGCTGCTCTTAGCCATGGTTACTCTCTTCGTCGAGCGCAATTACCTGTTTAGTTTGGCATCTACTGGGTCGCTGTCGCGCCTGAAGATTCTTAAAAGAAACCGCCGACCTGCGGTTCCCTGATGACTCAGAAGAACTCCGCAAATCGGCGGTTTCGGTCTCGACTGTCGAATCAGGATTCGCCATTCGCATGACCTCGCGGTGTCGGTGGGATTTGAACCCACGGTACGCTTTCACGTACGCAACATTTCGAGTGTTGTACCTTCGGCCGCTCGGACACGACACCGTGGGATAGTTTATTCTCCCGCTCGCCTATTGGCAAAGAAGTCTTTGAGCTGGGCCGAGCACTCAGCTTCGAGAACTCCGGCGAGGACCTCAACAGGTGCCCCGAGTCGACGGTCGCGCAACAAGTCATAAAGCGAACCGGATGCGCCGACGCGTTCATCCCAGGCGCCGAATACGACACGAGGAATGCGGGCGGCCACAATGGCACCGGCACACATCACGCAGGGTTCGAGAGTCACCACCAGGGTCAGGTCTTCAAGTCGCCAATCACCGCGAGCGCGGGCTGCATCGCGAATGGCAACGATCTCTGCGTGACCAGTTGGGTCGTGCTCGGCCTCGCGGGTGTTGTGCCCGGTGGCAACGATGGCGCCATCCTGGTTGACGAGCAGAGCCCCGACCGGTACATCATCGTCAGAGGCGGCTGCCTCGGCTATCGCGGTGCGCATCAGGGCCTCGAGGTTCATTAGATTAAGCATATGCGAGTTCACATTGCCGACCACCCCCTGATCACCCACAAGCTCACCGTTTTGCGCGACAAGAACACTCCGTCGCCGGTGTTCCGCGAGCTAGTCAGTGAGCTCATGACGTTGCTTGCTTATGAAGCCACCAGGGATGTTCGTACCGAGAAGGTGACAGTTCAGACTCCTGTTTCCCCTTACGAGGGTTTGAAGCTCTCGCGCCCTCGCCCGATCATCGTGCCGATTCTTCGTGCCGGCCTCGGCATGCTCGATGGAATCATGAAGCTGCTGCCGACCGCCGAAGTTGGCTTCTTAGGTATCAAGCGCGACGAAGAGACCCTGCAGCCATTCACCTATGCAAACCGCTTGCCAGATGACCTAACCGACCGCCAGGTCTACATCATCGACCCGATGCTTGCTACTGGTGGCACGCTAATCGACTCGATCAAGTACGTGTTCGACCGCGGCGCTCGCGAGGTCACCGCCATCTGCTTGCTTGGTGCGCCCGAGGGTTTGGCTGCGCTCGAGGCTGCGGTTCACGGCAAGGATGTTCGCATCGTGCTCGGCGCTCTTGACGAAAAGCTCAATGAGCACGGATACATCGTGCCTGGTCTTGGCGACGCTGGCGATCGTCTCTACGGTCTCGCTCAGTAATTAGGCGCCGGGTTTCTCTAGTTCTCATTCGATCGCAGATATCCCCCGGCTTTGACGTCACCTACCCTGAGGTTTTCCTGGCGACTCGTCAATAATTCACATTTGCATAGGTTTTTGCATCAGTTTTGATGCAAAAACCAGTGCATTTGGTTATGCATGTCGATACCACCATTTACTCAAGTGGAGTGAGGTCGCCAACCGACTCTGCCGTATCCAGTCCGGCATCGCCCTTAGCTCGCGCAATTCCGCCGCATAGAGCGAATTGAAAACCTCACGGGCCACGTTCGAATGACTGAACAGTTCGCGAATCGCATCCCGGTTGAAATAGAAGTTCTCGTTGAGAGACGCGAACCGATCGAGCAAACGCGCCCCCGTCGCCTTTGCCAACCAGCGATGAGCCGTCGTTGTAGCGATACCGGCGTGCTGTGCGAGAGTTCGAGCTGTCGCACAGGGGGTTGTAGCTAAGTACTCAGCGAAGACGCGTACCCGAGTGCGCGGCACCAACCGCAACTTCTCAATTTCTACTTGAAACAGTTCTTGCAGTCGGTAGACAGCGTTTTCGGCTATCGCATATTCATCCATGGGTTTTTCGAAAACTGTCTCAACATCAATGCGAGAAATACTCGGATGCACTGCCCGCCCACCATGAGTCACAACCACCAGAAATTCCAATGTATTGAAACCGCGAGGACCGATGTGGAATCTCGTTGCCTGAGAGACCATTAGACCTTGATGCTTTGCCCGAAGCCAATTCAACCGATAAAGCCCTGCGTGAAATCCGATTCGTTGTCTTTGCATCCTGAGAGATTAGAGATGCAGGCGCCAAACGAACCAAGACAAAAAGGATCTGTGGGCAACCGACCCAAGAAAAAACCTTGTGCATAATTTGACGAACCCAGCCAAAAACCCCTAAGGTTTTACCTAATGACTACCAGCACCCGCATCCAGGCATCGAGCCAGGCCGTATCGCCTGCCTCGATGATGATGTGTGCTGCTATGTGCATGCCTTCGTGCCTCTAACCCCTCGCCACTTCTAGGCCCCGGTTAGCAAACGGCACCAGCACCCCGACAAACACACGTGATTCGTGTATTCCGTCACCGGTCGCATCGCGACACCAAAGCACACAGTCAAAGGACACCAAAATGGCCCAAGTAGCCCAGATCAGCAACTACCGCACCAACCCGGATGCCGCCCCGGCCGCACCAACCCCAGCCCCAGCCCCGAAGCGCACCCTCACCGCCGTTGCGAACGAGACCGAAGCACGCGGCTTCGCCCTCTACCTCGGCGTTGACGAGGCCACGGCCCGCGCTGCCGGAACCTCGCTCACCGAGATCGCCGCTGCCCTAAAGCGCACCTTCGCCGAGCTCGTTCCGCAGGCAGCCGACCAGACCTACGCATCGGTTGCCCTTGCACCAAAGCACGCCAAGGGCCGCAACCTCGACATCGTTCGCACCGCCCTGCAAGACCCACGAGCACTTGCCAACCTCGTTGAGGCGACCACCGACGATGGCCTGACCATCGACCTGGCTCGCAAGCGCATTTACCTGAACGGCGAAATCACCGACGCCACCAACAAAGAGTTCGAGCTCCTCGCATTCTTGGTCGAGAACCAGCAACGCATCGTTAGCCGTCAAGAAATCGTCGACGCGATCTGGCACGGCGACGACAGCGACGCCCCGAACGAGCGCACCATCGATGTTCACGTTCGCCGCCTGCGCTCGAAGATCGCCGGGTTCGAAGATGTGGTGCGCACCATCCGTGGTGTTGGTTACCAATACAACGCCAACCCGGATGTAGTGATTGCCGCTTAAACTCGAAGCATGCACGCCAAGCAAATCGCGCAACAACTTCTCGACCTGGTCGACGAAGGCACAGCAATGCCGATTCTGCTGATCGACGGTCGAGCAGGCAGCGGCAAGAGCACGCTTGCAGCTGAAGTGCAGAACGAGTACTTCAAGATCGGCGAGAGCGCGCCGCGCATCGTTCACCTCGATGACCTGTACCCGGGCTGGCAGGGGCTGGCAGCCGGCGTCGAATACTTGCAGCGCGAAGTGTTGAACCCGCTTACCCGCCGAGAAGTAGCGCAGTATCAGATCTTCGATTGGGCAACCGGCGAGCGCGGCGAGTGGCGCGAGTTCGCCGGCGGCACCCCGCTGATCGTCGAGGGGTGCGGCGCAATCAACTCAAACTCAATCGAGAACGCAAACTTGAGCATCTGGCTCGACACCGACGAGGAGACCCGTCACGAGCGATGGATCAACCGCGAGGGTTCAGACGAGCACTGGGCTGAATGGGCCGCCCAAGAACTCGACTTTTACGCCCGCGAGCACAGTCGCGAACTCGCATCCCAGATTATTTAGGCCCAGCCAGCCCTGCTACTTGGCGCGGTTGGCCAACCACGAGCGCACGCCCGCAACGAGCGATGCCACGATGAAGAACCCGGCAATCAGGTAAGAGGCATTCTTCACTGCCGGAATCGAATAGGCGAAGAAACCGCAGACGGTCAGTCCGGTGCCCCAAGCCAAAGCGCCAACCAGGTTGGCCGACGAGAACTTGGCGTAAGTCATGCGCGAGATTCCGGCAATCACCGGCACGAACACGCGAGCCCAAGGCATGAAGCGACCAATCACCACGGCCCACCAACCCCACGACGCATAGAACGCGTCAGACTTGGCTACGGCCGACTGCAACCACTTACCGCGACGACGCTCGAGGTATGGGCGCCCAACGCGCAACCCGATCGCATAGCCAACCTGATCGCCAAGCCACGCTGCCGCACCAACGCCAACCGCCATCGGCCAAATGTTAGTCACGCCATCAGACGCAGCTGCAGCAACCAAGCCGGCAGCAAACACCAAAGAGTCGCCAGTGATAAACGGAATGAATGCTCCAACAAGCAAACCGGTGCCGGCGAATACCAAAGCAAACACTGCGGCGTAAAAACCCCAAGGGCCGATGGCCGAATACCAACCACTGATCTGGTCAGAGATCGACGCCGTGTGAATTGCAATCATGGTTAATAACTTATGCAGGCAAACCGGTGAGCACGATTTGCTCAAGTGGCAAACGAGTTCGAGTTGCAGTCTCGCGTTCGTGCAACGGAGTGCCGGCGACCGACTCAACATCGCCGTGCTTACCGACTGCGATCAAAACGACAGGGTGCTGACCTTCTTCTAGCGAAAGAACTTGAGCCATCGCCTCGCGGTCCATTCCGGCAACAACGTGCGCGTAAAGGCCCATCGACTCTGCCTGAAGCAAAATGTTTTGAGTAGCCAAACCTGCATCGAACATCGCGATCTTGTAAGGCTCGCCGTTGGCGTTCACCTCAGGAATCGAAACCAAAATCACCGCGGATGCATTCGGCAACCAAGCCTGGTTGAAACCCGAGGTGGCCCCAACTACTTGAGCGAAGAGCTCGTCTGCGCGACGAGCAACTGAAAAGCGCCAAGGCTGAATGTTGTTGGCCGAAGGTGCCCAGCGACCGGCCTCGAGAATCGAACGCAAGTCGGTGTCAGACAGTGCGTGGCTGGCGTCGAATACACGGGGGCTCCAGCGCTCGGCAAGTAGCTCGTTGATTGGTGCTGAGGTTTCTGCTGTTTTCTTCATTTTCATCCTTAGTGCTTTCTTGATGCGAAATAAGACCCAATTAAGACCAACGGAAAGCCGAGGATTATTCCCAGGGTTAGCGGTTCGTTCAAGAAGATCACGCCAAGGGCAATGGCGATTGCGGTGTTGAGGTAGGTCGTCAAAGTGGCGCGGGCCGAGCCGATTTCGCGAATCAGCGCGAAGAACGCAATGAAGGCAAGAGCCGAGCAAACCAGACCAAGCACCAATAGCGCGATCCAGCCCAATGGCTCGGCGTGGGCGTGTGATAGGCCAGAGATTCCGGGCACGGCATAGACCGCCGCGACCATGAGCATTGAAAGTGACATGACCCCGCTGCTTGGCACATCGACAATCTTTCGATCGGCCATGGCTGGGGCAATCGCATAGCCGACCGAGGCAATCAGAACTGCGAAAACTGCAACCAGGTTGAGGTTCGAGGTGATTGCATCAATGCCGACAAGCAAAATGATGCCGACGAAACCGAGCGCAAGTCCCATAAGGGTCTTCGGGTGCCGCACTGACTTATCGCCATAAACCCAATAAGCGATGGCCACCGCCCAGAACGGGACTGTTGAAATCAGCAAACCGGTGAGCCCAGAAGAAATTGACTTTTCGGCGTTGGTAATCAAAAACCAAGGGCCAACCATTTCGAGAAGTGCGAAGGCAAGCACCCAGCGCCACTGCTTGAGCGCCTTCGAAAAAGCCTTCTGCTTGATTGCGAATGGCACCAGCACCGCAGCACCAATAACGACACGTGCCAGGATGACCGTTGACACGTCGAACTGAGCAACTGCCACGCGAATGAAAAGGTAAGGAATACCCCAGGCAAAGCCTGTGGCTAAAAGCAGTAAGAGACCTTTGCGCGACACCTGCCAAGCCTAAGCCACGGCCGACAATGCGCCCGACCCGATGCACTAGAACAACGTGTTGTTCTCGGGGGCCGAGCCCTTCATGTCGTCGTAGTCGAGCACGAGGCACTCGATGCCGCGGTCTTCGGCAAGCGTGCGCGCCTGCGGCTTGATCTCTTGTGCTGCAAAAACGCCGCGCACAGGTGCCAACAGCGGGTCGCGGTTCAACAAGTCGAGGTAGCGAGTCAGCTGCTCTACCCCATCGATGTCGCCGCGGCGCTTGAGCTCGACAGCGATGTGCCCGTTGCCTGGCACCGAGAGCAAAATGTCGACGGGGCCGATTGCAGTGAAGTATTCGCGCCGAACGAGGATCGCCTCTGGGTGCACGAGAGCAACCTGGTCAGCGAGCAGCTCTTGCAGGTTCGCCTCAACGCCATCCTTGATGAGGCCTGGGTCTTCACCGAGTTCGTGAGTCACATCGCTGTAAACCTGATAAATCGAGATCAGCAACTTGTCGCCGGTTTTGCCCTGCTCAACTTGCCAAGCCTCGACAACGACGAGTTCGATTGCACCCTGATCAACTTCGATGGCGGTCACGGTGCATGGCGGGTTCATCCAGTTGAGCGGTTTGTAAGAACCACTGTCGCTATGCACTAGAACTGAGCCGTCACCCTTGAGCATGAGCAAGCGAGTTGCTCTGGGTAAGTGGGCAGAAAGCCGCCCGGTGTAGTCGACCGTGCAGTCGGCAATTACAAGCCGCATTACTTCAAGAGTTTCTTTTCGACGCTGGCCAGATTCT
>JBJTNB010000154.1:0-6205 GCA_046073845.1 Micrococcales bacterium
GTTGACCTTGCCGATTTTGATTCGGCTAAAAGGCGAAGCGGGGTTGCCGTACCAACGGAATTGACCGGCAGCTTTGTAGAGCTGATTGAACAAACCGCTGAAGACCTTACCGCAAATACCAGGGTCGCTGTCTGGGCAGCCATAACCCGTGGCCGCGCTGTACATGTAAAGGCTCGGGTTGGTCGCCTGCACCAGCCCCTGCTCTTTTTGCAGCAACACGATGAGCACTTTCGGGTTTACCCCGCACGCGCGCGCGACCGTGTAAATCACGGTCGACGCTTTGACATTGGCTTGCGCAGGAACATTCGAACAGTGACCGGCAGACCCTACCGTCTCTGGGATACTCGTCACGTAGTCGCGCAAACACTTTGGTTGACCGGTGATTGCTTTACAGTTCGGAACCTTGCTCTCGAGAAAGTTCTGGATTGACGCTTCGTTCATTGCACCGAAATCGAAAAACACCGAGTCGCTGATGATCATGCCCGGGTCGAAACGTGAGGCGTCTGCTGCTTGAGCCGTTACAGGTGCGGTTACCGCGCTTAGGCCAACCACACCGAACAGCACGGTGAGTGCTGCGGCGAGAAGGCGAAAGGCGCGACGCTTCATAAATCGACTAGTTGATCACAATCGACTGGCCAGCCGAGGTGCCGGCGTAGGTTGCCGAGTCGTAGGTAACCGTGATCAGACCGGTGCCTTTAGGCAGGCCGCTCGTCGAAATATCTAGCGCGTAGCACTGAGTGGTCGTCACGTTCGAAGATGCCTTGGCTGAAACGGTCTTCGAGGTAGTGCCGGCTTGAACGGTCAGTGTGCACTGCCCGCCATCCTCGTTGAAATTGGTGGCTTCTGCCCAGACCTCAAGCACCCCGGTCGCCGGGTCGATCGCGGCCGAGTCGATGACCACTTTGGCAGAAGCCTTTGTGCTCGACGGGCTTGAGCTCGACGACGAGCTCGGCTGGCCACTGCCAGATGGCTCGGCCGACGCTGAAGTGCCCGGGTTTTGGGTAGTTCCCCAGTTTGGGTAAAGCAGGCTGCAGCCCGCCAGGCTGGTGGCGATGGCCGAGGCGGCCAGGATGAGCGCGAATTTCTTCATTTCTGCCTCCGAAAGTTAGTTCAAGCCTAACTTTTGGGGCCTGCCCAGCCCTTTATTTGCGGCTGTGAGATGTCTGCCAGCGCGGGCTAGTTGCCGAAGACGGCATCGACGACGCGAGCTGCGGCCTTGCCGTCTTCGAGAGCGTTGAAACGCTTTTGCCAATCGCGATAGCGCGCCTGGTACTCAAGCGAAATCTGGTCGATTCGGTCGAGTGCGCGCAGCACTTCATCCTGGTTGTTCAGAATTGGGCCAGGTGCTTCGCTTTCGAAATCGAAATAGAAACCCTGCTCATTCTTGTAACGGTCGAGGTCGGGGGCCAAGAACAGCATCGGCTTACCGGTGATCGAAAAGTCGAACATCATCGATGAGTAATCGGTAACCAACACATCGCAAGCCAAGTACAACTCGGTCACATCTGGGTAGTGAGTGGCATCAATCGCGGTGGTGTGAACGCGGTGAGTCGCGTGGGTGTTGGTGTGACCGCGAAAGACCAGACGGTAGCCAGGTGGCAGCTCGGCTTGGTCATCGAGGTAATTCACCGAACGCCAGCTGCCGGTTGCGCTGCGCTCGTAGTTGCGCCAGGTTGGCGCATATAGAACCAGGATGCTGCTTTGCTCATGAACGCCGAGCTTGCGGCGAATCTCGTTGCGCGTGATCTCGACAGCGGTGCTCAACCTGTCGTTGCGCGGGTAGCCAACCTCGAGAACATTGCCGGTGTAACCGAACGCCGAGCTGAACGATTCGGTGAAGAAGGTCGATGGTGAAACCAGGTAGTCCCAAGCCGCAACTTCTCGTTGCATGAGATCGAGGTAACTCTTGGTCAGCGAACCGTTTGCGATGTCGCGGCCGAGGCGCTTGAGCGGTGTGCCGTGCCAGGTTTGCAAGTAAATCTGCCCCGGCGACTTGCGAAAGTACCAAGGAAAGGTGTTGTTGTTGACCAGGTATTTACTGGTCGCCAGCGCCTCGAGCCAGTCTCGCGACCCGTGGCGCACTGCCCTTGCGCCGGCTGGAGCGACAGTGTTTGGGCCTGTTGTCCAGATCAGTTCGAGGGTTGTGCCTCGTGACTGGAGCTCACGAAAAATGTCTAGTGGGCTGTCGCCGATTACCTTGCCCTCGAAAGATTCGAACAACACTGCATCACGAAGTTCAGACTTGCCCGGTTGATACTGCAACTTGCGAATCAGGTCAGCGCGACGGCGCACAAGCGCAGATATGACGCGCTTCGGCGAGTATGCCGCCAGCTTCGAAATCAGGTTCACTTGCTACCCGCGCCAACTCGACTGCGGTCGATAGTTCCGCGAGCCCCACGCGAATAGCCAACCAAGAAACCCCAACCCCAACCCATGTGCATGGCGACAAGGGCAACCACGAGCGCGGCGCGCGACTTGAGCGACAATCCCTTTGCGCTGCAGGCGACTGCAATCACCATCAACAGGTATGCCGTTGCAGGAATCACTCCAATGGTTAGTCGGAATGCCAAGAATAAGAAACCGAGCATGATTGCAAGCACCGCAGCGGGCGGAACAAAGTAACGCTTCGATGCCCGGGCTGGGTCGCGTCTGGTGAGGTCGCCGCGCCAAACTCCAGTCGAGTAAAACTGTCGAACCAGTTTGCTGACTCGACCGCGAGGCCAGTAGATCACGCGAAGCTCAGGAGTGAACCAGACCTTGCCGCCGGCTGCTTTGAGGCGCTGAGCCAAATCCCAGTCTTCGCCGCGAACAATGCTCTCGTCGTAACCCCCGACCGCCTCAAACGACTGACGTTGAAAGATGCCAAGGTAAGCGCTCTCGGCCTCGCCTGCCTCGCCACCCAAGTGATACGCCCCGCCGCCAATGCCAAAGCGCGACTTGTATGCGAAGGCCACAGCCTTCTGAAATGCACTGCGACCACGGGCATCCATGATGCCGCCGACCTCGGCAGCGCCCTGCTCGAACAGAATCTCGACTCCGCGCTGAATGTAACCCTCGGTCGGTTCGCTGTGGGCATCGATGCGTACGATCACGTTGTGCTTCGCAGCTTTGACCCCGAGGTTCACGCCAACCGTGGTTAGCCCGCGTGGGTTGTCGATCAGGCGAATTCGGGAATCGGCACTTGCAATCTTTATTGCCAAATCATTGGTGCCATCTGTCGAAGGCCCGAGCAACAAAAGCAGTTCGAGTTCGCCCGAATAGTTCTGCTTCAAGATCGAACTGACCGCAGCCTCGAGGTGACCAACCTCGTTGAGCACGGGCATGATTACGCTCACCGCTGGGGTGAACTTCTTTGGCCTGATGCCTTGAGGGTTTGCTGCCATAGCGCGGGTCGAACTAGTCGACGGTTGTTGAACCAACGAACTTGTTGTAAGCCTTGATGACTTTCGCCGGCTTGTCATCCATGATGAGTTCGCCCTTTTCGATCCAGATGCATCGAGTGCAGGTATCGAGGATCGACTTCATCGAGTGCGAAACCAAAAACACTGTGCCGGCACTGTCGCGCATTTCACGCATGCGCTTTTCGCTGCGCTCACGGAACTGCTGGTCGCCGACGGCTAGAGCCTCATCGATGATCAGAATGTCGTGGTTGCGCGAGGCCGCAATTGCAAAACGCAAACGCGCCGACATGCCACTCGAGTATGCCTTCATCGGCAGATCGATGAACTCTTCTAGCCCTGCAAACTTCGTGATGTCGTCAGCCGATGCTGCAATCTCTTTGCGGCTGTAACCCATGGCTAGACCGCCGAGCAAAATGTTCTTCAGGCCTGAAATAGCCGGGATGAGCACCGCGCCAACACCTAGCAACATCGGGCGTGCTGAAGCGTAGATCGCACCCTTTTCGATTGGGTTCACGCCCGCGATGGCAGTCATCAACGAAGACTTACCCGAGCCGTTGGTGCCAATGATGCCGACCGATTCACCTTCATAGATGGTGAACGAAACTCCCTTTACAGCGTGAACCGAGCGAAGTTTGAGTCCGCGAGAAAACATGCCGCCACCGGCGTTCGAGCGGCTGGCGCGCTTGCCGCTGGCCAGCACCTTGTAGACAACGTGAACGTCGTCGACGATGACTACAGGCTTGCGCTGCTTAGAGTTCGCGGCCATAGCGCTCCTCTGCTCTCCAGAAGAACCAGGTGCCCCAAACGACGGCAACCAGCGCCCAGATCACACCGGCAATCCAGTCTTGGGTAGTTGCCGAATAGCCAGAAATGGTCACTCCACGCGCAAGTGAGATGTAAACGTAGACCGGGTTTAGTTCGGCGATCTTGAGTGCGATCGGCCAGTTGTGCAGCACTCGATCTGGGCTGAAGAAAATGCCGCTGACGTAGAACATGATTCGGGTTACGAACGGAATCAACTTGCTCAGGTCTTGAATCTGAACTGTTAGTCGCGCAGAAAGTGCGGCAACACCGAAACCGAAAATGATCATCAGAAGCACGATTGGAATTAGCAGCAACCAGCTGAATGTAATCTGCTGACCGGTAAGCAACAGGGTTGCGACGAGCAAACCTAGTTGAGGTAACAGCGAGAAAATTTGCTGAATCGTCGAGTTGGCTGGCAGCAAGATTCTCGGAAAACTCAGTGAGCGAACTAAACCAAAGTTGCCGGTGATCGAAGATGCGCCAGCCTGAAATGCGCTTTGCATGAATGCAAATAGAAATACGCCGGTGAATAGAAACGGGATGAAGTTGTGCGGGCGACTGTTGCCAAGCAGCACACCGAAGATCAAACCGTAGACACCGGCCTGAATCGCTGGCTGTAGAACGAGCCACCAACTACCGAGGCGGTTTCCGGCAAGGCCGGCCTGGTTGGTGAATTGCGCCATGGTGAACGCGAAGTCGCGGCGCATCCAGGCGTGCTTTAGGTAGCTGAAAAATGGTTCACGAGCGCCGACTCGTTTAAGGCCATTGGCTGCCGCATATTCGGCAATCGACATCTGGACCTCCTCGGCTTGGCTCGGCCCCAAGTTTACCTCGGGCTAATTGCCAGAGGCCTTGGCTAGCGCCTTCTGAACCAGAACTCGGATGGCCGCAAAGTCAGGATTTACCTCGTTGACAGCCGGCGGGGTCAAAGGCAACGCCGCAATTCCGTGCTTCTTCATCGAGCTGGCTAAGTTCACGTAGGTGCCGAGCATGCCACTCGGAATGTCAGTTCTGACCAACTTCTGACCGGCCTTTGCGATCGACTGAAAGTGGGTCAAAACCGTCATAGGGTCCATTTGAGCGAGAACGGCATTTTCAACTTCGCGCTGTCGTGCCATGCGCATGTAGTCGCTGTTGCCAGCACCGTGACGCGAACGTGCATACCAAAGCGCGTGGTAACCATCGAGCTTCTGAAGACCGGGCTGAATCCAGCCGTAGGCATCTGATGCGTCGTCTTTTTGGCCACCGATTGGCAGCGCGGTCTTGACATTGATTGTGATGCCGCCAAGCGAATCGATCAGCGATGAGAAAGCCGCCATGTCGATCATCACGTAAGACTGAATCTTCAATCCGGTCACCCACTCGACCGCGTCACGAGTTGCCTCGACGCCAGGGTCTGAACCGTGCTTGACGGCATCCGGGTAGAGATTTTGATGGTTGTCCATGGTGTCTTTGTAGATCGCGTTGACCAAGCAGTTAAGACCGCAGTTCCAACCGTGCGGATACACCTTTAGCATCGGCGAACCATCGACGAAAGAAACGTGCTGCATGTTTCGAGGAATGCTGATGTTCACGGCTTTGCCGGTAGCAGCGTCGATGCTCATCACGCCGATGCTGTCTGGGCGAAGACCGAAACGATCTTTACCCGAGTCGCCACCGAGAAGCAGAATGTTGTAGCGACCGTTTTCTGGCGAAGTGAAACCGCTTTGGTTGAAGATGCTGCCGATGAAGCCGGCCGAGACACCGGCAGTATTTCCTGCCCATGAAATCGTGCTGGTGCCAAGAATTGCTGCCAAAACCAAGCCAACAAAGGCAACCGTGCGATCGCGCTTGACCAGGTAATTCAGGCGCATGAGGCGCAAGGTGTCGAGAGCAAGCAATGCAAAGACGATGGCAAAAACCATCAGGAACGCGGCGAGTGCGTAAGTCACCGGTGGCAGCGTGACGATCACGATCAACCAACCGCGATTGATGATTCCAATCAGCGCACCGACCAGAAG
>JBJTNB010000155.1:0-10451 GCA_046073845.1 Micrococcales bacterium
TTCTCGCGGAGGTACGAGGTCGTTGAGCAATGCCGCGGTAGTGGGCCTTGGCTGACGGTCGCACAGCGACTCGAAGACCTGTTTTGCCATTTGTTTCCTTAGTAATGGCGCGAAATCGAGCCGTCATTTAGCCTAGATGGGTTGCACAAGAAAGCAGAGAACCTGAAATGGCATTCCCAATCGACCAAAACCCTCAATTCGCCGATTACGCACATCCAGAAGTACTGGTTAGCAATGACTGGCTTGAAGAGAATCTCGGTAAGCCGGGCCTAGTGGTTGTCGAATCAGACGAAGATGTACTGCTCTATGCCACCGGTCACATTCCAGGTGCCGTAAAAATTGACTGGCACACAGATCTGAACGACCCGGTTTTGCGTGATTACCTGCAGGGTGAAGCTTTTGCCGAGCTACTTTCTAGCCGCGGCATTAACCGCGAAGATACGGTGGTTATCTACGGTGACAACAAAAATTGGTGGGCCTGCTATGCGCTCTGGGTATTTAAATTATTCGGGCACAAAGACGTTCGAATTCTAGATGGAGGGCGCGAGGTATGGATCGCTGAAGGTCGCGAAGTAACGACTGAAGTTCCCGTGATTACACCTAGTGACTACCCGGTAATTGTTCGCGATGACAGCAAGATTCGTGCATACCGTGATGATGTTTTAGCCCATTTGGGTAAGCCACTCGTTGACGTTCGCAGCCCGCAGGAATACACCGGTGAACGCACTCACATGCCGAACTATCCAGAAGAAGGCGCTTTGCGCGGCGGGCACATTCCAGGTGCTGCCTCTGTTCCGTGGTCGCGTGCCACGAAAGAGAATGGCCAATTCAAGTCACACGCAGATCTTGAAGCGCTATACCTCACAGAACAACAGCTCGACCCAAACGCAGACACCATCGCCTACTGCCGCATTGGTGAGCGAAGCAGTCACACCTGGTTCGTGCTCACCTATCTACTGGGATTCACAAACGTCAAAAATTACGACGGATCTTGGACTGAGTGGGGTTCTCTCGTAAGGGTTCCAATCGCCACTGGTCCGGAACGCGGAACACCAGCGCTCGTCTAATGAGTCTTACGGCCGGCGCTCAAGGCGTGATTGAAGACTTGTCTTCGGTCTCAAATGCAGACCGTTTGGAGCTTCTCCTGGAATATTCCGATGCACTGCCTGACCTACCTTCGCGTTACGTAGATCACCCAGATCTGCTTGAGCGAGTTGAAGAGTGCCAATCACCGGTTTACCTATTCGTCGAAGTCAACGCAAACCGAGTCAGCCTGTTCCTAACTGCGCCAAAAGAGGCCCCCACGACAAGAGCGTTTGCGAGCATCCTTTTCAAGGCCTTAGACGGGCACTCACCCGACGAAGTCTTAACCTTCGACAATGAATTTCCTGAATTACTTGGCCTTACCAAGTTGGTATCGCCCCTTCGAATGCGTGGCATCCGTGGCATGTTAGCCCGCATCAAACGCCAGGTTGCCGAGAAACAGTAATGACGGGCCCTGATCTGGAACCATTCGAAGGCTTTCGCCTGGCGATGGTCTTAGGCCAAGACGGTGCAACTCGAGGGCCAGACGGCACCAGCAAAACTCTCTCAAACCCTAATGATCGCGACCTGTTGATGACTCTGCGGCGCCAGGCCGATGTGGTTATAACCGATGCGGTAACCGCGACGGCAGAGAAATATCGAGCTTCCAAACTTGTTCCGATCGAAATTTGGAGCCGCACCGGAAAGTGGCCTGCCATCTTCAATGAGGGCGAACCGGGGCTGTATCCAATCTCACGCGTCAAAAGCGCATCGGTAGAAAATGAGGTGCTTCGGCTCAAAGGCAAACGCGTTCTTGTCGAAGCCGGTCGCACTTTGACTTCAAAGCTCGCCCCACACATCGGGCAACTCGTGCTGACCGTACCGCGATCAGTACCCGAACCCCTGATTGCCTGTAATGCATTGGCTATGGCGATCGGTGTTGGAACTCTCGACAACTCCATGTGGATTACTAGTGTTCACCAAGATGACGATAATTTTTACCTAGTCGCAAATCGGCGTGGCAGCAACTAGCGCTCCCCCTTGGCCAATATCCTGTCTTGGTGAGCGACGAAATCAAACAAAGCCCAGAGTTCTTGGCTGCCGAACACTCGCTACGCATGGCATTTCAACGGTCTGAGCTAGACATCCAGCAGATTCCAGCTCCGAAAGAAATTGCCGAAAGCTCGATCGCGTTTGCAGCTTCAGTACGCACCGAAAAGGATCACGAACACACTGCCGCAGGTACCGGGCGATTCGTACTTTTCTGGTCACCAGAACCCCAAGAGAATTGGACCACTCGCTTTCGTATTGTGATCTACGCACGGTCGCCGCTCGAAACCGACATCGGGGATCAAGAAGATAGCGCCGAGCTGACTTGGGCATGGCTACTAGATGCGCTTAAATTCTCTGGCTCAGCGCACAGCGCGCTTGCAGGCACCACGACGCGCATTATTTCCACCGGTCACGGGGATCTTGCGAGTGAAAAACAGCACGCTGAAATCGAACTAAGAGCTAGCTGGTCGCCACATGGCGCAGAAATGGGCCAGCATTTCGAAGCGTGGCAAAATTTAATTTGCTCAATGTCAGATTTGAATCTTGCGCCTGGGGTCGAGAAGTTAGATCGCCTCGTCTAGTCCATGTCAGAAGTTGAAGTAACTCCACTGCTCAAGCCTCGCCGCAACGTTGTCTTGGTTGAGACTGCTGAACAGCTTTACGCAGCCATCGACGATCTCAGAGCACACCAAGGGCCTTTTGCCATAGACGCGGAACGTGCATCCGGCTTCAAATATTCTCAGCGCGCATATCTCATTCAGGTTTCTAGGCGTAACTCTCAACTCTTTTTGATTGACCCCGCGGCTCTGGCTCCAGAAGTCACTTCGAGACCTTTCGAAGACTTGGCAGAGCTGTTGGCTAGCGATACTTGGATCTTGCATGCCGCAACGCAAGACCTGCCTTGCCTTGCAGAGATTGGGCTCCGGCCAACGACTATTTTCGACACCGAGCTTGGCTCCCGCCTAAATGGTCTAGAGCGAGTTGGTCTGGGCGCTGTAGTAGAGCACTACCTTCACCTGCAGCTCGCCAAAGAGCATTCAGCAGTCGACTGGAGCAAACGCCCCTTAGAGGCCTCTTGGCTTGATTACGCCGCTCTAGATGTTGATGTCATGCACGAAGTCATGGATGGTGTGCAGCGTGATTTGGCGGCCAATGGTAAAGCAGAGTGGGCGGCCGAGGAATTCACCGCACTAGTTGGATTCACACCAAAGCCCCCCAAAGCCGATAAGTGGCGGACAACCACCGGATTGCACGAAGTTAAAGATCAACGCGGACTGGCCGTCGCCAAAGCCCTCTGGGAGGCCCGCGAGACTCTTGGGCGCAAGTTAGACATCTCGCCCGGACGCCTGATTCCTGATGTCTCAATTAGCCACGTAGCCAAAACACTGCCAAAAACTCGACCAATTCTGGCAAACGACAAAGGCTTCCACGGCCGAGCTTCGCGTAACTACCTAGATACCTGGTGGGACGCCATCGCTTTTGGACTAGAGACTCATGACCTGCCACCTCTGCGAACGGCGGCAACGGGAATCCCTAACCATAGAAATTGGCCAAACAAGTTCCCAAAAGCGGCAGCGAGACTTGCGGCTGCCCGTACTTTGCTAGCGGAACTCGCCGAGGTGAATCAACTTCCTGTTGAGAACTTGATTTCGCCAGAACCTGTTCGCCAAGCAATGTGGATTGAACGCAGCGATGTCGACGAGGGTCAGCTCAAGGCCGAGTTGTTGTCGTACGGTGTGCGCAATTGGCAAATTGAGCTAGTAACCGATTCGCTGGTTAAAGCGATTCAGTCTGACGAGCAGCAGGCTCATCAAGAGCCCGAGCATAAGGAACTTTAGCCCCGAGCACCTGTGCAACGATGTCTTGCGCAATGCTCTTTGCGTCTAGGCCAACACGCTTCAAGATTTCATCTCTCGATGCATGCTCCAGAAATTCATCAGGCAAGCCAAGCTCGTTCAATGGCGTGTCAACGCCGGCTGCGCGAAGAGTTTGACGAATTCTTGTTCCGATGCCACCGACTCGCACGCCATCCTCGATTGAAACGACTAAGCGGTGATCGCGCGCAAGTTCAACGATGCTCTTGGTGACAGGCACAACCCAACGTGGGTCTGCAACAGTTGAACCAATCCCCTGGGCTTTGAGCAACTCAGCAACCTCGAGTGCCGTCTTCGCCATTGCACCGACCGGCAATAGCAATACATCTTTGGCGGGCGATTCAACAAGGATGTCGACTCCGTCTGCGGTGCGTCGAACGGCTTCAAGATTTGCTCCCACCGACCCTTTACCGAAACGCAGCATCGTTGGTGCATCTTCGACCGAGACGGCCTCGCCGAATAATTCGCGCAAACGCGCTTCATCGCGTGGCGATGCAATGCGGATGTGAGGCACGACCTGGAAGAGTGCTAGATCCCACTGACCATGGTGACTGGCGCCATCAGGGCCGGTAACACCAGCCCGATCAAGTACGAACGTGACACCCTCTTTGTGCAAGGCGACATCCATTAGCACTTGATCAAGCGCTCGGTTCATAAATGTCGCGTAGACAGCGACAACCGGATGCAAACCCCCGAATGCCATTCCGGCGGCAGAGGTCACAGCATGCTGTTCGGCAATGCCAACATCAAAGGTTCGTTCAGGGAACTTCTTCGCGAAGGCCCCAAAGCCAACTGGGTTGAGCATCGCACCGGTGATAGCAACCAAGCGCTCGTTTGTGCTTCCTTTTTTAACCATCTCGTCTGCAAATACCGAAGTCCATGAATTTGACGCAGCCTCTAGCGACTCGCCAGTTTCGGGGTTGATTTGCCCGACTGCATGGAACTGATCAGCCTCATTCAGAACGGCTGGGTCATAGCCCTTACCTTTCTGTGTGATGACGTGCAAGATCACCGGATGAGCATAATTCTTCGCTTGCGTGAGTGCTGTTTCAAGTTGCTCAAGGTTGTGACCGTCAATTGGGCCAATGTACTTCAGATCAAGATTCGGAAACATTGATTTTGGCGTGGTTGCGTTGAACAAACCCTTGCCAGCGCCTCGAGCAATGTTCCACGCCATACGTCCGAGTGGGCCGAACTTGGCAAACACGTCACGACTAAGGCGGTACAACTTTCGATACGACTGCTGGGTTCGAATTCCATTTAGGGTTCGTGCAAAACCGCCGATGGTCGGTGCATACGAACGACCGTTGTCGTTGACAACAATGACAAGGCGGCGACTGTTATCGTGAGAGATGTTGTTGAGTGCCTCCCAGGCCATACCTCCTGTTAGGGCGCCGTCACCGATAAGTGCAACCACGTGACGGTCATCCTGGCCGGTGATCTGATAGGCCTTAGCGATTCCATCTGCCCAAGACAACGACGAAGAAGCGTGCGACGATTCGACGATGTCGTGTTCGCTCTCAGACCGCTGCGGGTATCCGGCTATGCCGTTTTTTTGACGCAACCGCGAAAAGTCCTTGCGGCCGGTTAGTAGCTTGTGCACATAGCTTTGATGCCCGGTGTCGAAAACAAAACTGTCTTTTGGTGACTGGAATACTCGATGCATTGCCATTGTGATCTCAACGACACCAAGGTTTGGCCCCAAGTGCCCACCGGTTTTAGAAACCGATTCGATGAGATAGGCGCGGATGTCGCCTGCGAGCTGCTCGAGTTCAACCGGCGACAACCCCGCAAGATCTGCGGGGCCGTCGATGCGGCTGAGAATGCTCATGGTCGTGACTTAGGCAACCAAACTACGAAGAACGTACTGAAGGATTCCACCGTTGCGGTAGTAGTCGGCCTCACCCGGTGTGTCGATGCGAACGACAGCGTCAAATTCGACAGCGGTTTTGCCAGCTGACGAGTGGGCAGATGGGTTTGCGATGACGCGCACGGTCTTCGGAGTCTTGCCGCTGTTGAGCTCTTCGATACCGGTGATCTCGAACACTTCGGTGCCATCTAGACCAAGAGAGTCAGCGGTCTGGCCAGCCGGGAACTGCAGCGGCAAAACACCCATACCGATGAGGTTGCTTCGGTGAATGCGCTCAAACGACTCGACGATTACTGCGCGCACGCCAAGCAGGCTAGTGCCCTTTGCAGCCCAGTCGCGTGAAGACCCAGAACCGTACTCCTTACCACCAAGAATCACCAAAGGGGTTCCGGCTGCCTGGTAGTTGGCCGATGCGTCAAAGATGAATGACTGCGGTGCCTCTGCACTGGTGAAGTCACGGGTGTATCCACCCTCAATGCCATCGAGAAGCTGGTTCTTCAAACGGATGTTTGCGAAGGTTCCGCGAATCATCACCTCATGATTGCCACGGCGCGAACCGTAAGAGTTGAAGTCAACACGTGAAATACCGCGCTCGCTCAAGTACTTACCCGCTGGTGAGTCAGCCTTGATTGATCCGGCTGGGCTGATGTGGTCGGTGGTTACCGAGTCGCCCAACTTCGCGAGCACGCGAGCTGCGTGAATGTCTTTTACAGGGGAAGGAGTCTTTGCCATTCCATCGAAGTAAGGCGCCTTGCGAACGTAAGTCGACTTCTCGTCCCATTCGAAAGTGGCGCCAACCGGAGTTGGAATTGCCTTCCAACGCGCGTCGCCTTCGAAAACTCCTGCGTATTGCGTCTTGAACATGTCGCTGTTGATCGACTCGTCGATCGTGCGCTGAACTTCTTCAGGAGTTGGCCAGATGTCGGCAAGGAACACGTCGTTTCCAGCAGCATCCTGGCCTAGTGCGTCGCGGTCGAAATCGAAATCCATCGTGCCGGCAAGCGAGTAAGCGATTACCAACGGAGGTGACGCAAGGTAGTTCATCTTCACGTCTGGGTTGATTCGACCCTCGAAGTTTCGATTACCCGAAAGCACTGCTGTCACCGCAAGATCGTTCTCGTTGATTGCAGCTGAGATGTGCTCATCGAGCGGGCCAGAGTTGCCGATGCAAGTGGTGCAACCGTATCCGACCAAGTTGAAACCAAGCGCGTCAAGCGATTCAGTCAAGCCAGCCTTCGCGTAGTACTCAGTAACAACCTTTGAGCCAGGTGCAAGCGAGGTCTTCACCCATGGCTTTGCCTTCAGACCCTTTGCTACGGCCTTCTTTGCAAGGATGCCCGCTGCGAGCATCACCGAAGGGTTCGAAGTGTTTGTACACGAGGTAATCGACGCGATGCTGACATAACCGTTGTCGATCGTGTAGCTCTCACCCGCGACGGCAGTTGGCTTGTTGCGGTCGCTCGAGTAAGTCGGCAACGCGGCCTCGAAAGACTCTTTGGCCTTAGACAGTTCAATGCGGTCCTGCGGGCGCTTAGGGCCGGCGATCGACGGAACGACTGTTGAAAGGTCGAGCTCGAGGTATTCGCTGTAGCGAGGCTCAATTGACGAGTCGTGCCAAAGCCCCTGAGCCTTGGTGTAAGCCTCTACTAGGTCAATCTGCTCTTGGCTACGGCCAGTGATTCGTAGGTAGTCGAGTGTCACATCATCAATTGGGAAGATCGCAACGGTCGAACCGAACTCAGGCGACATATTGCCGATGGTGGCGCGGTTAGCCAATGGCACCGACGAAACACCCTCGCCGTAGAACTCAACGAACTTGCCAACCACACCGTGCTTACGCAAGTTTTCGGTGATTGTCAGTACGACGTCTGTAGCCGTAACACCCATTGGGATCGAACCGGTCAGCTTGAACCCAACAACCTTTGGAATCAACATCGATACTGGCTGACCGAGCATTGCCGCCTCGGCTTCGATTCCGCCAACGCCCCAACCGAGCACACCAAGACCATTGACCATGGTGGTGTGCGAATCGGTACCGACGCAACTGTCAGGGTAAGCCTGCAGCTCGCCATTTACTTCGCGAGTCATAACCGTGCGGGCGAGGTATTCGATGTTTACCTGGTGCACGATTCCGGTGCCTGGTGGAACAACCTTGAAGTCATCAAACGCAGTTTGGCCCCAACGAAGGAACTGGTATCGCTCACCGTTGCGCTGGTACTCGAACTCAACATTCTTCTCAAACGCGTCGGCGCTACCAGCTACGTCGATAACCACCGAGTGGTCGATTACCAATTCGGCTGGTGCAAGAGGGTTAATTCGCTTCGGGTCTCCGCCGAGTTCGGCAACAGCTTCGCGCATGGTTGCTAGGTCGACGACACAAGGCACTCCGGTGAAGTCCTGCATGATTACGCGGGCCGGAGTGAACTGAATTTCGGTGTCTGGTTCTGCCTTTGCATCCCAGTTGACCAGAGCGTTGATGTGGTCTGCGGTGATGTTGGTGCCATCCTCGGTTCGAAGCAGGTTCTCAAGCAGAATCTTGAGGCTGTACGGAAGCGTCTTAGCGTTTACTGAGTCGAGGCGGAAGATCTTGTAGGACTTATCGCCCACGTTCAATGCTGCGGCCGAATTGAAGCTATTTACCTGTGACATGCGTTGTCCTTATTCAGTGCTGGTGCCTTCCTAAAAATTACCAGACGAAACCACGACCCTGCCGCTGTTTGACAGCAAATTGCTAGTTCTTGGGAGGATTTAATGCACTGCGCTTCGCCAATACGGTACGAATGAGCATCCAGTCGATCCAAAGTGCCGTGGCATAGAGCGGCAAGCCAAGAATCAGTTTGGCTATAGCCAACGCTTCTAGCTGGTTGGCGAAGTACAGCGGTAATTGCACGGCTAAACGAATGGCGAAAACCGCCGTCGCAATGAGCGTGGCACTGGTAAAAACGCGCATTTCGTAGCGGTTTTTACGCCAAGCCAACTTCTCACCGAGAGCAAATCCCACAATTAGACCAAAAATCGGAAACCTGACCAACACAGATAGCAGCAGAACTGTGCCGTAAACGCTGTTTGTCACGAAACCGGTTAAGAAATAGTCACGGCCTGAACCTCCTGATCTCAGGGCAAGAAATGCCGCTAGGGCAATACCCGATAGCCCAACCAGCGCATTGATAAGACTCTGCCTACGAACGGCCCTGGCTGTGATGAATCCGACGGAAGCAATGACGCCAACAATCACAGCGGCAATCTGCTGCTGCCAAATTGCAAATACAACTACGAATGCAAAACCAGGCACGACCGATTCGAGGATGCCGTGCCAGCCGCCGATGTTTGAAAGTAGTGAACGATGGTCGAGTTCGTGACCGTTTTCGGTTTCGCGGATACCCAGCTTTGCGGCTATCGCTTTACGTTGCTCACTCATGCCTGTTTTACGCCAGGAGGAACTACTGAACCAGTTGGTACTTTCAGTGGAAGTGGTTCGTTAGGTGGTAAAGGCTCGTCGCCGCGGTGAACTATTACAGAACGGAACAAGTCCACGATTTCGTTTTCGGAACGGAAATCGCCAAGAGCTGCGCCGCCGATTTCGCCACGTAGGCACCATCGCGGTCCGTCAAAGCCAACGAATCGAGCAATTCGATAGCCAGATGGGCGACCTTCTTCATCAATCAAGGGGAGCTTCGCGTCTAATTGAACACCCAGTGCTCCGACCGTTTCCTCACACGCGCCACCTTGCTGTCGGATTCTCTCGGCTATTGAATGGCGAACCTCTGTCCATATGCCATCGGACTTCGGTGCCGCGATAGCCATAAGTTGAAGTTTCGAGCCGTTGCAATCGAGAGTGATGAACAGCACTCGCCCGCTCTGTTGATCTATTTCGACAGAAATTGAAACATCCTGGCGCGGTTCAATGCGAATAGAACCAAAATCCACGTAGGGCTTTACAGCGCCTAGGGCCTCTGAATCAAAAGGCCCGATTTCGCCGAACTCAGCCACGATTACTTGACTCCGGTTGAACCGAAGCCGCCTTCGCCGCGGTGACTGTCAGGAAGTTGTTCGACGCGAATCCACTTTGCCGCTTCGACCTGTTGAATTACTAGCTGAGCAATACGGTCGCCGACCTTAATCTCGAAATCGTTGGTCTTGTCAGTGTTCAAAAGAGTCACCTTAATCTCGCCGCGGTAGGCAGCATCTACGGTGCCTGGAGCGTTCAAAACGGTGATCCCAAACTTGGCCGATAGCCCTGAACGAGGGTGAACCAAGCCGACATAGCCATCGGGCAACGCGATGGCAATACCGGTGCCGACAGTTCGGCGCTCGCCTGCTGGAATCACTAGAGCCTCGGTTGAACGCAAATCTGCGCCAGCGTCACCAGGATGCGCGTATTCAGGCACCTCGGTGGTGGTCACAATTAAGACTGGGACTTCTTTCACAACGATTGAGCGTAGTCTAAAAAGCATGAACGACCACGTGGGCTACTCAGAGTGGCAACTGCCAAACTTCTCTTCATTTCTTCCGCACCTGATGATCGCGCCTGCGATTTGGGCCACCTTGGCACCGTTCAATGCCGACCTCGGTCTGATCATTGGCATGGCGTTGATGTTTTCAACGATTGCACTTCGCTTCATCGTTGCCAA
>JBJTNB010000156.1:0-5190 GCA_046073845.1 Micrococcales bacterium
CAAGCGTGGCGGTGAAGGTCAAAGAGTCCTTTGTGGCTGCCGGCCACCCTGTCATCACCGTGCAACACATTGCGACCAAGCCGAACTCCACATTCTTTTTGCCTGGCACGACCGGCGCTGAAGTTCATGAGAGTCTGACCCCGTCCGAGCGTGAGCAGCTGATTGTGAAGCATTTTCCAAACTCGTTCCGCGAAACGAACTTGCTCGAGCTGTTGAATTCACTCGAGGTCACCGACCTAACAGTTGTTGGCATGATGACCCACATGTGCATCGACACGACTGTTCGCGCCGCGAGTGACCTCGGCTTCAAGGTAGAACTCATCGAGGATGCCTGCGCCACGCGTAATCTCACTCACGCCGGGCTGACCGTTTCTGCGGCAGAGGTTCAGGCCGCTTACCTGGCAGCCCTCGACGGATCCTTCGCGACTGTGCGTCGCTGGGCCGACAAATAACAGGCTCTAAAAGTCGACCAATTCAAGTTGCACGAAAACAGTTGAACCATCTTCGAACTTCTCGGCCACGCGAACTGACTTTTTCAGTGGCAGGGCATAGGTCTGAATAGCGGCATCCGGGAATATTGAGGTCGTGAATGATGTGCGCCCGATAAGTGCATGTACTCGAACCGAACCCCAACCTCGCCGGTTGACCTCGCCAACCTCGGAGATTTCTTTGAAGTATTTCTTTGGAACTTCGACCAAGAAAAAGGCCGGGTTCGCGGGCCAGCGATAGACCTTTCCGCGGAACTCGTATTTCAAGAGTTACACAGCCAACGAGTCGGCAGCAGCCTTAGCTTCTTCGCTGGTCGGGCCAGGTTGCTCGACAAGAACTGTCTTGCGGTAGTACTTGAGTTCTTGAATCGACTCAAGGATGTCGGCAAGAGCGCGGTGTTCGCCAGCCTTCTTAGGCAGGTTGAAGTAAACGCGCGGGAACCAGCGACGGCTCAACTCTTTAATGCTCGAGACGTCGATGTTGCGATAGTGCAGGTGCGAATCAACAGCAGGCATGTAGCGAGCAATGAACATTCGGTCGGTGCCGATGGTGTTGCCACAGAGCGGTGACGTTTTGGCCTCTGGCACAAAGCGCTGAATGTATTCGAGCACCTGAGCCTCGGCCTCGGCTAGCGCAACGCCTGAATCGAATTCGTGGATCAGGCCGCTGGTGGTGTGCATGTTGGTGACGAATTCGTTCATGTTGGCCAAACCCTCGGAGGTTGGCTTGATGACGATGTCGATGCCTTCATCGAGAATGTTTAGTTCGCTGTCGGTGATGACCACCGCGATTTCGACCAGGCAGTCAACCTCGGGGTTGAGGCCGGTCATTTCGCAGTCGATCCAGACCAGGTTGTCGCTTATTTCAATCACACCTAAAAGTTATGGGAGGCCACCGACAAGGCGACCTCCCAATTCTACTTTCGAGCCGATTAGGCCTTTGCCGCCTTGCGAACAGCTTTGGCCGCTTTGCGAGTGCCCTTGCGTTCCTTGCGACCTTCAACCAGCCAGTAGAGCACCGGCACGATCACCAAGGTCAGGATGGTCGATGAGAACAAACCACCGATAACCACGATTGCGAGCGGCTGCGAGATGAATCCACCGCTTCCGGTGATGCCCAGGGCCATCGGGGTGAGCGCAAAGATGGTCGCGATTGCGGTCATCAGAATTGGTCGCAGACGCTGACGGGCGCCATCCATGATTGCTTGCTGAATTGGCTTGCCATTCTTGCGGTACTGGTTGATCAGGTCGATTAGCACGATGGCGTTGGTGACCACCACGCCAACTAGCAGCAACATACCGATGATTGCCGATACACCAAGCGCGGTGTCGGTGATCAAGAGCAGGCCGATTGCACCGGTTGCTGCGAACGGAATCGAAATCAGCAGGATGAGCGGCTGAGCAATCGAAGCAAATGTTGCCACCATCACGATGAACACGATTGCGATTGCTACGAGAAGTGCGATGCCCAACTGCTTGAACGAATCGGCTTGCGACTGAGAAACACCACCGAGGCTTGCTGTCACCCCAGTTGGAAGCGAAACCTTCGCCAGGCGGGCCGTGACGTCAGTAGTAATTGCACCGAGGTTGTTTCCGCTAGGAGTCAGCGAAACCTTCGCGGTGCGCTCACCCTTTTCGGTGGTAATCGAAACGGGTGCCTCAACCTGTTCGACCTTTGCGATTGATGATAGCGATACCGAGCCCGATGCTGACGGAATCGAAATCGTCCTAACTGCTGCCGCAGTGGTTGGGTAGCTCGACTTGATCATGTAGAGACCTGTCGAAACGTTTTCGATGTTGACCGAACCAATGCGGCTAGGTGCCATTGTCGATGCCACGATGCCGCCGACCGCTGCCTCAGAAAGGCCTAGGCGGGCTGCAGCTACGCGATCAACGGTGACTCGCAGCGTGCGTTGCTTCTCGGCGAGCGAGTTTGTAATCTCGGTCACGTTCTTGGTACCGCTCATCGCAGCTTGAACAGCCGCGACAGCCTTGTTCAGCGCAGTGTCATCTGCAGCTGTGATCTCTACGTCGATGGTGCTCGACGAGCCGAAAGCCGGGCCACCGCCGCTGGCGAACTTGACCTCGCCGAGGCTCACGTCTTTGGCGAATTCGGCGGTGAGTGAGGTCTGGAGGGCTGCAACGTTGCCCTCATCCTTGGTGGTTACCTGGATGCTCGTGCCGCCAGCTGACGCACCGAAGGCTACACGGCCATCACCAGAAGAGCCGATGCTGGTCTGAACAACGCTGACCTCTTTGTGCGAAAGCAGAATTGTTTCGATCTTTGCAGCGGCCTTGTCTTGCTGGTCAAGTGTTGCTCCGGCCGGAAGGGTCTGGTTGATTACGAATGAGTTCGAACCTGACGAACCAAGGAAGTCGGTCTTGAGCAAAGCGCTCGAACCGAAGGTGAGAATCAAGATCAGCAGCGAAGCCAGGATGGTCAGCTTCGGACGCTTCTGGGTCCAGGTGAGAATCGGTAGGTAGCCGCGCTGCAACCAAGACTTGCGTTCGCGTTCCTCTTCTTCGTGGCGAACCTTTTCTGCATGAGCGGCTGCCGCAGCTTCAGTTGCGTGGTCGACCGCAGCTGGAGCCTTGAGGAACCAGTAGGCGAGCACTGGCACGATGGTCAGCGATACGAACAGCGAGGCAACCAGTGCAATCGCGAAGGTGAATCCGAACGGACGGAACAGTTCGCCGATCAGGCCACCAACGAAGGTGATTGGCAAGAACACTGCGACCGTGGTGATGGTCGCGGCACTAATGGCCGTCGAAACTTCGCGAACGGCGCGGAGCACAGCCTTACGCTTCGGCTCACCATAAGAGAGGTGTCGGTTGATGTTTTCGATAACCACGATCGAGTCATCGACCACTCGACCGATTGCGATGGTGAGCGCCGATAGCGTGAACAGGTTCAGTGAGTAGCCAAAGAAGCCGAGCCCTATGAAGGTGATCAGAACCGAGGTTGGAATTGAGATTGCGGTGACCAGCGTAGAGCGCACCGAAAGTAGGAATAGCAGAATCACGATGACCGCAAAGCTGAGGCCAAGCAAACCCTCGGTCGAGAGGTTTTCGAGTGACTTCTCTACGTATGGCGCCTGGTCGAACACGGTGGTCACCGAAACTGCACCGAGCTTCTTCTTGAAGTCGGCCAGCTGAGCCTGCACCGCGTGTGAAACGCTCACGGTGTTGGCATCCTGGGTCTTGGTGATCGAAATCGCGAGCGATGGCTTACCGTTCACACGGGCGATCGAGGTCACCGGTGCGTTCTCGTAGGTGACGGTGGCGACATCCTTGAGGCGTAGCGCGCTCACCTTGGTGCTCACGGTCGGCGCGCCTGGAATGGTCATGCCGTTTGGAAGCTTGGTACCTGCCCCTGGCGTCACGGTTGTGGCGCTGCCGATTAGCGGAAGGTTTTCGAAATCACTCAGACTGTTGACCGGAGTGCCAACCTCGACAGAGATTGAGCCCTTAGCGTCGGTCAGGGTGCCTGCAGGAATTACAAAGCCATTCGACTGAAGCACGGTGAGAACTGACTGCTGACTTAGTCCGTTAGAGAACAGCTTGGCCTGGTTGAACTTCAGGTTGACACGTTTTTCGTCGATACCCGAAACGGTGACAGCGCTCACGCCTGCAATCGAACTGAACTGCGCCTGCGCGACAGAATTGATGGTCTTGCTAATCGAGGCATTGTCGCCATTGGATGCCGAGACACCGAGAACGATAATCGGCACAGAATCGAATGAACCGCTCAAAATCTTTGCGGTCGCCTCTTTCGGAAGTGTGACGGCGGTCAGTGCTGAGTTAAGGGCTTCTTTGACCTTTGATGTCGTGGTGCCGTATTCGAACTCGACGCGAACGATCGAGATGTTGCTCTGCGAGGTCGAGGTCGATGAAACCAGCCCGCTTTGCTGGCGCACAGCATTCTCAATAGGTTCGCTTACCTGTTTGTCGATGACCTCTGCCGAGGCACCAAAGTAGGTCGTCACGATTGCGGCCTGCGGGGTCTCGATCGAAGGAATCAGCTCCTGCTTCAGGCTGCCCAGGCTCACCATGCCAAAAATGGCGATGATGATGGTGATTAGCGCCACAACCGAGCGGTTGGCAAGCGAGAGTTTGGCAAGACGGTGCATGAGAATCCTCTTTTAGACGGCCTAGAAAGCCTAACCACCCTGCCTGAGAGGCTATTCCCGAGATTTAGCCCAGAAACGCCAATTCATCAGTGGTCAACGTGACCTCAACCATGATTTCGCGTAACTGCTCGACCGTTCGAGCGCTGGCAATTGGCACACCGACGGTTGGCTGCTGGCGAACCCAAGCCAGCGCTACGGCCGACACGTTCGTGCCGTGGTTGGCGGCGATTTGATCGAGTTTCTCGAGCGTCGCCCATCCATGGTCGTTGGTGTAGTCGGTTACGCCACCTGCGCGAACCGAATCGACGCTCACGCCAGGGCGGTACTTGCCGCTCAAGAAGCCGCGGGCCAGGCCAAAGTACGGAACGCCTTCGATGCCAAGCTGGGTCAACGCCGGAACGCTGTCGTTTTCGTAGTCGTCGCGCACCAGCAGGTTGTAATGGTTCTGCAGCGCGGCGAACTCAATCAGCCCGTTAGCCTTCGAGATCGTCGAGGCTTCGAGCAGGCGAGCACCTGAAAAGTTGCTCGCGCCGGCGTAACGAATCTTGCCGGCATCGCGAAGTGTTGTGAAT
>JBJTNB010000157.1:0-4539 GCA_046073845.1 Micrococcales bacterium
GCTCTGCATGAAACCCATGTCTTGGTAGTCGTTGACCTGCTTGGCGCCAAGGGCGAAGGCCTTTTCAGCGAGCACATCTATGTGATGCTGCTTGAGCACTCGAAGTTCGAAGGATTCATCACCAAGAAGATCGCCCCGCGAGACACCACCGAGGCGATTCTTTCGTTCTCGTGCGCTTCGCCAGAAGCCGTCAAAGAAATCGCTGAAAAGGCCTTCGCCCTTGGCGCCAAGCAGGTCAACGACTACCAAGACATGGGTTTCATGCAGAGCTGGGGCTTCGAAGACCTAGACGGCCACCTTTGGGACCTCTTCTACATGAACCCTGACCACGTTCAATAAATGACCAAATTGCAGGGGCAGCGGGACACACTGCGCCCGCTCGAATTGAGTGACTTCGCACCCCTCTGGGATGTCATCGGCCCGAACGAAGACACCTGGCGCTGGGTCGGCAGCGGAGCACAGATGCCACAGACCGCAGCCGATTTGCAAAACGAATTCGCACGCAAACTCGGGCGCGAAGGCGCCGAATACTTCGCGATTCTCGATACGGCATCCAGTGAAGTAATCGGAGCGACGCTAGAAGGACTGCTATGAAACCAGCGGCAAGTGCGCGACGGCAGCAGGCGCACAGCCCCCTACTGCTCGGTGATTGTTGACGAGTGGCCGCAAGTCCAAGTCAATTTGCATCGCATACTTGAATCATGAAGTTGAACAGCGACGTTACAACGCTGATCGCGCTTTTCGCGATCGTAAACCCGATTACTGCCATTCCAGTTTTTCTGGCGATTGCAGCCGGCATGGATGCGGCGCAGAGGCGACGGCTCGCTCTCAAGACGGCAATAATCTCGGGCGTCACACTATTTATTGCATACTTCTTGGGTGACATCATTTTGAAGTCGTTGAGCATTGACCTTAACGCATTCCGCATTGCGGGTTCGCTCGTGATTGCAGCATTCGGTTGGAAGATGGCGATGGGTCGTGGCTTTGAGAAGCCGGCCGGTTCGATTACCGGGGCAGCCGTCGTGCCGCTAGCAATTCCGCTCATGGCTGGCCCTGGCGCTATCGCCACCGTGATTGCGCTTGGCAACTCAGAAGCGGGTTTCGCCTGGACGGCTAATTCGCTCATCATTGTGGCTCTTACCGCAATGACCTTCTTGTTCTTGTTGGCCGCCGCGCCAATCGAAAAACTGCTTGGCGAAACCGGGCTCATGGTGGTTAGTCGAATTCTTGGCTTACTACTTATTGCGATCTCGATTTCGACAATCATCATCGCCCTCGGCTCGGCATTCCCAGGTCTTCTAGGTAACGCCGCCTAGGTGTACTACTCGGCTGCTGGTGCGAGAGGTGCGCCGTGCAACTGAATGCGGCGTGGCAGGGCAAAGACCAGCAACAGTGCGGCAGCCACCATGATGACTGCCATCAGCATTCCGCCAGTCGCGCCAGTGCTGAACTGCTTAGCTACATCTGCCGGGCCATGGATCTGGTCTTTGTGAATTGCACTGAAGATGATTGATCCGACTACAGCCACGCCTATTGCAGTGCCCATGCGCTGCATGGTTTGAACCACACCGCTAGCTGCGCCTGCCTCAGAGTTTTCGACAGTGGCAACGATGAACTGCACGTTAGGCGCTAGGAAGCAGCCGTTGCCGGCGCCAGCGATTAGCAGGAACGGCAAGAACATCCAGTTGTTCAAGTCTGCGATTGCAACATTGTTCATGACGATCCAGATTCCGCCAAGGCCAACCACCATGAGTGCCGCACCGATTACCAAAACCGAGCGACCGATTTTTGCTGCCCACTTCGAACTCTGCGACGAGAACACGGCCGTGCCGATGGCGAATGGCAGGGTCAAGAAGCCTGACTCGAGCGCGGTGTGACCAAGGCCAGCCTGCCAGAACAGTGACAGGGTGAAGAAGATTGAGGTGAAGCCGGCAAAGTACACCAAGGCGAGCACGGTTCCGAGCGAGAAGCTCGCGTGGACGAAGAGCTTTGGTGGCACAAGTGCCGAGCCGCCGCGACGAGTGAACAGAACCTGCCATGCACCAAACACGACAACACCGAGAGCTCCCGCGGCCATGGTCCACCAGGTCCAAGCTGGCCAGCCTTCTTGCTGACCCTGAATGAGCGGAAGCAAAATCGCGGTGAGTGACGCGCTGAGAATAACGACACCGAGCCAATCGATGCGATTAGTTTTGTCGGCGTGTGCGTCGCCACCTGGCAACAGTCGCACTGCGAAGAACGCCACGATCAAACCGATTGGCAAGTTCACAAAGAACACCCAGCGCCAACCCTCGGCTGCACCGAACGCCTCGATGATTAGGCCGCCCGAGATAACGCCGAGGGCGCTAGAGATTCCGATGACCGAACCCATGATTGCGAATGCCTTTCCGCGCTCGCGACCCTGGAACAAGAGTTGAATAAAGGCGGCAACTGCTGGCACGTAAATACCGCCGGCAAGACCCTGAAGCACACGACCGACCACGATATCGAAATCATTCTGCGCGAAACCGCAGTAGGCACTCGCCGCGGTGAACAAAACTAAGCCGATTATGTAAATCCATTTGTGTCCGTATCGATCGCCCAAGCGACCTGCAGGAATAAGGGCCAGACCAAAAGTGAGTGCGTAACCCGAAATGATCCACGAGAGCGT
Organism: Micrococcales bacterium; assembly: GCA_046073845.1. Taxonomy (GTDB): domain Bacteria; phylum Actinomycetota; class Actinomycetes; order Actinomycetales; family Microbacteriaceae; genus Rhodoluna. The sequence continues at coordinate 2,651 of JBJTNB010000157.1, forward strand.
GGATTCGCTTGCGTCGAGGCTCGTTCTGATAGACGGCAGGGCCACGTTGACGATGGTTGCGTCGATCAGGGCCATAAACATGCCGCCGAGCACCACCGCCAGTGCGAGCCAAGAACGACGTGAGGCAGGGGCAAACTGAGGCATTGCTGGACTGGTCATAACAGTCTCAAGCCCCAGATCCGAGGCTTTATTCCCTTCATATTTGCAGCCGCGCCCGTTTATGCTCGTTTCATGGCTGCACAAATTGTCGACTTCAAGAACGTTTCAACCAAAGGGCTCGAAAAGTCTGCCCACCCCGAAGCGCAAGCCGGGCTACGCGCGAATGAGGCTCGTTACTTCAAGAACCACTACGACGCAGACTTCGAGGTGGTCGGACCACGCGAGGGCAAGGCCATCATCGATCGAGTGAATGCCGCGTTGAAAGAACGCGACATCAAGTTCGCCGCTAAGCCACTTCAGGCTGCTGAACTTTTGGTTGACGGCGTGCGCTGGTCGTACGTGTTTTACGACGACGGCCTTGCCGTGAACTTGCTCTACACGCTCAAGGCTGGCGGAAAGCGCGCGGTCGGTTTCAAGCTCTGCCTCGGCATGGATGTTCCTGCCGAACTCGAAGGCAAATTCAAGTTTGCGCGCATGAAGTCGAAGCTCGCGGGTGAAATCCGTGGTTCGTTCTTCGTGGTCAAAGGTGAAATCAACTAGGACGCACCTATGGCAGAAAAACTAACTGGGCCAGCCTCGTACTTTCCTTCGATCGAAAAGAAGTACGGGCATCCGATTGATCACTGGATGAATTTGCTCAAGAAAGTTCGTGACAAGAAACACATGGAGCAGGTCGCGTTTCTAAAAGATGAGCACGGCATGGGTCACGGTCACGCGAATGCAATCGTGGCCATCTACCGCCAGCGCGAAGGCCTCTAGCCCGACTTACTTGGTTAGCAGCGGTGCAAGAACGCCGCTGAATACCTGCCACGCAAGACCGGTCTTAGCCACCAAGCTGAGCGTGATGTAGCTGCGCTCGCCCTGCAAGTAGTTCGACCACTTGCCGACCTTCTTGTATTGCAACCACTGGTTGACTGCGAAGGTGTTGAAGGCGATGAAGATCGAAACCATGATGCCGATTACGAAACCAGGAGTCTTGCCCGCGTGAGTCGCACCAGGTTGAATCACCATGAAGAAAACGCTGAACCAAGGCACGATGCCAACCATCGAACCGAAGATGAACGGCAGCAGTTTGTTGTTGCCAGGCAGTTCGTACTTCTCTTGAAGTGCACCGAACAAAATCATCGCCGCGTTCAACGCAAAGATTGCAACTAACGCATTGATGTCGGTAACACCGGTTAGCTGAGCGATCAAGAAGATCATGATCGATGCGCTGAGCGAGTACTCGGTCCATCTGAAGTAGTTGTGGTTCTTAAGCAGCCCAGCCTTGTAGCGCTCAAAGAAGATTGGGCTTGCAATCAAGAAGTGAAATAGTGCGCTGAGGCCCAAGAAGCCGACGAGTGCGAAACCCATGTTTACGTCGAATAGGTGAACGCGCTCTGGCGGAATCGGAGAACCCGGAGGGCCTGCCATGTAGTCGGCTGTAACGCCAAATTCGGCCTGTGCCTTGAGAGCGGTGATGATCACGGCCATCGCGATTGCCTGACCCGCGTGGGCAATACCGGCCACGATGTTGTAAACGCGAAGTCGCTTGAGCTGAGTCTCGGTGTCGCGAATCTTTTTAGCCATGATGCTCTCCTTTGAGTACACGGGTTTCCCCTGTCAAACAGAACCCTGACGAACGTGCTTTATTCCCAGATGTGGTTCACTTGCGGCATGAGCCAAAAATCAGCCCTCGGATCAGTTCAGACCTTCGAGCTCGGCGGCCGCAGCCTGGTCTGCTGGGTGCC